>JAQUVC010000132.1 GCA_028693535.1 Bacilli bacterium
TAAGACCTGAATCTTCTCACCAGTATAATCATTGCTTTTAATTTTTGCCATATTCATCATTCCTTCTTATTTATCTAACTATATTATAGCATATATTAAATAAAAAGTAAAACATTATTTTCAGTTGCTATTTATATTCATTTGTCTTTTTTGAGCGCGTTTAACCTCTCTTCAAAGCTATTTATTCGCATTTTAATGACTATATTAAAAACATTGTATGTCCCGTTTTTATAAAATATTGTATTTCAAATCTTTTTATGATATAATATTTAACAATATGGAGAAATACTATGATTATTAAATATGGTTTGTTAATTGTTGCCTATTTATTAGGCTCGATTCCGTTTGGATTTGTAATTGGAAAACTCAAAGGTGTCGATATTCGTGAGCATGGCAGTAAAAACATTGGTACTACTAATACTGGAAGAGTGTTAGGAAATAAATATGCAATTATTACTTATATTCTTGATTCATTTAAGGGTTTTATTATTGTCTTTTTATTTAGATTTCATATTATTCCCAGTGAATACTGCTTCTTATCACCTATGATATATGGTCTATGTGCCGTCCTTGGCCATACCTTTTCCATCTATTTGGGGTTTAAAGGTGGCAAAGCCGTTGCTACTAGTGGTGGTGTTATTTTAGGCTATTGTCCTTGGTTACTCGTTGTTGGATTGGCATTGTTTTTCATTGTAGCTTATATATCAAGTTATGTATCATTGGGATCTTTGATCTCGGCTTCTATTATTACTATCTTCGTTATTGTTCTAACAATCATCGGTTATGATCCTATCTTCAATAAAGAAATTGATGTTTATTTTGCAATTGTCGCTTCGATAGCGTTGGCAGTCATCTACTTTCGCCATCTAAGTAATATCAAACGTTTATATCACCATCAAGAAGCTAAAATAAAATGGGGAAGAAACAAGCAAGCATAAAAAAGCATGCTCTTTGATAAGCATGCTTTTATTATTTAATTTACCATTTAATTTACCCTATTGATTTTTCGCTTGATTCATCGAAGCCATAACTTGACGAACTTGCTTTTCTGATGGTGTTCTTCCCATTTGTTGGAACATCACACGAATCATTTTTTCATTAACAGGAGGGTTTTTTTCTAAATATTTCGTCATTATCTTTCTGGAAACGAAAAAGCCGATAACAGCTCCCACGATAAGAATACCTAGAAATATCAAACACCAAGCCCAAATTTGTAGCTCCCACATATAATTTCACTCCTTTTTTAATATAAGTTATTTTACTATAATTTGCTATAAAATGCAAGCATAACAAACATTATAAATGATAGTATTCGTTTTCATTGCTATTTTATAAAAAATATCTTTACCTAATTTGCATTTTGTAGTATAATATATATGAATTAAAAGGAGGACTTTTTATGCCAAGATTTATTACAGATTCATGTATCGCTTGTGGGACTTGCGCATCTGAATGCCCAGTTGATTGCATCAAGGAAGGCGATATTTACGTTATCGACCCAGAAGCATGTATCGATTGTGGATCATGTCAAGAAGTATGCCCAGTAGAAGCAATTATTGAAAAATAAAACTAACATAAAAAAGTAGCCTTAGCTACTTTTTTTTATCCCATTATTTGTAAAGGATCTGTTTCAATTGTTGAGACGATTACTCTATCACTTAAGTCTAGATCTTTTTCTAGGTCTTTTTTTAATTTATAAAAGACGAATTTTTCTATTCCATGGTTGACTTCAATCATATGGAGTCCTAAGTATTTTGCATATTGGGCATTGTTTAATTTTACTTCTCCTGTGATTAAAACCTGACAGCCATTTGCATAAGCTCTTTCAATATCATTTTGATGGGCACCAGAGCCACCAATGACACCTATTTTGGTTATCCTTTCTTGGAGATTACCCAATACTTTTACTCCTGATAAGTGAAAAACACTCTTTACAAATTGTGCCAAAGCAAATAGGGTTGTCTCTTTAATCGTACCAAAACGTAAATAGTTTTGTTTACCAACAACACCATTGTCAATCTGTACATGATCAATGACTAGCAATTCAGCTAAAGCATCGTTTACGCCACCAAGTCCAACATCTAAATTAGTATGCATGGCATAAGCAGAAATATCGTTTGCTAGCAATAACTTTAAAACTGCTCCTTGTTCGGTGTCTAATAACACCTTATGCATTGGTTCAAAGAAAAAAGGATGGTGAACAATAATCAAATTTGCTTGTTTTTTTATTGCTTCTTTTGCTACATCGATAGATAAATCTAGTGATAATAAAATGTTAGTGACAACAAAATCATCGCAACCAACAATCAAACCAATTTTAGGAAAATCAAAATCTTCCGCGTATTCTTGAGGAAATCTCTTTTCAAGATACTTCATTATTTCTTTTGCTTGCATATAATTTCATCTAACCTCCTTATTTTCTCATCAATGGAGACAACTTTAATCTCAATCAAAGACAATTTATCGCGCTCATGTTGTAATTTATCTATTAAAATAGGATTCTTTTTTTTAAGCAACACTGGACCAAACTTCAGTTCATTTTCGCTATACTTTTGTCTTTCTGAAGCAAATTCGCAAACGACAATTTCATAATATTTTTCATCTTCAGATACGAGATCTTCATCAATAATTCGATAATTGTTTTCCATCAAATATTTTCTGAGGTTATAAACATTACGATTTGCTTGTAAAATAAAACGCTTGATTTCGTTGTTATTATTATTGCTCAATATCTTTATGATATTAAAGCCACCCATTCCAGAAATAACGACGACTTCAATCCCTTCCCATAAGTTCTCTAATCCATCAC
>JAQUVC010000133.1 GCA_028693535.1 Bacilli bacterium
GCTGATGCCTTATATAATTGATCAAGGCTAGCATCACTTGCTTGGACTCCAAAAAGCATAGTTAGAGCTTCTTCCACTGAATCCTTAATTGATAAATTTCTCATGTACTCTGTCATATCGTTACTCTCCTAGTTCTAATACATTATTTTTTACTGATGTTTTGATACATCTCGATATATTCCTTAGCTGATTTATTCCATGTAAAGTCAACAGACATTACTTTTTGAGCCAACTTCACAAACTCTTCTTGATTTTGGAATAAATGAACAGCTTCTTTTATTTTTTCTAACATTTTATATGAATCGTAATCCTTAAACACAAAGCCATTGCCATCATTACTATAATCTCGAATGGTATCAAATAATCCTCCCGTTGCACGGACAATCGGAATCGTTCCATAGCGACTAGCAATCATTTGACTCAAACCGCATGGTTCCATTTTTGATGGCATTAAAAATAAATCTGAACCTGCATATATTCGTTTTGATAATTGATTATTGAAGGTTATTAATGTTGAAACGCGTCCTGGATACCAGCTAGCAAACTCTCTAAATTTATCTTCATAGTATTTTTCACCAGTACCAAGTAAAATAAATTGAATATTTTCTTGCATAATATCTTGAAAACGGTCAAGGATTAAATCCATTCCTTTATGCTGTACCAAACGGCTAACAACACTAATCAAACATACTTTTTCATTGACTTCTAATCCCAAAGCTTTTTGTAACTCTTTCTTGTTTTCTAATTTTTCAGAAAAATGATCAACATCAAAATTATATTTTAGTGCTTTATCGGTCAGAGGATTATAAAATTCAGTATCTATTCCATTGATAATTCCAATTAATTTTTGATTGTTGGTGCGAATAATATGCTCAAGCCCACAAGCATATGCGGTTGTTGAAATTTCCTTTGCATATCTTGGGCTCACCGTAGTGATCACATCACTACAAACAATCGCCCCTTTCATCAAGTTAATTAAGCCATTGTATTCTAATATTCCTGTATATAATTCGTCAATACCAACAACATTTTCCAAGAAAAATTTATCATAGATCCCTTGATATTCAATATTATGAATCGTAAATATTGATTTGATATCCATTAAATATCCTTGTTTTTTATACAATATATCTAAATATACATTAACCAAGGCAGTATGCCAATCATTTGTATGAATGAAATCTGGATAAAATTTCATGATCTCCATTGCTGTAAAAACAGCCTTTGAAAAATAAGCAAATCGCTCTCCATCATCATAATATCCGTATAACTGATCGCGGTCAAAATAATACTTATTGTCAATAAAGTAATATTCTACATCATCTTTTTTTATTGTGTAAACGCCACAATAAACACTTCTCCAAGCCAACACAACCGTTGTTGATCCAACTAGTGATAACTCACTAGAATAATTTTCATGAATAGTCTTATAAAGAGGCATTAATACTTTTACTTTATAGTTTTTATTTGCTGTCATAATTGCCTTAGGTAAACTACCCGCAACTTCAGCTAATCCTCCAGTTACCGCAAATCCTTTGCATTCGGATGTTACATACAAAATCTTTTTTTGGGCCATGTTATAAAATTCCTCCTTTTTTAACATATATCGGATATTCTGCACTTCCAATCAATTCTTTCTTTGTTTCTATAATTACATTTTTATCTGTAATCACATATTCAAGTTGTTTTCCTTCAGAAATGATGGTATCTTGCATCAAAATTGAATCTTTTATAATTGCGCCTTTTCCAACCCTCGCGCCTCGAAAAATAACCGAGTTATAAACTTCTCCCTCGATCATACAGCCATCAGCAATTAAAGAGTTAACTACTTTTGAATTTTCACTGTATCTTGTTGGGGCGGAATCTCTAACTTTCGTATATATGGAACGACCTGGTTGATAGAACAGCTCATCTCGAATTTCTTTCCTTAATAAATTTTTATTTACATTGTAATACGATTGAATACTGGATATATTTCCAAAATAACCATTAAATTTATACCCATAAATCCTTAAATTATTTAGATTTTTGCTTAAAATGTCGCGGTTAAAGCTGCGATAATTTGTAACAATTGCTTCCTCAACCAACTTTTCTAGTAATTCTTTCTTCATGACCCAAATATCCATCGAAATGTTAGCATTGCCTGAAAAAATTGGTAAAACTTGCATCCCGACAACACGTTCATTTTCATCCAAAGCAAAGCGATTAATTGGCATATAATCATCGCTACAAACCAAACACTCATGATAAACACAGGTTATATCTGCTTCTTTATCATGATGATACTTTAAGATGTCTTTAAAATCAATGTTACAAACATGATAGCAATCAGATAAAATGACATACTCTGCTTTTGAATATTTAATAAAGCTAATAATTCCCTTAACAGCCTCTAAACGTGTATTATAAACCGAATTGCTAACTCCATATGGTGGTAAGATAACAAGTCCTCCACGTTTACGAGCCAAATCCCACTCTTTACCACTGCCGATATGATCCATTAGTGATTGATAATTGCTTTTTGTTATAATTCCAATATTAGATATTCCCGCATTTACCATACACGATAACGTAAAATCAATTAAGCGATACCTTCCACCAATTGGCGTGGAAGCTATGGTTCTATTTTGTGTGATTTCAAATACTTCTTTACTATGAATGTTGGAAAAGATTAATCCTAGTACTGACATAGCCTACTTCCTCACATCTTTCTCAATCATTTGGCCAGCTGTAACCTGGCAATGTTCATCAATGGTGACTTCGCTTCCCAAAACAGTAATTTTATTGATTTGTTG
>JAQUVC010000134.1 GCA_028693535.1 Bacilli bacterium
GCTTGTTCATAATCGAGATTAATCAGTTTGTTTTTAAACAAACCTTTTAAGTATTCTAAATATTTTTTAAAAGTAGTTTCATCTTTATGTTTTTCATTGGCAGATTGTACAAAGACATCATTTAAATAAGTAAGATCAAAATGATACTCCATATAGGGGCGAAGATTGATTCTAACGGTGTCATGAGAAATATATTCATATAACAACTCATCAGGATTTTTTTGGGTTTGCAAATGCTTAGATTCTTCTTGTAAGAAAGCAAGACTTTTTGTAGAATCATCTATCATATGGCCACCACCAAAAGAAGCTTGATAAACTAGTTTCAACAAATCTTGTATGGTAGATTTGGGGTATCTTAAGTAACTTCTAATAATAATATCATCCATAATTTTATTCTCCAATACTATTCTATCATGAATCGTCATAAAAAGAAATATGTTAACTTGAAAAAAACAATGTTTTTTGGTATACTATCTAAGTGATTTTATAATGAAGGTGAATCGATGAAAAAAGAGTATAGTAAATATTTTGCACCATCCCTAAAAGATGCCCGAAAACGGGTCAATAAAGATATCAAGAATATCATATTTGATGTTCCTGAATCACTGGTAGGTTTAGGTAATAATTTAAAATATCATATCAAAACATATGGTTGTCAAGGCAACTTATCAGATAGTGAAAAAATAGCAGGTATTTTAGAGATGTTAGGTTTTACTTACGTGAATTATGATGAAGAAGCGGACTTAATATTGTTCAACACTTGTGCAATTAGAGAAAATGCGGAAGATAGAGTTTTTGGTGAACTTGGTAGAGTGAAAAGTTTAAAAAAAACCAAACCCAATTTAATTTTAGGAATTTGTGGATGTATGCCACAAGAAGAAAAAGTTGTTGAAACAATCAAGAATAAACACCCTCAAGTAGACATTGTGTTTGGAACCCATAATATTTACAAACTACCTGAGTATCTAGCAGATGCCTTTTTAAAGCATGAACGAGTTGTTGAAGTATACTCAACTGAGGGAAATGTTGTTGAAGAGATGCCAGTTAAACGCGATCATTCACATAAAGCTTGGGTTGATATTATGTATGGGTGTGATGAATTCTGTACTTATTGTATAGTTCCATATACTCGTGGTAGGGAGCGTTCACGCCAACCAGAGGACATCATTAGAGAAGTAGAGACACTAGCTGATGATGGATATATAGAAGTTACCCTATTGGGACAAAATGTAAATGCTTATGGAAAAGATTTGGATCGCGAATATAAATTTGCTAATTTATTAGCTGATTTAAATAAAACTAAAATAAAACGAATTCGATTCACTACTTCTCATCCCAAAGATCTTGACGATGAAACAATTGCAGTTATGGCAAAAGGGGGTAATATTATGCCTCATTTGCATCTACCTGTTCAATCAGGCAGCAATGTAATCCTTAAAAAAATGAATCGTAAATATACAAAAGAAGAATATTTAGAAAAAATAGGCAAATTAAAAAAGGCGATTCCTGATATCTCTCTTACTACGGATATTATTGTTGGCTTTCCTGAAGAAACAGAAGATGATTTTAATGAGACATTAAGTCTAGTAAACGAAGTAGGGTTTGAAGGGGCATATACATTTATTTTTTCGCCACGAGAAGGAACACCTGCTAGCAAATATACGGATAATGTTAAAAGCGATGTAAAAAAAGAAAGGCTTTTAACATTGAACCAATTAATTAACGAAGGCTTTGCTGCTGGTAACAAGCGATTTGAAGGAGAAATAGTAGATGTTTTAGTTGAAGGCACATCAGACAAAAGGGAAGATATCATGATGGGATATACTCCTCATAATAAATTGGTTAATTTTCCTGGAGGATTAGAATCAGTGGGTAGGATTGTTAAGGTAAAGATAGAAAAAGCTTATACATGGCATTTAAAAGGAAAAATGATTAATGAAGAATAACGATATAATGTAAAAAAGCAGCATGAGCTGCTTTTTTTGCTAATGATTTATGGTAAGTGTTAAAATACGATTCTACCAGCAATAGGACGCTTGCTTTTCTTGATAGCGTTTTGCGGACAAACTTCACTACAACACCAACATCGAATACAACGAGATTTGTCGAGTTTTGGAAACTGCCCTGGTTGAATGGTCATTGCTTTTGGTGGGCAAATCTTAGCACATTCACCACACTTGATACATTCGCTATGTTTAATCACAGGATGTTCAAGGAGTAAATTACGTATCATTTTGATTCTCAACATTTTTAACCCTAAGTTTCCCAAGGAATCTTTTGGAGGTAAAAAATAAACAGCTTGAAAGTCGGTTAATTTATTGCCCAAAACTTCTATTTTTTCGAGATTGTTTTCACCATAACCTCTTGCGCCACCGATATTATTAATAAACAACTTATTAATATCCAGATGAACAACTTCTATTGCGATGCGATCAAGACTAATTGCATCAGGAGAAACTAAAATTGCACTTGCTTGTTTAGGCAGGCCACCACTAGAAGGGCCTTCCCCTTCTAATCCTACAATTCCATCCATGATATTTAGAATTTTTTTGTTTTTGTATGTATCAAGAATTGCGCCATAAAGGTCATTAATGGCTTCACCAAATTCCAAAGGATTGCTTGCTTTCACATGCCAACCTGCTTTATTTAGTCCGAAGATAAAACCAAACAGATTTTTCTCAGCTCCTGTCATATAAGCAAGGCTATGCGTTTTTAATTTGGGAAGATTAATCATGACATCGACATCAACCATAGCTCGAGATACTTGAAATTCACTATAAACATGGCATT
>JAQUVC010000135.1 GCA_028693535.1 Bacilli bacterium
CAGGTTGATAACGTTCATCTGTAATCTTGCGCACAACTTTAATCGCCTTATAAATTGCTCTTATTTCACCTTCAGTTGCATAAAAATAACTATCAAAATGACGCTTAGGAACGATCAAGCAATGGCCTTTTGATACAGGATAAGCATCATAGAGAGCAACTACTTTATCATTTTCATAAAAGTAATCGCCACATTTGATTTTATCACAAAATACACACATTATAAATACCGATCCAATTCCCATTGATGAATCAATACCCGGTACTGATCCCATTCTAGTTCCTTAGCAATGATATATTTGTTGAAAATATGCTCCCCAAGTGTCTGTTTCATTAATTCGCTTTTCTTTAATTCTTTCACAGCATCTTTTAAGTTCTCTGGTAAATTATAGATTCCATGGCTTTCTCGCTCTTCACGCGTATATTCAAAGATATTATCATAAACTGGAGCAATATCTGGTTCTGCTGCTTTGATTCCATCTAGGCCAGCAGCAAGAATTGCCGCAATTGCTAAATATGGATTTGCTGTTGGATCGACATTTCTAATTTCTGTTCGTGTTTTTTCATGTCTAATGGCAGGTATTCTAATCATTGAACTCCGATTGGCATCACTCCAACAAATGTAGCATGGTGCTTCATATCCAGGAACCAATCGTTTGTAAGAATTCACAAGCGGATTTGTAATCGCTGTAAATTCACGAGCATGTTTTAAAATCCCATTAATCCACTTATGACAAATTTCACTTAATCCCCCTGGCTTCATCTCATCAAAGAACAAGTTATTTCCTTCTAAATCGCTCAATGAGCAATTAACATGCATTCCATTTCCAGCCATTCCTGCTACTGGTTTCGGCATAAAGGTAGCGAATAGGTTGTGTTTTCTTGCTACTTGCTTCACGACTTGTTTAAATGTTTGTACATTATCACAAGCTTCTAAGGCATTGGAAAAGCGAAAGTTAATCTCATTCTGTCCAGGGCCCACTTCATGATGGGATGCTTCCACATCGAATCCTAGTTTCTCTAATTCTAACACAATATCATGACGACAATATTCAGAACCATCTAAAGGAGCCATATCAAAATAACTACCTTGATCAGAAAAATTACATGTTGGTTTTCCTTTATCATCCATTTTTAGAAGATAAAATTCTGGTTCAACACCGATGTTCAAATCACCAAAGCCCAATTTGCGCATTTCTGCGATAATTCTTTTTAAATTGCTGCGAGGATCCCCTGCAAAATAATCACCATTCGGTAATTTTACATCACAAATGAATCGTGCTACTTTCCCATACCCATTACTCTCTAAAGGAAGAATCAGAAACGTGGATAGATCAGGAGATAAAAACATATCTGCTTCTTTTATCCTAACAAATCCCTCAATACTAGAACCATCAAACATGATTTTTCCTTCCAAAACATGATTGATTCTTGAAACTGGCACTTCCACACTTTTAATTGTTCCTAACATATCCGTAAACTGCAGCTTAATGTATCTTACATTTTCGCGATCAATCATCTCTAAAATTTCTTTTTTTGAATATTTCTTCATGTCCTTTTCCCCACTTCTTGTGGTACCTCCTATTTTTTATTTGTATTCAGCAACAAACTTGCCAATGATTTCTAATCCTGCTTGCAATTGTTGCTGCGAACAAGCAATATTGAAACGGATAAAACCATCATAGTCTGTTCCATACATCGCTCCTGAATTGACTAAAATGCCATAATCTAGTAATCCGCTGACAAGTTCTTTACTTGTCAACTTCATAAATCGCATATCGATCCACATCAAATATGTTCCTTCCAATTTTGCAATCCTCGCATTAGGGATATTCTTTTTGAAATATCGATAGACCTTATTTGCATTTTGATGAATATGTTCTATTTGTGCTTCTAACCAGTCATCGCATTTTGTATATGCGGCCTTACATGCTTCTAATCCTAATACATTGGGTTCTTGTAGCGATCTTATCGCTAATTCATGCACAAATTTTTCTCTTAGCTTCTTATCCTTGATGATGATGTTTGAAGTCATCAGTCCCGCAATATTAAATGTTTTACTAGGAGCAGTGCAAAGGATCATTTGATCATAAACATCAAAGAATTGACCCACAGAAGTAAATGGATGCTCTTTAAAAACCAAATCACAATGAATTTCATCACTCACCAACAAACATTGATATTGCTTACATAAATCAACAACTTTTTTAATTTCTGCTGCTGTCCATACCCTACCAACAGGATTATGAGGATTGCATAAAATTAACATTTCTGCCCCCTCTTTCAATCTTGTTTCTAAATTTTCAAAATCCATTTCATAGGTATTTTCATTTGCTATCAATTTGTTTTCAACAATACGACGATTATTATTTGTAATAACAGAATAAAAAGGATTATACACAGGAGATTGGACAATAATATTTGCTTCTTTCGTGGTAAGAGCACTAACAGCAAAAAATAGTGCTGTTACCACTCCTGGAGATGTAATAATCCAATTGTTTTCAATTTCGTAGTGATACTTACGCCAAACCCAATCTTTTACAATCGTTAGATACTCGTGATCGATATAAGTATAGCCAAAAGTACCATTTTTCACTCTCGAAGTTAAGGCATCAAGAATTGGTTTTGCTGTCATGTAATCCGAATCGGCCACCCAAAAAGGCAGTATTGTATCTTTTTTTGTTTTTTCGAAATGATACTCGTTTTTTTTAATATAATCCCACTTAATGGAACTAATGTTTAGACGATTAATGGGCTTGTTGAAATGATTCATTGTTCTTCTCCTTTGG
>JAQUVC010000024.1 GCA_028693535.1 Bacilli bacterium
GCTTGTAAAATAAAACGCTTGATTTCGTTGTTATTATTATTGCTCAATATCTTTATGATATTAAAGCCACCCATTCCAGAAATAACGACGACTTCAATCCCTTCCCATAAGTTCTCTAATCCATCACCTAAGGTAAAGATGACTTTACTTGATAAACCTTCTTGGGTAATATTTCTAAGCGCACTTTTTAAAGGCTGACTTTTATTATCAATGGCTTGAGCAAACTCAATGTAATGATTTTCAAAAGCTTCTAATATTAAATAGCCATGATCGCATCCTACATCAGCGATTTTTTTATAGGGTTCAATATATTGGGCAATTGTTTTTAATCTTGTTGATGCCATCATAGCTCCTTTCTAATAAATAAAGCAGATAGATTACTATCTGCTATTTATTTGAATTGACTCAGTCTCTTTTGTCTAGTAGGATGACGAAGCCTTCTAATAGCCTTAGCTTCTATTTGTCGAATACGTTCACGAGTCACTCCAAATTCTTTTCCCACTTCTTCTAGCGTATGCGGCTTTCCATCGGTCAAGCCGAAACGTAAACGCAACACTTTTTCTTCACGTGGAGTTAGTGTTTTTAATACGACATCAATTTCTTCTTTATATTTTTCATTGATCGTATAATCTAATGGATTTGGTAAATCTGTATCATGAACAAAATCGCCTAGCGTTGAATCATCTTCTTCACCAACTGGTGTTTCAAGTGAAACTGGTTCTTGAGCGATTTTTTGAATTTGTTGTACTTTCTCAACAGTAATTTTCATTTCAGCTGCGATTTCTTCTGGAGTAGGTTCCCGACGCAGATCCTGTGTTAGTTTTCGCTGTGTTCTAACTAATTTATTAATCGTTTCTACCATATGAACAGGAATTCGAATCGTTCGTGCTTGATCGGCTATGGCTCTAGTAATGGCTTGACGAATCCACCATGTTGCATAGGTTGAAAATTTAAATCCCTTGGTAGGATCAAATTTAGTCACTGACTTCATCAATCCCATGTTTCCTTCTTGAATTAAATCTTGAAACTGCATTCCACGACCCAAATATCGTTTGGCGATGGAAACAACCAATCGCAAGTTAGATTCGATAATGATAGCTCGTGCCTCTTCGCCTTCATCAATACACAAATTTAATTTTCCTTTTTCTTCATCAGTCACTTCTTTACGTCCATGTTCAACCATTTCCATAATATCTTTGGCGATTAAACCTTGTTGGACAATACGCGATAATTCTAATTCTCTCGTTGTATTTAATAGTGGTACTTGACCAATTTCCTTTAAGTACATTTTTACTGGATCGTCAGCTTGACTATGAGTAACGATTGAAGATACGATATCTTCAATATCTTTTGTTTTCAAATCATTTTCAATTTCATTGGTAAATTCTGTGAATTCAGGATCCCCTTCTAATTCACCAATGAAACCATCAAAATCTTCAACAAACTTATCAGAGTCAATATCAATATCATTAGATTCATAAGCTTCCAAATCAGCATCACGAACGATATCAATATTCAAACCTTCTAATTCTTTTGTTACTTCATCAAAAGCTTCACTCTCTTCATCAACTACCGCAAGGATACTTTTCAGGGCAACGTAGCCCTTTTTCTTTCCTTCTTCAACAATTAATTCTAATTCCGGATTTTCATAGTTCATCAAATCATTCCTCGCTTTTTACTATTTTTGTAGTGATTCTCTTTGATTCAATAAAGTCTATTGCGGCTTTATCATCAATTTCGTTATTCTTAAACGCTTCTCTTAATTTTTCTTGAAGTTTCTCATTACGAAATTCAATATTAATTTGTAAGCAATCGTCCAATGGAATTACATTACTATAATTTGTGTCATGCAATATTTTCATAATGATTGCCTTCTCTTCTTCATTCAAACAATGAATAAAGTCATCACTCATTGTTTCATTGGTCTTATAATAATCAAATATCTTAAATAAAATATTACGATTATCAATATTAATATAGGCAAAATTTGTTTTTTCGCTTAGCAATAATGTACAAGCATCCTTAGATGTATAAGCGTGATAAATTGCATATTTTTCATTTGCAAGATAACGCCTTTTTGCTGCTACTGGCTTTGCTTTCACCTCTTTGGGAGCGCTTAAAACCGTAGTAGGCTGATATTGATCACTCTTTTGAAAATCATCTTTCATCGATGTAGAAGCAATACTTAACTCATCTGCCATTTTTTTAAGATAAAATTCTGTTAGTGAATTGATATTAAATGATTTTAGAAAAGTAAATATATTTCTTTTAAACGCTTCAATACTATAAGGATCATTTACATTTAAACTTCGTTTTTCAAGTTCATATAAATATTCAGGAGCACTTAATGCTTTGTTTTCTAAAAAATCATGTAAGCTTTGTGTTCCAAATTGATTTGCATATTCATCAGGGTCAAGCCCCTCAGGAAGGAGCATCACTTTAATATTAAAGTTTGCTCGATTGAATAAGTCAATTGCTCGTTTTGTCGCTTCTATACCTGGAGTATCTCCATCAAAGCATAAGATTATATTGTTAGTTACTTTCTTGATTGCTTGGATTTGTTGGCTTGTTAATGCCGTTCCCATAGTAGCAATGGCATTTTCTACATTGGCTCGATAAGCAGCAATGACATCCATAAATCCTTCAAAGATGAAAACATGATCTTTTTGTTTGATAACATGAATGGCACGTGAGTAATTATAGAGAATATTGCTTTTCTTAAAAATAACATTCTCATTACTATTAACATACTTCGGTTCATCTTTTCTAATATTATTATAAATCCTACCACTAAAGCCAATGATATTACCATTGAAATCATCAATAGGAAACATAATGCGAGAACGGAACGTATCGTAATATGAATTTTCTTTTCCTGTTTTGATTAATCCTACTTCCAATAAATTTAATGGCAAATAAGGATCATCTCTTTCTGTCAATGCTTTATACAACAAATCAAATTCATCACTTGCCAATCCAATTTTGAAACGGCGAATAATATCATAATCCAAATATCGATTATTTAAATATGTTAGTGCTTCTTTTCCTTCTTTCGAATTTTTCAAATAAAATTCATAGTAACTAGTGGCATCTTCCATAATGCGTAAATATTTTTGTGAACTTTGATCGACATTTTCATCAATGTCAACTGCAATTCCCATTTTTTCACCAACATATTTTACAGCTTGAGGAAAACTAATATTTTTATATCTTTGAACAAAACCTACAGCATTTCCTGAAGCTCCACAACTAAAACACTTAAATACTTTTTTACTTGGTGAAACCGATAATGAAGGATTCGTATCATTATGAAAAGGACAAATTCCTTTGTAGTCACTCCCCTTCTTTTCCAGTTTAATATGCTCGCCGATAATCGCAACAATATCAGCATTTTCAGTTATTTTTCTAATCGTTGCCTCGGATATACGCATATCTCTTTCACCTCTATTTTAATAAATTACTTAAATAATGAATCAATTCATCTATACTTATTCTTGTTTGTTGCATGGAATCGCGTTCACGAACAGTAACCATCTTATCTTCTAACGTATCAAAATCGATGGTTACACAAAATGGGGTACCATTAGCGTCTTGACGACGATATCTTTTTCCTATTTGACCACTCGTATCATAGTCGCAAGCAAATTCTTTGATTAAAAGGTGATATACTTTTAAAGCCTCCTCATTTAATTTGTTTACCAGTGGTAATACAGCGACTTTCTTTGGTGCTAAAAATGGTTTTAAGTGTAATATTTCTCGTGTTTCTCCATTTTCTAACACTTCCTCTTCATAAGCGCTTGTTAGAACAGAAAGTAATAATCTCTCTACTCCAAGAGATGGTTCAATCACATAAGGCAAATATTTTGTATTGCTTTCTGGATCAAAATATTCTAAGTTTTCTTGAGAACTAGTTTGATGAACTTTTAAATCATAATCCGTACGGTCCGCGATTCCCCATAACTCTCCCCAACCAAAATAAAATAAAAATTCAATGTCTGTTGTTGCTTTAGAATAAAAACTTAATTCTTCTGCTGAGTGATCTCGATAACGTAGTCTATTCTTATCTAAACCCATATGTTCTAAAAAGTCAAGGCAATATTGTTTCCAATATTGAAACCATTCTAAATCAGTTCCCGGTTTACAAAAGAATTCAAGTTCCATTTGTTCGAATTCACGAGTACGAAAAATGAAATTACCTGGAGTTATTTCATTGCGGAAACTTTTTCCGATTTGCCCGATTCCAAAAGGAAGTTTTTTCCTTGTTGTTCTTTGCACATTTTTAAAATTAACAAAAATTCCTTGTGCTGTTTCTGGTCGTAAGTAGACCACATTTTTTTCATCTTCGATGACACCTTGATTTGTTTTAAACATTAAATTAAATTTTCTAATATCAGTGAAATTATTTGCTCCACATGATGGGCACTTGATTTGATGTTCATTAATATAAGCAATCAAGGCTTCATTACTCATACCATCGCCAGTGATTTCTCCTTTGGTGTGATCTTCGATTAATTTATCAGCACGGTAACGAGTACCGCATTTTTTACAGTCAATTAGAGGGTCGCTAAAGCCACCAACATGACCACTAGCAATCCACACTCTTGGGTTCATCAAAATTGCACTGTCCATTCCTACATTATATGGTGATTCTTGAACAAATTTTTTCCACCATGCCCTTTTGATATTGTTTTTTAATTCAACTCCTAATGGACCATAGTCCCAAGTGTTGGCCAAGCCCCCATATATTTCACTTCCTTGATAAACAAATCCTTGGTTTTTCAAAAAAGCGACAAATTTTTCCATGCTTATTTCTGCCATGATATAGCTCCTTTTCTAATAAATAACATACTAACACAATCAAATTATTTTGTAAAGGAAAAATTTCCTTGGTTTTTGATAAATAAAAAAGTTAGCATAGTTCTAACTTGTATTAAAATCTATAAAAACTTTCCTCTTTTCGCCTAAATATTACAATTATCTTCCTTTTTATATTGTACCATATAATGTAATTTTTGTCAATCGATTTTCCTGTGGTGAAAATAGTAAAAACTCCATTTATGTAATTTGATAAATGGAGTTGTGTTTCTATTTATTTTTTTCTAACTCAGCATTGGCTTCTGCTAGATACTGACGAATTTGCTCAATTGCTTGTGGTTTTATTGGCTTACAATCCGTTGGAGATTTTTCACCACTAACTATTTTTTCCGCAAGACCTTGACAACCTGGCATCCCGCAAGCACCACAATTATAACCTGGAAGTAACGCTGTCACTTTTTCAATTCGTTCATCAATCTTTACAAAAAAGACTTTAGAAAAAATAGCAATTAAAACACCAAAAATAGCACCAATTCCCGCTAAAACGATTGCTGGTAAGATGTATTGTACAAAAATACCTAAGTACATTTTAAATCACCCCCGCAAACTTAGCAAAAACCATCGCCATAATTCCTGCTGTGATTAATGCAATTGGAACTCCTTTGAATGCTCTTGGAACATTTCCGTTATCAATTCTTTCTCGTAATGTTGAGAAAATATACATGACTAACAAGAATCCAATCGCCGAAGCAAAAGAGAACACAAAGGCTGTTAATAGAGTATATTCATCACTACCAACAATGGTTGCCATACCTAAAACAGCACAATTGGTGGTAATTAAAGGCAAATAAATACCTAAACTTTTATATAAAGCTGGTGATACTTTCTTCACAAACATCTCAATAATTTGCACTAGGGAAGCAATTACCAAAATAAATATAATTGTTTTCATATAAATCATTTCAAAAGCGACTAATATATAATTATATAAAATCCAAGAAATGACACTTGATAAGGTGATAACAAAGACAACGGATAACCCCATACCAACTGCTGATGAGCGTTTGCTAGAAACCCCCATAAATGGGCAAATTCCTAAGAAACGTGATAACACAACATTTTGAATGAGTATCGCACTAAAAGCAAGGGTTAGGATTTCTTTCATTGCTTTTTCACCTCTTTTTTCTGGTTACGAATAGTGGCAACAGTCCCCAATAGTAAGCCTAGCACGATGAATGCTCCTGCTGGACTAGTAAAGAAACTTGTGAAAATCTGCGCTGATTGATCAGCATTAAGATTCAACTGTAAATCTCCCCAGATTGTGACAGCACCACTTGCTAAAAACTCACGAATAAAAGAAATTACAATTAGTACCAGTGTATATCCAACTGCCATACCAATACCATCAATCACACTATCAAATGGCTTATTTTTTGATGCATAAGCTTCTGCACGACCTAAAATAATACAATTAACAACGATTAACGGGATAAATATTCCTAAGCTCTCATGAAGAGCTGGTAAGAATGCTGCCATAAGCATATCAACCAACGTGACTAATGTTGCTATTACTACAATAAAAATTGGAATTCTGATTTCATTAGGAACGATATTTCTAATCAAAGAAATGATTAAATTAGAAAATGTTAAGACAAATAAAATAGCTACTCCCATTCCTAAGGCATTTTCTACTGAAGTTGTAATCGCTAGCGTTGGGCATAACCCAAGTATAGAAACCAAAATTGGATTTTCTTTCATAATTCCTTTGGTAAAGTTTTGTAATTTTGTCATAACTTTCACCTAAGATGCTTTCTCAAACAGAGCTTTATTGTCTGTATAATGGTTTATTGCAATCACTAAATTGTTTTTAACTGCATTAGATGATACTGTTGCTCCAGAAATAATATCAAAAGAATAATCATTGATACTTTCCCCAGTAATATTAAAATCGTGACCAATTACTTTTGATCCAATTCCACTAGTTTCCTTATCAGCACTAGCAACTTTAATATCGACTAGTTTGTCATCAGCGATATTGATACCAACCAAAGACACAACAGGACCTGCATATCCATTTGTTGAGGCTTGATAAATTACCATAGTAAGATTATTACCAATATAACCAAAGTAAATTTTTTCTATTCCTTTATCTAAACTATAATTAGCTGTTTCATCACTAAATTTATCGCACTCAAAATATTCTTCTAGTACTTCTTTTAGCTCTTCTTCTTTACGAGCATCAATGATTGGAGCCGTAATGCTATTCACAAATGCTAGTAATACACCAGCAATGATTCCTAGAACAACTAAAAACAAACTATACTTTATTGTTTTCGGCATTTCTTTCATTACTTTGCCTCCCCAATGAATGTCATGATAAGTTGATTGGCATTGATACGAAATATTGCTGCACCTGTTAATGGAATGATTGAATTGATTTCTCCATTATCATTAAAGCTTAATTGACTGATATAATCTAATGCCAACTGTGCAACTTCAATATATAACACGGATGTTTGTGTTGCTGTAGCGATAATTTCAACATCCTCTAAATGATCTTGATTCGTAATGATTGCATCAGGCAAGACATCCTCAGGATGAATCCCATTCCAAGCTTTGTAATTTGGATTGGTATAAGATTCAACAGCAACTGCATTAGATGACAAGGCAATTAATTTTCCTTGCTTGTTGAATGTAACAAGGAACTCTACGTCGCGTGCATATCCCGAAGGTCGGTGAGCAATGATTGTCAGTACTGTATGATCACCATCAGCTGTAGCATCTACCAAATATGGATATTTCGCATAGTTTTTAGTTTCATAGGCAGTAATTTTATCTTGATAAGCTGTTATATATGCTTCAGAATTGTAACGGCTATCTTTCACTTCAATTATATTTCCTGTTAAGTCGACAACAACAATTACTTTTTTATTCCCTACATATGTTGTATATTCAAAATTCTTACTAATAAAGTCTTGCTTTACACTAGCTACTTCAACATCTTCTGGTGTAAAACTTACTGTATTTGCATAAGCAATAATCGGATAACTACTGATTCCAATGAGTATCAAAGCGATAATAGCATATCGCAACACAACTTTTGGTTTTTTCGATTCGATTCTAGTTTTTGCCGCCAATCGATCAATGATTACTGTAAATAGATTCATTGCCATAATTGCACTGCCTACACCTTCAGGCATATTACTCATATATCTAAATAAAACAGTAAGTACACCTAAAGCAAGAGCGAAAATAACTTTTCCATTAGGAGTTTTCGGAGTAGTTACTGGTTCCGTAGCCATAAAAACAGCACCAAACATAACAGCTCCACTCAATATTCCAAATAACGGATATCGTAGATCTAAAGCGTAGCCATTAAAAGCACCAATGATATAAGTTATGACAAATACTGTGCCTACATAAATCACAGGTACTTGCCATTTGATTACTTTTCTAACAACCAAATATATAAATGAAATCATACATAATAATGCACTCGTTTCCGCGAATGAACCTGGTACTGTTCCCAGCAAAAAGTCGCCTAAATTGCCATAAGAACCTACTAGTACATCAATACTAGCAAGAGGATTAGAGGCAAAATTTGTCATTGGAGTTGCTCCAGCCATAATTTCAACTTCCATCGGATTCGCAAAACCACCGCTGTTTACAATCACGCCATAATAAGCAACACTAATAAATAAGTAGCCTACTAGAGCAGGATTAAAAATATTATAACCAAAGCCACCAAATAAGATTTTCCCAACGACAGTGGCAAAGAAACAACCAATAATCAAAACCCAAATTGGAGTATTCACAGAAAGCATCATCGCTAGAATAATTCCAGGAATAGGTGCAAACGAGTTTTTTACCTTCAGGAGTGGTTTTTTATCTTTAAAAAAGTATTTATAGGCAATAAATTCTAATAGCCAACAAGTAAAGCCACCAATAAAAACAAATAGTAGTGGTTTAATCATCGCCCAAAATGTTACATCATCAAGCTTGATATATGGTAGTAATCCATTTTTTATCCATCCAAATAAAATCAAGGGGATTAATGCGATCATCAAGTCACGCATAATGATGTCAGTACCATATTTTTCACTATCGGCTTTTCGAATGAATGGTTCTTTTCCCAATAAAAATCTTCTCTGTTCCGTCATGACGCTACCTCTTCATTAATAAAGCTTTCGCTTTACCAACGCTTTCTGTTAATTCAATTCTTGATGGACAAATATAAGAGCATAGTCCACACTGCATACATTTTTCCGCATGATATTCTTTCAATAAATCTTTATCCCCAGCATCCATTGCATTTTTAATTTGTACTGGTGATAAAAAGGCGGGACAATGCTCCACACATTTACCACAACCCAAACAACTATAAACCGTATCATCGATCAATTTAGGCATGATAATGACACTTGTTAACGCGCGATTGACTATCATGGAATCAAAGGGAATGCTTTTTCCTGTCATAGGTCCTCCAGCAATAAAATAAGCTTCGCCTAAATCATCAACATATCCCCCAATCGATTGAACGATATCGTTTAACTTTGTTCCTATCTTGACGTAAACATTTTGAGGATTTTTAAGCCCACGACCAGAAATAGTAATCATCTTTTCAACAAGTGGCATATTATATTTTACCGCTTTGTAAATCGCCAATGCTGTAGCAGCATTGTTAACAACAGCTCCTACTTCACTCGGTAAAGATGTATACGTTCTTTTCTTAATCCTTTGTACTAAATATTTTTCCCATCCCGCAGGATACTCATCTTTTGTTAAAAACATACTAATTTCAGGCTCAGCATCAAAATATGGTTGCATTTTTTGAATCAATTCTATCTTATTTTTCTTAATTGCGATGACTGCTTTATGAGCATCAACAGCTTTCATAATATATTTGATTCCTGAAATTAATTCAACCATTTGATTTTTCATAATTGTATAATTATCGCTGATATATGGTTCACATTCTACAGCGTTAATAATAACCGTATCAATGGGGCAATTCCCCATATATTTCACATAGGCAGGAAAGCCACTTCCTCCTTGTCCAACAATACCACAATCCTTTATCTTTGTAATGATTTCTTCACTAGTCAGTTCAGAAACGTTATTTTCCTGAATACTTTCTACTTTTGTTTCTTGAAAATCATTCTTAATCTGTATCGTTGGTACCATTTTCCCCGAAACATGCCACATTTTACTATCAATTGCGATTACTTCACCACTTACTGATGCATGAATCGGAGAAGAAAACCTTCCCTTTTTCATGGCAATCAACTGTCCTAATTTCACTTTTTCTCCCACTATTACCAATGGTTCACAGACTGTATCTTGCTCGACAAGTGGAATATAAACATATTCTGGATTTAAATATTCCCCATATGGTGTTAAGGAAGAAAGTTCCTTATGTCCCTTATGCTCACTTATATGAACTCCTTTTATTTTTGAAAAAATCACATTAAGCCTCCGTTCTTTACACTTTTGATATTATATCATAAATGAAGCAATTTTTCTATTAATTTTACCAATATTTTACTTTATTAAATCTACAAGAACCCATAAAAACTTACCTGTGGTATGTCCCCAAATTTCCTTGTATACTGCATTATTTATTGTTGGCCAATACGGAGCATCAAAATCTTCATATGTACGAATACCAACTGGTAAAGCACCAACCATTTGATCAGAAAAAGCCACATATAGAGGATGATAATTATATCCTTCTCCATACATTCCTGAAGAAGCAAAAGGGTTTTTTCCTAAAATCCATTCTAATTGATTAATCGCTACTTGTTTTAGTTTTTCATCGCTGAATAATTGTGCGATTAAAGAAACAGCCTTCACTTTACTCAATAAGGTAGCATGAAATCCCCTTCTAGTAACGGCAATCGGAAACTTTCGTAAATAAACATGTTCTGCTAATTGAATACCTGTTTTGATTTGTGATTCAAGAATTGCTAGGGCTCGCTCTGGACTACCGATGGTAGGAACAATCGTAAAATGATTGATATTTATTTTGTTTAAATCATAAACATGACCTGGTAATAAATTATAAGGAGCAACTAAATCACTAGTTGCAAGAATATATTCCCGATATAACTCCAATCCTTGTTTCCATTTTAGATAATTTGGATTTTCTGAAGCGACTTCACACAAACGTACCAATCCTTGAACTGGTGTTTGCTCATGACCACGATGTTCATAAGCCAATATGTATTGGTGAGCAGGGTCTTCATAAAAAAATCCTCGTAGAGGTTTATCCCAATCGGGATACTCTTGTTGTTGACAAGCAAGAACATCATTTGCATAAGTAACCCCAAAGGTTAAGTATTGTTCTTCTTTGGTGATTGCATATAATTCAGCTGCCGCAAGAGCACCATCTCCTGAAGTTTGCGCTACGATACTTGGTCCCCAACGCTTTGTATATGAGCCTTCTGCGTATCCTTTTTGACCATAACTAAAATCGGCTTTCGCTGCTCGTAAACACCAGTCGGCAAATACAGGATCTTCTTCCTGAAACAATGTATAAGCTAGTGCTTCTGCTGCTGCCGCGCAAAAGTTTTCAAATGGCCCATTTTCAGCACTACCACAAATTATTGTTTGATTATCTGATGTTAATACATTATCACGCCAAATTCGGTACGAAACTCCCAGTACTCTACTACCATCGCCAAATCTAGTTCTTAATAACCAATTAATTCCTACTTTTGCTTCTTCTAAAAGACGTTCATATAGCAATTGATCCTTATTTTTTACCTTTAAAGCGAGCTCAATAATCGCATGAGCCATTTCTGCTGTACAGATTTCAAATTGCGATACATCACCAGCATCATGCCAACCACCAAAGTTAGGAACGCTTCTTCCATCCTGATGAGCAGTTCGACAATTTAAATGACAAGCACTATGAACACCACTAACATCTTCTCCACATCTTAATAAACGTAAGAAATTCATACTCTTCCAAATAGAGGAACTATATGGATTTTGATCAATCACAAATGGTTTCGTATAACGACTATCTATTTGGAGATAATACTCTCCGATTTCTTTCAATTTTGAAAAATCTAGCAAGTAAAAATTACCAATATCAGTAGCTACTTTTTGCGGATTACCAGTATAGACTACCTTGTGATTAGTATCAAAAATATAAAAATGATTGCTCTCTGTTTTCTCAACAACAGCAATTTTTTCTGCATCAACAAAGAAACCACTATGACAATAAGCGATTCGATCTTGTAATTCCCATCCCAAATCATAATCTGCTTCTACTTGTTCCATAGCAACTTCATCAATATATACTTTTAGTAATGGTTCTGCTTCTGGTGGGCATCCCATTAAAGAGGGGGTAATCCCTATTTTTTTGACCTTGTCGCGTTTGATACGACCAACTTCCCAAATCACATGATTCCATTGATTGGGAAGTAAACTCGGTGCATGAAGAACTTCTTCACCATTATTACCAAAGGTAAAGTGAAAATAAAAATTATGATAACCAACAGCATCAATATAAACCCATACCGATACGCGATTGTATGCGGATAAATCCTGTTCAAGAAAATTGATCGTAACTCCACATGTAGGTCGTGGAGAAATATTTTCAATATTTGTGTTTGCCATAATTAAAAGACTGCTTTGACAATTCTTTTTCACATTCTTATCGATTTCGATGGTTGCTTGACCATTTGCAACTACATTTTCTAGGCTTTGCCCTTGATACAGCACCCTTCTATGTTGAATATCTTTTTCTTGCCAACGCTTTTCAGCGCAATTAGTAAAATCGTCTTTCATCTCCTTATGAGCACAAAGACTGGTTTTAATTAATTCATCAATTTTCAATGTTTTTTCCTCCGTTTTGTTAGTATTATTATACACTATTACCGCTTTAAAGTAAATATTTCCCAACAAAAAACAGCTTGGTTTAAGCTGTTAAGTTA
>JAQUVC010000136.1 GCA_028693535.1 Bacilli bacterium
CTAAGTGACGAATCGACTCAGAATTTGTTTTTTTTGCCCGTTCAACATCGACAACCTGACGATCATAACGAATTGTTGAATTGGGGTTTCTTAAGATACGCTCAATACTTGGAAAATAGGATTCTAGCGTTGCAATCCATTCTTCATCAAAAACCTTGGTTTCTGAGAGTTCTTTCCGATAAACACTATTTTTACCTGCTAGAAACGAATTATAAAAATATTCTGGAAAAACATTCTCGCTTTCATTTTTCGCTAAGAGTGCTTCAAGACTTTCATAATATAGGTCTAAATTATCTTTAACTCGCATCTAGATACCAACTTTCTATATAGTTTTTAATAGCTCAGTCAAATAGCCAATTGATATTGAGAAAGTGTCCTTTCCAAATAGTTTGTTGAATAATGTAATTAATTGCGCTACCTCTTGTTGCAAGAATGATAAATTCAGTGTTTCAAACTTTCTTAATACTTTCATTGCTAAGAAATAGTCAATCGCTTCTAAGTCACGACCACCACAAGCAACATATGCTGGAACAAAATCTTTTAATTGTTTCATAATACGATTACCAAATGTGATTTTAAATGTTTTTGTGATAAAATAATCTACTTTAATAATCTTGTCCATTAATTTACTATCCATTGGATTTGCTTTAATTCCTTCTTGAAAAAGGTGCTCCATGTAATCATAACTGATATCCACCGCTTCAGTGTACGGAGCGTCTATATATTCTGCCCGATAATTCATCTCAATGGTAATTGCTCTATCATATACTTTATCAGTGATAGTGAATGTTGAATCATCACGGTTAGCTGTACCAACAAACCATAAGTTTTGGGGAACCAATATCTTTCCATCTTTGAAGTTCTTTGGGTCATTTTCCCAAAGATCAGGAACGATATCAATTTTCCATTCATTCACATTCGGCATTTCCATAATTGACAAGAATTCAGCAAAGTAATACTCAATTCTTGCTAGATTCATTTCATCAAGAATAATAATGTTTATATCTTCGCGATATGTTGATTCATATAATGCTTTTAAGAAATCTGTTTCATTAAATCTCTTTGTAAATTCGTTCAAGTAACCAATCATCTCCGCACGATCACGCCAAGATGGTTGCACCGAAATAATCGCTGCATCTCTCTTGAAAAATTTACCCATGGCATATGGTAGTGAGGTTTTACCTGTACCAGATATACCTTGCAAAATAAGGATTTTTGAAGTAGCCATACCCGCAAAGAAAGCTCTAATTTCTTTCTCTGCATAATATAGATGTAGTTGTGACGCCGAAAAATCTATAAAGCGATTCACTAGTTCCGGTAGATTAATCATATCTTCTGGTTCCATAATGATCGATGTGATTTTTGTTTTATATTCATCGTCAACACTAATCAATTTTGTAAAGCGCGATGGTAATGCTGCTTTTTTCTTTTGTGAATCTGTAGTTCCAAACTCAGTTTCCCCTTCAGGCTGATAAGCCCCAACACCACCAACACCTACCTTAAGTGCTAAAATCTTGTTCTTTTCATCAACAAGTTCAGCAGTTTTTGCATTCAGCATTGATATCTCTTCAAGCAATGAATCCTTTTCAATTTCACGACGAGTGAAACGAATATACTTTCTTAATAATTGAATTCCCCTTAAAACTACAAATGTGATGAATGCTAAGTTGATAATTAAAACAACAACTTCAGCAATCCAATCAAGCAAATTAAATTTATTACTAGAGTTAATTAGATATTCAAAATATCCAACAACATCATGAAATAATAAATTTGAAAATGCCTCCCATAATCTAGTTAAGAATAACCAAATATTCGAAAAGAAAGTACGTAAGAATTCTATATAATATCTTGAAAATTCAACCATATATACCCTCTTTCAAGAAGAAACTAAAATAAATTAGTTTATTCTTGTTTCTCGTTCTTTTTTGCTTCCAATTCAGCTAACACTTGAGCTCTGATCTTTTCTTTTTCGGCTTCAAGCTCTAGTTTTGCTTTTGCTAATTCTTCTTCGTGTTCCTTCGCTTTTTCACCAGCTACTTTATCTTGTTTAATTTTCATAATGTTAGTAACTAAGACAAATGCTTCAAACACCAAGAAAATTGCTGTTGGAATCACAACGACCAATAAGAATCCTTGTTCACTTCGAACATATTTCATCGTTTTACCAGCATTTTGCCACTGACCATTATAAATTGCTAAAACATCCTTTTCCGCAACAGCCTCGTATTTCGTGCTGTCATTGGTTTCACTACCAGGAACATATTTGTAAGCAGGGTTAAGTGCAGCTTTATCACCTTGTGTAATAAATACTTTCTCACCTGAAATATTCTCCTTAATGTCCATAACTCTATGGGTATTTAGGATAATTCCCATTCCATCAACATAATATGAAAAGGTAATGATGTCACCAACTTCTATATTTTGCAGTACTTTATCCCTATTGTTGTCTGTTACTTTTTTTACAAAAATTAAATCATCAACCGTGAAAGAATCTTCTTCATTTCCATCCATTGAATCTGTTTCCACTGTCAAGAACCCATTACCAAAAATACCTGGTATATCTAAATTATCCTTAACACCAAAATTGCTGATTGAGAAAATAACTAAAAAGGCAATAAATAGATAAAAGATAACATTCAAAACAGTTTTAACAATCTTCCAAATCTTTTTCTCGCTAACTTCCTTAGTTTCCACATGAACCTCTTTCTTCATATTCTATATTAATCAAAAATATGATTTCATTCATATTTTATCACAAATATTCT
>JAQUVC010000025.1 GCA_028693535.1 Bacilli bacterium
TAAAAACAAATGCAAACAATTAAAAAGATTTATATTTAAAAACTAATAAAAATTTGTTATAATATTGATACTAGTGGGGGACATATATGTTTTTACCAATCAGTAAAAGAGAATTATTAGATAGAAAAATTACGACAGTAGACTTTGTGCTGATAACTGGGGATGCTTACATCGATCATCCTTCTTTTGGTGTGGCGATTATATCTCGCGTTTTAGAAGCGCAAGGATATACGCTCGCAATATTAGCACAACCTAAATGGGAAATAGATGATGACTTTATTCAATTTGGCAAGCCTAATCTTGGTTTTTTGATTACTTCGGGAAACCTAGATTCGATTGTCAACAACTATACTGTAAGTAAGAGGCGAAGAGATAAAGATAGTTATTCTCCGGGGGGAAAAATTGGTTTAAGACCGGACTATGCTGTCACGGTATATGGCAATATAGTGAGAAGATTGTTTCCTAATAGTCCAATAATTCTTGGTGGAATAGAGGCATCTTTAAGAAGGCTAGCCCATTATGATTACTTGCAAAATAGATTAAAAAAATCAATATTAATCGATTCACAAGCAGATATTATTTGCTATGGGATGAGCGATCAGATTATCGTAGAGGTTGCAGATGCATTAAAAAGCGGTTTAAAAATAGCAGACATTATTTATCTTCGAGGAACTGTTTGGAAAACAAAAGATAGAGCCTTATTGCCAACCAAACACACCTTGTTACCAAGCTATAAAGAGATAAACAAAGACAAATTAAAATACGCAGAAAGTTTCGATATTCAATATAATAACACAGACGCCATAAATGGAGATGTTTTAGTCGAATCTTATGATGATTGTTATGTTGTTCAAAATCAAGCAGCATTACCAATCACAAGAGAATATTTAGATTGGGTTTACAGTCTAAATTATGAAAGAAATTATCACCCGATATACACAGAACCCATTCCTGCTATTGAAGAAATTAAGTATAGTATTGCCATTAATCGTGGTTGTATGGGAAGTTGTTCTTTTTGTGCTTTAACATTTCACCAAGGGCGAATTATTCAATCTAGAAGTAAAGAATCGGTTGTTGATGAGGCAAAAAGAATCATCAATGATAAGGGTTTTAAGGGCTATATTCATGATATAGGAGGTCCAACAGCGAATTTTTATGTTCGTGCATGCAACACACAAGAAGAGTTTGGCGCTTGTAAAAATAAAAAATGCTTGTCACCAACGAAGTGTAAGAACTTGATTGTTTCTCATAAAGAATATTTGGAAATTCTTAGGTCGGTTAGAGGCCTAGATAAAGTGAAAAAAGTATTTGTACGAAGTGGAATTAGATATGATTATTTAATGTACGATAAGAACGATGAATTTTTTGAAGAATTGGTTCAACATCATATTTCGGGTCAATTGAAAGTTGCTCCAGAACATGTAAGTTCACGCGTGCTAGATTATATGCAAAAGCCTCACTTCGATTTGTACGAAAAGTTTTCTAAAAAATACTATGAGATTAATCAAAGGTTTGGGAAGAAACAATTTCTTGTTCCTTATTTAATGAGCAGCCACCCAGGCTGTGAATTAAGCGATGCAATAGAGCTAGCGGAATATTTACATAAAAATAGAATTCATGTTGAACAAGTACAAGACTTCTATCCAACACCAGGGACATTATCAACATGTATGTATTATACAGAAGTTGATCCGCGAACAATGAAAAAAATTTATGTTGCTAAAACAGGACATGAGAAAGCGTTGCAGCGAGCTTTAATGCAATATAATAAGGAAAAAAACTATGTTTTAGTAAAAGAGGCTTTAGAGACTGCCAATAGGAAAGATTTGATAGGTAATAATGATAAGTGTTTAATCAAATATAAAAAAACATTTAATAAATACTAGCAATATGTTATAATGATAAAAAAATAGAGGAGATGGGAAGCGATGGCATACAAAGCACTATATAGAACGTATAGGCCGCAAAAATTTAGTGAAGTTATAGGTCAAGAAGTGATTGTAAAAACCTTGCAAAACTCGATTGATACGGGTAAAATAAGCCACGCTTATTTATTTAGCGGTCCTCGGGGAACTGGTAAAACAACAATCGCAAGAATTTTTGCAAAAGCGTTAAATTGTGAAGAGGGTCCTACGAGTGAACCTTGTTGCAAGTGTGTTTCTTGTCGTGAAATTGCTGAAAGCAATAATCCTGATGTGATAGAAATCGATGGTGCTAGCAATACTGGAGTGGATGATATTCGGGAAATCAGAGAAAAAGTCAAGTTTTTACCAGGTGGATCTAAATATAAAGTTTATATCATTGATGAAGTACACATGTTAAGTCAAAGCGCTTTTAATGCTTTGCTAAAAACATTAGAAGAACCACCAAAACATGTAATCTTTATTCTAGCAACAACGGAACAGCATAAAATATTACCTACGATTATATCAAGATGTCAAAGGTTTGATTTTAAATCTCTGACAGTTAATGAAATTGTTGGTTTAATAGATCGTGTAGCCGATGAAGAAGATATAAAAATCACAAAAGAAGCAAAAATTGCGATTGCTGAAAGTGCTGAAGGTGGAATGCGTGATGCATTAAGTTTTCTAGATCAAGCAATATCTTTAAGTGATGAAGAAATTACCATTGAAGAAGTGAATAATGTAACAGGAAATTTAAGTTATGATAAAACGATTCAAATAGCAAAGTTTTTTGAAACAAAAGAAATAGGGCAAGCATTAAAAACGGTTAATGAATTAATCAACTTAGGAAAAGAAGTGAATAAGATTGTCAACGCATTGTTACAATTTTATCGCGATGTGTTGATGTATCGTAATGTTGATACATCGTTGTTTTCTCGCTATATTTTCCAAAAAGAAGAATTTAAACAATTTGTTGCAGCAGTAAGCATTGAAAAAGTATTTTACTATATCGATGTTTTAAGCGATGTGCAAACTAAAATCAGATTATCAACAACACCGCATATTTACTTAGAAGTTGCGTTGATAAAGATGATAAATGTTAGTGGAGATGACTTAAATTTAATTAAAAAAATTGGTGAGTTAGAAGAAAAAATTAACAATCTAAATATTAGCGATGTTCAAACAGTATCAAACGCATATTCTTCTTCAGGAGATACAGAAAAGCTTCTTGTTGTTGAAGAAAAGATTAATCGTGTTATTAATGAATTGAGTAAAATGGAATTGCCACAAATGATTCAAAAGGTAAAAGATTTGGCACTTGAAACACCAAGAAGCAGTAATGGCTTAATTGATGATATGAAAAAAGATTTGTTGAAAATTAAAGAAGATGTTGAATTGTTAAAAGTAACCTCTTCTAATGGCAACAATAATAGCGAAGATGTCAATGAAAATTTACTAGAGAGAATGGAAATACTCGAACAAAGAATAAAAATCACAAACAAGATGGAAATAGATTATCAAGACATTGCTAAAAAAGTGAAAGAACTATTGTTGCCAGAAAAACAAGAAGTAACAATAGACTATGACTTGATTACAAGTAAAGTTTTAGATGAGATAAACAACAAGAGACCGCCTATTCAAGAGGTTAATTATCAAGAAATCATGGATAAAGTAGAAGCCTTGATTAACGATAAGGCAAAACAAAGCGAGGATCAACCCAAATCAAACACAGATTTTTCTAAACTTTTTGATGAAAAAGCAAAGGATTTGGGAGTAAAAGAAAGATTGGAATATCTTGAAGATAAGGTTAGTAAATTGCTTTCTGGAGCCTATGCTAGCCAAACCGTTGGCGGAAAGAAAGTACATGGTAAAATTAACGAGAATCAAATCGTTTTATTTGGTCGTGACTTGGTTGATGTTGATGATATTGATAAACGTGCAGACAAAGAGAAATTTGACTTTGGTGAATTAACAAAAGAGCCAGAACAAGAAAAAACTGCTGAGCAGGTTCAAGAAAAAGTTGAGGAAACTCCTTGGGAAGAAAAGCAACACATTCAAGCGCCAACAAATCAAACAAGATTTGTACAAGAGACGAATCAGGAAAAGCCAAAATCGCAAGTAATTATAACAAAATCAACAGAACCAAAAAAAGAAGCCAATATGGGAATATTTTCTGCTGAAAGTCAAGCGCTTGGCGAGAAGTTAATCGCTGAAAAGAAAAAAACAGTAGAAAATATCATCTCGGCGAAGGAAACCTCACCAAAACTAGAGACGAGAATTCCACCAGAAAAGCCATTACGATATGAAGACTTAGACGAATTCGAGAAGTTTGATGTTAAAGTGGTTGAAAGAATATTAAATAATTCTCAGTCTAAGAAAAAAGAAAGCAAAGAAAAATTAATTAGAATTACAGAACAATGGAAAAACATCACTCAAAATGTGTCTTATGAAAAGCAAAATATTGCTGAAGTACTATCAGAAGGTGAGGTTGTTGTTGTGGGGGATAATGAAATTATTGTTGCTTTCAAGAGTGCAACTATTTGCAATCAAGCAATGCGTAGACCGTTTAGGCGAGAAGCAATCAATATTATTCGAGATTGCTTGGGAAGTAAATATATATATTTAGCGTTACCGTGGAATATATGGCTTGATAAGCGTAAAGAATATGTAGATCAATATTATATGGGATCAAGCCAGCCAAAATTAAAACCAATAGAAGATGCCTCTTTAAATGTTGGTTTTGAAAGGGAAGTTGTTAAACCCGAGGATGAGCTTTTAGGGAGTTTAAAAGAACTTTTTGGAAACTTAGTGGAAACAAAAAAATAGGAGAAAATTATGAATCAACAAGCTTTGATGAAAAAAATTAAAAAAATGCAAGACGAAATGGTGGCAACACAGCAAGAAATTGATGGTACAATCTTTTATGCTTCAAGTGGTGGCGTTGTCAATGTTGAAGTTTTAGGAACAAAAGAAATTGCGGCGATTAAGGTTTCTGATGAGTTTACAATTGAATCGCGAGATGATTTTGAAATGTTATCAGATATGATTGTAGCAGCATGTCAAAAAGCATATAAGGAAATAGAAAAAACAACCAAAGAAAGAATGCAAAAATACAACGATATGCTTGGTGGATTTGGTGGGCTTTTCTAAGCGCAGACAATGAGATATCCTAATGCATTAACGAAACTTATCGAAAATTTTCAAATGTATCCAGGTATAGGGCCTAAAACAGCAGAAAGATTGGCGCTATTTACAATTCAAAAGTTATCTCCAGAAAAAGTAAAAGCCTTTAGTGATTCATTAAAAGAAGCGTTGGAGAAAATTAAAAAATGTGAAGTTTGTGGCAACATTGCTGAGAATAGTCTATGTGAAGTTTGCAGTTCGCCGACTAGAGATGATGTTTTAATGATTGTTGAGAGTGCGAAAGATGTTCTTGTTTTTGAGAAAACCAATCAATATAATGGAAAGTATCACGTTCTTGGAGCGTTAATATCACCATTAAATGGAGTATCTCCTGAAGATATAAATTTAAAAACACTGATATCTCGGGTAGAAAAAGAAGAAATTAAAGAAATAATCATTGCAACTAGTGCCAATATTGAAGGAGAAATGACAGCACTTTATATAAAAAATATTCTTGAGGGAAAAGATGTTTCCGTTACAAGAATTGGATATGGTTTGCCAGTTGGTGGAGACATAGAGTATGCTGATGAAGTCACTTTGATAAAGTCATTAGAGGGAAGAAAAAAGTTATAACTATAGAGGAGAGAAAAATATGCAGTTTATTGTAGACTTTTTTACGAACATGGATAGTAAAGTGGAGGGATTTATTAAACCGATTATCGGGTGGATTACAGATTTCTTTGCTAAGGAAGGGTATTTTATCTTTTTAGTTATTGTGGTATTTATTGTGGTTTTATTATTGGCGGGATTAATTGGAATGTTGAGAAAAGCTAAATTTTTATTCTTTTTATTATTACTAGCTGCTGTCATTGCTTATTTGTTGTGGCAATTTGTCGTGCTGTAATGAAAACAAACTCTTAAGAGAAGTCTTGAGAGTTTTTGTTTTTTACCAGTCACAAAGCAAGCAAAAGGAAAATATCATTTAGAAAAAATATGTTTTTTAGAAAAGCAAAAACAAAAAGCAAAAAGAAACATAGTAAATAGCAAGATTTTTAAAAATAAGGCTTTCATTATTTATTGTAAAATGGTATAATTAAATGTAAAAATAGTGTGATAAGGAGTTCTAGAGATGGAAGAAAACAAAAACATGCAAACAAAGCAAAATGCTCACAAAGGCATAGAAGTTACTTTGAAAAACTTGACAAAAGAGTTTACGGATAAAACGGGTAAGATAACTGTTGCCGTAAATGATTTTAATGTCACGATCCCCGCGGGGAAACTAATAGGATTGCTTGGGCCTTCAGGATGTGGGAAATCAACAACTCTTTATATGATTGCAGGATTACACAAACCAACCGGAGGAAGCATTTTCTTTGATGATGAAGATGTTACGCTATTGCCACCAGAAAAAAGAGGAATAGGATTAGTATTCCAAAATTATGCATTATACCCTCATATGACAGTAAAACAAAATATTTTATTTCCATTGGAAAACATGAAAATTCCAAAGGCGGAAGCATTAGAAAGAGCCCAAGAAATGGCTGAATTGGTTCATATTGGCGAACTTATGGAAAGAAAACCAAGCCAATTGAGTGGCGGGCAGCAACAAAGAGTTGCCATTGCTCGAGCATTGGTAAAATATCCACGAGTATTATTATTAGATGAACCACTTTCAAACCTTGACGCTAGATTGAGACTACAAACACGCGAAGAAATCAAACGAATTCAAAGAGAAACGGGAATTACAACGGTGTTTGTTACACACGATCAAGAAGAGGCAATGAGTATTTCTGATGAAATTGTAGTAATGAATGAAGGAATCGAACAGCAAATGGACCACCCACAAAAAGTATATGATGAACCGATTAATTTATTTGTAGCTAAATTTTTAGGGAATCCACCAATTAATGTTATCGAAGGAAAAATCGAAAATAAAAAATTAATGTTAATCAATGATGTTTTAATTGAAGATAATATTGATTTTCCTAATCAAGAAGTTTCTATCGGCATACGACCTGAATTTTTTGAAACAAACGAAAAAGGAAAGATTGAAGCAACCATAGAAATTGTTGAACATATTGGTAGAGATAATATGATTATTAGTCGTATAAGAGGCTATGATAAACCATTTAGAGTGATAGTTCCAAGTGGATTAGGGATAATGCCTGGAGCCAGCATTACATTTAGTTATTCTAAAATTTTTGTCTTTAATAAAGAGACAGGAAGGAGACTAATTTAATGCTAGAGTACAAAAAAGATGGATGGAAGGCGGCAATATCGTTAGCTCCAGGGTTGATATTGTTAGCAATCTTTACGTTTTGGCCAATTCTAAATGCATTTAGAATGGCATTTATGAACGACTATAGCATGTCTAGTGGTAAATGGGATGGAGTAGGAATTAGAAACTTTATCTATATCTTTAAAGATCCAACGTTTTGGACGGCTTTAAAGAATACCAGCATTATGGTTTTTATTTCTGTACCAATTACCATTATCCTTGGATTGCTTATATCTGTGGGTTTAAACTCAATCAAAAAATTACAAAGTACGTTTCAAACAGTTTTCTTCTTGCCTTATGTTACAAACACAATAGCACTAGGCTTGGTATTTGGAGCAATGTTCCATCAATATGATGGTTTTATTAACCAGATATTTGATCAAAACACAAGCTGGATTGGTGCTGGGGCATCTTATACCAATGCTATGATTGTTTTGATGATTTATACCGTTTGGAATGGGTTAGCATTTAAAATAATTGTCTTTTTATCGGGCCTTCAAAGTATTGATAAACAATATTATCAGGCAGCACAAATCGATGCTACACCAAGAAGAAGAGTTTTCACAAAAATTACAGTTCCCCTATTATCACCAATGATTTTATATATTACTATCACGTCTTTAATAGGAGCGTTTAAAGCATACAGTAGTGTTATTTCAATTTTTGGCACTGGTAAATATGGACCAGGAGCCGATCCGAAATTATTGATTACGGTTGTAGGCTATGTTTATGAAAAATTATGGGCTTCAGGAGTTCCATTAGGCGAAGCTGCTGCAGGAAGCTTGATTTTATTTGCAATAATATTGGCGATCACGATTGTTCAACTTCAAGTTGGCAAAAAACGTGTTCATTACTAGGAGGTTGCTATGAATCATTCAGAATTATTCTTAGATCCAAAGCAAATGAAAATATATAAGACTAAAAAAATATTGTTCTCTGTTGTCTTGTATTCTTTCCTCGTAGCAATTGCTTTATTCATTATCGTACCATTTTATTATATGCTAGTAACTTCGTTAAAGACAGTTGGAGAGATTAACTCAGATCAGTTTATCTTTTTCCCAAGATCTTGGATGTGGGAGAACTATTCAGAACTATTTACGAACAAGAATGGAACCATTACAAGTGGAATATCCCTATTAAGTATGTACAAAAATACGATACTAGTCGCGATATTAACAACATCAGGAACCATCGTCACTGTCGTTTTATCAGCATTCGCTTTCGCAAGATTGAACTTCAAAGGGCGAGAATTGATATTCAGTGTTTTATTAATGACAATGATGATTCCAGGAGAGATTTATGTCATCACGAATTATCAAACAATCGGTTCACTGGGGTGGAGAAACTCCTATCAAGCACTAGTACTGCCTTTTGTTACAAGTGTATTTTATACATTCTTCTTAAGACAAACGTTCAAACAAATACCAAATGAATTATACTTAGCAGCAAAAGTTGATGGAACAACTGACTTTGGATATTTGTTGAGGGTTATGATTCCTATTGCCAAAGCAACCATCATTACCATCATTATATTGAGTATGATAGGGACTTGGAATGCCTATGTATGGCCTAGTTTAGTGACAAATGACAAGGGAATGTATTTGGTAAGTAATGGGCTACTGGAAATGTTTAAAGGAAAGGTTGAACAGTCTGGACCAGATTCGATTTTAAATGTCCAAATGGCGGGTTCAACAATGATAACAGTTCCATTGCTAATCGTGTTTATCGTACTAAGGAAGTATATCATGAGCGGTGTTTCGCGAAGTGGTATTAAAGGCTAGTTAACAAAGCAAGAAGCTTGTTATATATAAAATATAAAATATTAGAAAGGGAAGAAAAAATGAAAAAATTTTTAATCTTATTGGTTGTTTTGGTTGGTGCGATCGCATTGACGGGATGCAAGAAAAATGAATTTGACGCGGAATTTGAAATTATTTCTGTTGCTGATTTAAAAGCAGAACAGGAAATTAACATCAGTTTTAGAGTTCCATCAGGTATCATTTCAACAGCACTTGCTACATTATTGGAGGAATTCAAAGTTGAATGGCCTAATATAAATGTAGAATTAATTGCTGAATCGGGAGGATATAATGATGTCCGCAAATTGACAATTCTTGATTTGAACAATGGAATTGGGCCAACAATGGTTATTGGATATCCAGACCATTTTGCTGAATATTTTTCAGGAAATCATTTAATTAATTTACAAAACTTTATCTCGAGCGATCTTGAGGGAGTCGGCAAAGATGATGACTTCGTATTAGAAGACTTCTTAGAATCTTATTTGGATGAAAATAGAATCGCTGACGAAGGTGATGATTTGTATGGCTTACCATTTAACAAATCAACAGAAGTTATGATTTATAATAAAACTTTCTTTGAACACATGAATTATACAGTTCCAACAACATGGGCTGAAGTTAAAACATTATCTGAAAAGATTCTTGTTGATGTTGCTGCCGGCAAGGCAGACGATGTAATTACATTTGGTGAAGGTGAAAAAACACCATCGCAATATTTAACAGATGGAATGTTTATTCCAATTGCATATGACTCAACAAGTAATGCTATCATTACAGCTGCACGTCAATGGGGTGGAGCTTACACCGAAAGAGCGACCATTGAAAAAGGATATGCCGTATTTAATAATGATCAAGTAAAAACTGCATTAACATTCTTCCAAGGAATGGCTAATGATGGATTATTTGCTGTTGCTGAAAACTTTGGTGAGAGTTATGCTTCTAATGCGTTTAAATTAATCAAATGTGTTATGACTATTGGTTCAAGTGCTGGTGTTGGCTACAACGTTCCTGAAGGAAATAAATTCCAAATTGGGGTAGCGCCAATTCCTTATAACACAGCAGAAGCAAAATATGTTATTCAACAAGGAACAAACGTAGCGATTTTAGGCCAATCAACAAACGTTCAACGCTCTGCTGCATGGCAATTAGTTAGATTCTTATTATCAAGCGAGAATACAGCTAAATTCGCAATGGCTACAGGGGGTTACTTGCCAGTTAGAAAATCATCATATGAGACGGCAACTTATCAAGAGTATTTAACAACTCCTCCAGTAGATAAGATTAATCATTCGATGTCAGCAAATGTAGGACTACAATATCGTAACACATATAATTTCTTTGTAGACGATGCATTCGTTGGTTCTACTGCCATTCGTGATGCTGTAGGCTCAATGTTTAGTGCAATTATCGTTAATAAAAAAGATATTGCTGAGGCGATTCAAGATACACTGAACGAATTAGGACCTAAATATCAAAAATAATGAAAAACTTAATTTTTAAGTTCACAAAACTATTTAGCTTAATACTAGTATTATCGCTTGCTTTTATGTTTGCTGGTTGTAAAGAACCAGAGATAGAAGAGCCAGAAATAAAAGAAATCGACACGAGATATACCGATGAACTAGAATTAAAATCTACATATGTAAGCAAAAGCTTTATAAACAATGGCATAGGTGAAGTAAGGTTATCACAGACTGTTGATGGAGACACTGCACATTTTGTTGATAAAAGTTCGGGTATAAGATTTACTGCTCGTTTTCTTTGTATCAACACGCCAGAATCAACGGGACGTATCGAACCGTGGGGTAAAGAAGCAAGTAAATTTGTTGCAGACATTTTATCTAGTGCTGAGGTGATTGTTTTAGAAGCAGAAAAAATAGGATCTCCTGCTGAATTAGACACAACAGGAGGACGATATCTTGCCTATGTTTGGTATAAACCAAATAATGAAGCTAAATTTAGATTGTTGAATTTAGAGATTGTTGAACAATGTTATTCCAACTTTACCGGGGTTGCTAGTGATTCAAAGTACGGAGAAGACTTTGATTTAGCAGCATTAAAATCGTATACAATAAAACGAAGAAAATTCGGCGAGGATGATCCTAATTTTGATTATTCAAATGAAGTAAAAGAAATTACCATTGCTGAATTAAGAAACAATTTTACGGATTATAGCTCAGGAACTAAATTAAAAATTACGGCTCGAGTTATGAGAATGATTGGGGATAACTTATATGTTGAAGACTTAAGTGAAACCTGGAATGAAACTCGTAATGTGTATGAAACGGCAGGAATCTACATGTTTAGTGGATATGGTAGTGGCTTAGCGGTTCTAAACATTGGCGCGATTATTTCTTTTGAGTGTCAATGTGTTGATAACGATACATACGGCAAGCAATTAACAAATCCCTCCAAAGTAAAGATAATCGAAAATGCTTCTGAGTTCATCATAAAAGAATTTTCAGGTAAAGAAACAATTGACATGGCGTCTTATGAAGGCTTTGTTATTAGTATTGCTGAATATAAAGTAACAAACGTCAATGAACCGGATGAAGAAGGAGCTTTCACTATTTATGGAAAGACTTCTAGTGGACAATCCATTAACATTAGGATTGATGGAGCGGTCTATCCAAAGCCAAAAGCTTCAACAATCGAAATTGGAGCCACGTATAGTGTGATAGGTGGAGTATCTAAATTTAATAAGACTTTTCAAATTATGATTGGGAATCAAAAAAATCAAGGACTAAATGATTTAATCAAAAAATAATATAGGAGGAAAAGAAATAATGTATATTTTAAAGCGCAGCGCAAAAAGACTTTTCTTAGTACTAATTGCATTTGCTTTAAGTTTTGGATTAATCGGATGTAAAGGTAAAGATGAAGAACCAACATTGCAAGAAACGTTAGAAACTGCTGTTGGTAGCATCGTAATGGAAAATATTGCAACACTTGCTTCTAATCTTGTTTTACCGGAAAAAGCAGGCGGAGAATACGACATCGTTTGGACTATTTCTGAGAGTGAATATGCAGAAATTGGTACGAATAGAAGTGGCGCGCCAATGATCAAGGTTTCACGCCCTGAATCATCACTAGGCTATCAAAAATTTACCGTTACCGCAACCATCTCTAAAGATGATGCGACTGCTAGTCGTGAATGGGAAGGCTATGTAAAACCATTAGCTGAAGGTATTCAAGTGTTAACTGCAGCCGGCGTTAAAGCAGCTGAGGTTAATACAACCGTTTTAATTACTGGTAAAGTTTTAATCATTTGTAAGAACGCAGGATTCTGGGTTGCTGATGAAACGGGTGCTGTATATGTATATGGTGCTGTTGGCGATGTTCAAATCGGCGATACAGTGACTGTTAGCGGAAGTAAAACAATTTATTACACGTTGGTAGAAATTGAAAATCCAGGAATCACCATCGATGAAGAAGGCGATGGAACTTATCCATATGCTGACGTAGCAACAGTGGGAACGGTAGATGATATTTTTGCTTTTGAAAGCACAGATCAAGAAAAATACGG
>JAQUVC010000026.1 GCA_028693535.1 Bacilli bacterium
CAGAGAGTAATTTTTTAATTGGTTTAAAAGTAAAAGTTGGAGAGGACTATATTGAGGTGACACCTAACTTAAATAGGTTAGTAGGCAAAAGTATTTATTGTAATAATTTTTATACAACAGTGGGTATAGGTAATACATCGGATGCGGAGTTCACGGCAATGACAGGAATAAACCCAAATGGGAATCGCTACACGATTTATGAATATATGGATCAAACATATGAGACATTACCTAAATTGTTTAAAGAGAAGGGTTATTTTACTTTTGCATCCCACGCTAATGTAGGGTTTTTTTATTCAAGAGCAGATAATTTTATTGAAACATATGGGTTTGACTTGTTTTTAGAAAAGGCATATTTTCAAGACAGCATCAACGATTATCAAGAAAAGCTTGTTCATGAGTGGGTTGGAGATGTTGACTTTTTAGAACAAACCGTGAAAGAGATCAAACAACAAAGTGTAAATACAGGTAAACCTGTTTTTAGCTTTCCAATTACAGTATCTAATCATTCTCCGTATAATTTGGATGATAGTCAAAGTTTTTTTGGTCAAAAAAACTTATTATTCCCCAATGGAGTAACAGGAATCGATAAGGAATATATTCATTATTTAGAACATGCTAGTTATAATGATTATGCTATCGGAAAAACAATTGCCGCTTTGGAAACAGAAGGAATTGCTGATGATACGGTAATCATATTATATGGGGACCACGGCTGTGGAATTGACATTTATGAAATGTTTTACCAAAATCCAGAACTTTTTCTAAACGAAATAAATCCCATCATTAAATATGTAGCGGACGAGGATTGTAGAAATTTGCTAGAACAACAATTTTTATTAAATGTTCCGTTTTTCATTTATGATGTTTCAGAATCAGGAAGTCTACCGGGGCAGATAATTTCACTGGTTAGAGGGCATGAATCAATGAAAAGAACGATTGCGAATTTATTTGGATTAACCCCTCAATACTATTTGGGCGTTGATATTTTAAGTAACAACAAAACAACTTGCTATAATCCGCGGAACCTAACAATGATTGCTGATGGTATGGTTGTTTCAGGGAGCTCACAAAAAGTGGTTTGTACCGATGAGGTTCATTACTCCAATGAAGAAATTTTAAAAATAATTTCTGGGACTTTAGAATACAAAGCCTTGAACGATAAAATATTTAAATATAAAATTTTTCTTGATAAATAAACAAAGCCCATTTTTTACGGGCTTTATTTATTTTGGTTTGCTTTTTCATTGAAGAAAAATTGTATTTATAGTATAATATGACGAGGAAAAAGTTATGGAACAAATGATTACCACTTTTTTAAAAGAAAATAATATCAACCTTAATGGAAAAAAGATTGTTTTAGCTGTTTCTACTGGCATAGACTCAATGGTAATGCTTCATGCCTTTATGCAGTTAGCGACACAATTAAAATTTGTTATTGTTGTCGCACATGTGAATCACCACAAAAGAGTCCAATCACAACTTGAAGAAGGTTTCATAAAGAAATATTGTAGGGATAATGGCTTGACTTGTTATATAAAGAAGTTAGATTTTTCTGATGTTTCGGAGAATTTTCAAGCAGAAGCTAGAAAAAGAAGATATAAATTTTTTCAAGAAGTTTTAGAAAAAGAGGATGCTCCATATTTAGTTTTAGCACATCATGGAAATGATGTCCTAGAAACAATAATGATGCGATTGCTTAGAGGAAGCTCATTGAGTGGATATGCGGGAATGAAAGCAATATTACCATTTTATAATCATATAATTATCCGTCCTTTTTTGAAAGCGTTGAAGGAAGATATCGAAAAATATCAACAACAAAATGGTATTATATATTACGAGGATCAGTCAAATGAAGAAGATTTATATACTCGTAATCGTCTTCGAAAAGAAATTATTCCGGCACTAATGAAAGAAGAAAAGAATGTACATTTAAAATTTTTAGAATTTTCTCAAATTCTAAACGATGCTAGTGTAGAAATTAATAAAATACGTGATGAATTTATTTATAAAAAAGCAAACCTTGAAGTTGATGGGTTATCATTTGATCTAACTGATTTTAAAGAGCTTTCACTTTATATGCAAACTGAAGTCCTTTATGAACTTCTTAAAAATTATAATTTAGGAAAAGCTAATATTGTAGAATTGCTTAAATTAATAAACACAAGTAAAGCAAATGTTGAAGTGTTATACAAAAAGGATTTAACATTTGTGAAGGAATATAATAAAATATATTTCTACTTTAAAAAGTTGACAAGTAAAAGCATATATATTGTTATTGACGAATTAAAGGAATTTAAAGTTAATGACACAATTGCAATAATTGTAACAAAAAAAACAGCAGATTTAGTTACAAATGATAACTATGTATGTTATAATAGTAACAACTTCCCGCTAGTAGTTCGTTCACGAAAGCCAGCAGATAAAATAAAACTTTCTCAAGGATATAAGAAAGTGAAAGATTTATTGATTGATGAAAAAATCGGAATTTTACAGCGGAAGAATGTTTTGGTGTTAGAAGATAACTCGCATGAGATATTGGCTGTTTGGGGAATCAAAAAAAGCGAAAAATTAAAAGAAATAAAAGAAAAAGATATCATAGTATTGATGGAGGAAAAAACTAATGGATAAATTTATTGAGGAAGTGTTGTTTACACATGAAGAAATTGTCGCGAAAAGCAAAGAATTAGGGCAAATCCTTACTAAAGATTATCAAGACAAATGTCCTATTTTAATCGGTTTGTTGAAAGGCTGTGTACCATTTATGGCTGAATTAATCAAACACATCAAATGTGATTTGGAAATAGATTTTATGAAGGCTTCAAGTTATGAAGGAACTTGTTCTACGGGGACGGTTACAATAACAAAAGATATGAATACATCTGTTGTTGGTCGTCATGTTATCATAGTTGAAGATATTGTTGATAGTGGATTAACACTACAACAAGTTACAAATCTACTAAGAGATCGTAAGGCTGCAAGTATTGAAATAGTAGCTCTTTTAGATAAGCCAGCAGGAAGAACGATAAAATGTTTTGAACCAAAATATGTTGGTTTTGTGATTCCTCCAAAGTTTGTTGTAGGTTTTGGACTTGATTATAATGAGTTATACCGCAATTTAGATTATGTAGGAGTATTAAAGAAATCTGTTTATGAGAAATAAGGAGGTGGTGTAGATGCCACAACAAGAAGGAGCAAAAAAGTTTAGAAAATCAGATATAGGATTATTGATTGTTTTTATCGCTATTTTAGTGGGAATATTCATTTTGATTAATAACTCATTAGGAAAGCCAGATGAATTAACACAATATGATTTTCATGAACTATTAGAAAAAGAAAAATTAAAATCAATAAACATTAAACCGATCGGTGGAGACAACAAAGATTTTTTTGAAGTTTATGGTGCATATTTGAATGCCGATAATGAAGAGAAGAACTACACTGCGGTTTTATCAATAGAGTATGTCAACGAGAATATTTTAAGCACTGAGGGAATGTTGAAATACAACATTAATCCTAAAATTGTGAAATTGATCACCGTTGATTGGTTTAGCATTATTTTTATGGTGGTTTTACCAATAGCATTAATTGTTGGTTTTGTTATTTTCATTAGTAAGAATGCTAATAACAGCAATAACAAAGCGTTTGAATTTGCTAAAACAAGAGCAAGATTAAATAAAAAAACCGACACAACATTTAAAGATGTTGCTGGCTGTGATGAAGAAAAAGAAGAATTGGAAGAAATAATTGATTTTCTAAAAAGTCCAAGGAAATATTTCGAAATTGGTGCTAGAATACCCAAAGGAGTATTGTTGATAGGTCCTCCAGGAACAGGTAAGACATTGCTAGCAAGAGCTGTTGCTGGAGAAGCAAAAGTTCCATTTTATTCTATTTCTGGTAGTGATTTTGTAGAAATGTTTGTAGGTGTTGGTGCTAGCCGTGTTCGTGATATGTTTAAAACTGCGAAGCAAACAGCTCCATGTATCGTTTTTATTGATGAAATCGATGCTGTTGGTCGTCAAAGAGGAGCAGGCCTTGGTGGTGGACATGATGAAAGAGAGCAAACACTGAATCAACTATTGGTTGAAATGGATGGATTTGCTCAAAATAGTGGTGTCATTGTTATGGCTGCAACAAATAGAGCCGATATTCTTGATCCAGCATTGTTGCGTCCAGGAAGATTCGACCGTCAAATTAGAATTAGTAATCCTGATGTCAAGGGCAGAACAGAAATAATGCAAGTTCATGCTCGTAATAAAAAATTATCACCTAAAATTAATCTTGAAGATATCGCGCGTCGTACTCCAGGATTTAGTGGTGCTGATTTGGAAAACCTATTAAATGAGGCAGCGTTGTTAGCGGCAAGAGAGAATCGTCGCGAAATTAAAATTTATGATATCGATGAAGCGATTGATAGAGTTTTAATGGGACCAGCAAAACGAAGCCGTAAATATTCAGATAAAGAAAAAGAGATAGTCTCTTATCATGAATCAGGACATGCTGTTTTGGGTGTCAAATTAGAGAACGCTGAAATTGTTCAGAAAGTTACAATTGTACCACGTGGTGATGCAGGTGGATATTCAATGATGACCCCTGAAGAAGAGAAATTCTTGCAGACGAAACAAGGGTTGCTTGATACCATTACTGGTCTTTTAGGAGGCCGCGTTGCAGAAGAGGTTATGACAACTGAAATTACTACAGGAGCTCATAATGACTTTCAAAAAGCAACTTTAATAGCGAGAGCTATGGTTACTGAATATGGAATGAGTGAACTTGGACCAATTCAATATGAACATAGAAGTCAAACTGTTTTTCTAGGTCGCGATTATATGAGTGATAAAAATTTCTCTGACCAAGTTGCTTTAGAAATTGATCATGCTGTACGCAATATCATTGAAACTTGTTACCAAAGAGCAAAAGCTGTATTAATAGAAAATAGAGATTTGTTGATAAATATTGCCAAACATCTTATGGATATCGAAACACTAACGAAAGAAGATATTTATGAAATTGTAAATACAGGTCGTTTAGAGTGGTGGGAAAAGAAAAAAGCCAAAGATGAAGCTCAAAAAATAGCTACTGAAAAAGAAAAAGAATTACAAGAAATCTACCAAAAGCAACTGAAAGCGATGGAAGAAGCAAAAAAAGTCAGTGGTGAAACCACTAGTAAAAGCGATAGTGATACTACTGCAGATTCGAAAGAATTATTCCGTGAAGCATTAGCCCAAGATGTAAAAGACAAACCAGAGGGTGAGTAATGAGAGTAGACAAATTTCTCAAAGTTTCGCGTTTAATTAAAAGAAGGGCCGTAGCAAAAGAAGCGAGTGACAGTGATAAAATTACTGTTAACGGAAAAATTGCTAAGCCAAGTACTATTTTAAAAATAGGCGATCAATTGGAAATAAATTATTTTAAGAAAAAACTGGTTGTTATTGTACGTGCATTAACAACTTCAACAAAAAAAGAAGATGCAGATGCTATGTATGATGTAGTTGAAGTCATTGATAATTAATGCAAAGGTAGAAAAACCTTTGCATTTTTATTTCCAAAATTGAATAGATTTGCTTTATAAAATCAATAAAATATGGTATAATAATTAAAAAGAGGTATGGTTATGAAAAAAGGTTTAAAAATTGCTATTATCGGTTCAGGAAGTACTTATACACCTGAATTAATTGAGGGATTCATTAACAAAAAAGATTCTTTACCCGTTAAAGAATTGTTTTTAATGGATATTGAAGAGCGTAAGTTGAACATTGTTGGTGGTTTATGCGAGCGAATGATTAAAGCAGCAGGACTAGCATGTAATGTGGTATTAACAACAGATTTAACTGCATCGCTTGATAAGGCAGATTTCGTTCTTGCCCAGATTAGAGTAGGAAAACTTCCTGCGCGCGTTCTAGATGAAAGAATACCTTTAAAATATGATTTAATAGGTCAAGAAACAAATGGTATTGGGGGATTTTTTAAAGGGATGAGAACAATTCCTGCAATTATGGAAATTGTTCAAAAAATGGAAGAACTATGCCCTAATGCATGGTTAATTAATTTTTCTAATCCATCGGGAATGATAGCAGAAGCAGTGTTAAATCATAGTAAAATTAAAATGATGGGCTTATGTAATGTCCCAATTAATATGATTGATAGTTTAAAGAAGAGGTTATCAATCCCTGAGGCAGAAGTGGAATATGTTGGTTTAAATCACTTAAGTTGGATAACTTCTATTAAGTATCATGGGATTGACTATTTACAAAAAGCAATCAAAGAAGGAATCAATAGCGAAGCAATGAAAAACATTCCGGCTAGTGGATTTACTGTTGATTTAATCAAGACAATTGGAGCAATTCCTTCCTCATATTTAGAATATTATTATTTCAAAGATCAAAAATTAGCGAAAGCAAAAGAAGTAGAAAAATGTCGTGCTGAAGTGTGCATGGAAATAGAAGAACAACTGTTAGATATCTATTCTAATAGTGAGCTTCATGTGAAACCAGAACTACTAAGCAAGCGGGGAGGATCTCGCTATTCTGAAGTTGCCTTAAATCTAGTAGATGCAATATATAATGATAAGAATGATATTCAAGTTGTAAATGTGTTAAACAAAGGTGCAATTTCTTTTATGAATGATAATGATGCTGTAGAAGTATGTGCTGTTATTGGAAAAGATGGTGCCAAACCGATTAAAACACATTTCAAAAATGAACATATCAAAGAATATATGTTAATGATGAAAGCATATGAAAAACATGCGGTTGTAGCTGCTTTAACGGGGGATGAAGATGAAGCAATAAGGGCATTAATGATTAATCCATTGGTTTTTGATTACAAGAAATTATACCCTTGTTATCAAGAACTAAAAGAGGTTCATAAAGCTCACCTTCCTCAATTTTTTAAGAAAGAGAAATAAAATATGAAAGAATATATCATTGGCGTCGATGGTGGCAATACAAAAACAGACTATTTTTTGTTTGATACTACTGGCAATTTTATCGATTTTTATCGTGGTGGAACATGTAGCCATGAAGGGTTACATGATAGTTTTACCGGTTCATATCGAGTAATGAATGAGGTTTTCACAACGTTATTTAAGAAAAACAACATCATTATAAAGCAAATAAAAACCGCTGTTTTTGGCTTGGCTGGTGTAGATACACCTTTTCAAAAATCTAAACTTGAAGAAGTCGTTCAAATGATAGGGTTCACTAATTATAAAGTTGTAAACGATTCTTTTTTAGGAATTAAAGCGGGATCAACACATGGATATGGAGTTTGCTCTATTAATGGCACAGGAACATCAAGTGGTGGAATTGATTTAGAAGGTAAAGATTTGCAAGTTGGGGGTATTGGAGCAATTGTTGGCGATGAAGCTGGTGGTTCCTGGATAGCTCGACAAGCAGTACGAGCCGTCTATGATGCTGCTTATCGTTTTGGTCAAGAAACACTATTAACAGAAATTGTGATGAATGAATTGGGTGTGAATGACAAATATTATTTGATGGAAGCGATAAGTAGTTGCTTAACACAACGCAAAATCAACTTAACAGCTTTGACTATTGCTGTTTTTGAATGTGCAAATAAAAGTGATGCAGTAGCCGTTCAAATACTAAAGAATATGGCTGATAATTTAGCAAGAAGTGCTGGTGGGTGTGTTGTCAACCTTAATTTTTCTGAAGAAGTTGATATCGTATTGGCTGGAAGTGTTTGGGTGAAAGGATCATGCCCACTTTTGGTAGAAGAATTCAGTAAAAAAATTAGTGAGTATACTAAGAAAAAATGTAAGATCATTACTTTAAATGTTCCACCAGCAACAGGAGCTATTGTCTGGGCATTAGAGCTTGCAAATGGAAGTTTTCCTAATTATGAAACAAGAAAGCTTATTAGCGATAATGTTGAAAAAGAGTTAGGAAGAATAGAGCATCACGAATAGTATGAAAATAATATTAGGTTCTAAGTCACCACGTCGTAAAGAATTGCTGAAACAAATGGGGTTTTCTTTCGAAATCTATCTATTAGAAGTTGAAGAAGATATTAAAGATTTTTCTGACCCCCAAGATTATGTTAAAAAGACAGCATTGAAAAAGGGAAATGCAATTTCACAAATTTTCCCTGAAGATTTGGTTATTTGTGCTGACACCATAGTTGTTCACAACAATTGTATTCTTGAAAAACCAAAAAACAAACAAGAGGCATATGAAATGATTCAAGATTTACAAGGTGATTCTCACTTTGTCTTTACAGCTGTCTATTTGGGGTTAAAAGATAAAACAAAAGTATTTATTGAAACAACGAAAGTTACAATTGATAGCATGAATGAAAGCGAAATAGAGGAATATATCAGCACTAAAGAGCCATATGATAAGGCTGGCGGCTATGCAATACAGGGTTTATTTGGAAGATATGTACAAAAAATTGAAGGCGATTATTACAATGTAATGGGGTTACCTGTTAATAAATTATATCGAGAAATAAAAAAACTAGGATTCATTTTGAAATGAATCCTAGTTTTTTTCTATCAACTCTATCAATAACTTTAAGGTGTTAAGCACACCATCAATGTGGGTTCGCTCCATACCGTGTGAAGCGTGAACACCAGGACCAACAAGAGCTCCTTTAATATTGTTTCCTGCTTTTAGAGCAGCAGAAACATCAGAAGAGTAAAAAGGATATATATCGACAACATATGACAACTTAGCATTTTTCGCAAGAAAAATTAAATTATTAGTCAAGTCCAGATTGTAAGGACCACTAGTGTCTTTTGCACAAATGGAAACATCATATTCAGTACAAGACAAGTCTTCACCAATACATCCCATATCAACGGCGATTAATTCATCGACTTCAGGAATGTAACTAGCACCGAAACCGACTTCTTCATTTGTTGAAAAAATGAATTTTAGAGTGTTTTGTGGTTGAATATTGTTTTCTTGTAGATAGTCAATTAATCCAAAAAGGATGGCAACGCTTATTTTATCATCTAGGAATCTAGATTTTATAAAACCTGAAGGAGTAATTACTGTTTTAGGATCTAAAACAATAAAATCACCATTGCCAATTCCTAAATTGGTTACATCTTCTTTATTATGGACTTTTTCATCAAGACGAATGAACATATTCGTATCATCACGAGGTAATGTTCGTGAATCCTTATAAACATGAACGGAAGGAGCTGATGACAAGAAAGTACCAGTAAACTTTTTCCCATCTCGAGTAATAATGTAACAATATTCTCCATCATAAGTAGGAAGGATTGGTCCGCCAAGAACACTAAACTTTAGCTCACCCTTACTAGTTATACTTCTTACCATAGCACCCAAGGTATCTACATGAGCTGAAAAGCCAGTTATATTTTGATTCTTTCCTTTTATTGTAATGATTAAGTTACCATTTTTTAAAACTTCATGTGTAAGATTGCGTTTTTTTGCTTCTTCTTTCAAAAAATCAATCGCAATTTTTGTATATCCAGAGGGACTAGGAATATTTAAAATATCTTTTGTAAATTTTAGTAGTTTTTCTTGATTAATTGATTTCATTTTTATTGTTCCCTTTCGCATATTTTAGTAATTCTTTTAATTCCTCTTCATTATAATGATAAACTTCTTTACAATAATGACAAACGACTTCAGCCTTATGATCAGTTGCTATCATATCATATATTTCTTCCTTTCCAAGGGAAGTAATTCCTCCAGCAAATTTTTCTTTGGAGCAATCACAATTAAATTGTATTTCTTTTGTTTCAATAATATGAAAATTTTCACCAAAAATCAGTTTTAGAATATTTTCCTGCTGGGGATATGTTGTTAATAGTTTTGAGAAAGAACTGAGTAATTCCACCTTGCTTTCTAGATAATTGATATCATCTTCGGTTGCGTTTGGCATTAATTGGATTAAAATGCCACCAAAAACTTCAGCAAAACCATTAACTGCAAAATAAGAACCCAAGCTTATCAAAGAAGGCGTTTGTTCACTAGCAGCAAAGTAATAAGTAAAGTCTTTTGCTAGATCCCCTGTTTGAATAGGGATGGAAGATGTGAAAAGATCTTTTAGTTTTAAATCTTTTATGACATCAATATAGCCATTGCAACCCAGAGTTGTAACATCATCAATCATATTTTTTTTGTCGAAATGAACATGTTCTCTACCAACATAACCTCGCACATTGCCTTTTGCATCAGCATCAACAATAACATTGCCAATGGGACCATTGCCATCAATTTTTATTGTCAACGCTTCGTCACCTTTTAACATTGCTCCCATCATAACACCAATGGTCATGGTTTTTCCAAGAACAGAAGCAGCACTAGGCCATAAATCATGGCGTTTGATTGCTTCATTTGTTATATCTACTGTATTGGCAAGATATACTCTTACCCTTTCATTTAATGCTAATGCTTTGATAAGAATCCCCATTGTTTTCCTCCATATAATTACATATATTTTAGTATAAATTGTCATTTAAAGCAACTTATTTGTAAATATTGTTTTCCATTGTTAGATAATTATGATATAATAGACAAGGAAAAAAGATAAATTTTAGCGAGGAAATGTCAATGAATAAAATAGTTGTTAAAAGTCAATATTCAAAGAAAATGCATCTAGCATTTTATAAATTTCATATGTTTAGAAAGTCAACAAAAATATATTTTGTTATGCTAATCGGAGCGTTTACGTTATACTTAGCAATTAAATATTCTCTATCAGGAGAAATGGATTCAACAAATTTAATGATTGTTTGGTCTCTAGCAGCATTCTCTATTTTGTTGACACCAGTTATTATGATAACAAGAACAAGCGCTATTGTACGCCAAGAAGCAAACGAAAGAAAAGACACCATTGAATTGTTAGAAATAACAAAGGATCGGATTTTACGTAAAATTGAAAAAGCGGGTGGTGTCGCTGTTGGCTGGTACAATGTAAATAGTGTCTATGAAACAAAAGATGCATTTTATTTTTATTTGTCAGCGGAACAAGGATTGGTTGTAATAAAAAAAGATATCGTTAATGGTGATGTTGAATCATTAAGAAACATGATTCGTAAAAATTTAAAACCAAATAAAAAAGGGAAAATACTATTCAAAAAATGTTTCAAGGAAAGAAATAATGATTAACATTGAGGATTATAAAAGCTACTATCAAGATAACAATGATTTTTTTATCCTATTGATTGAAAATAACTCCTTGGTTTATGATCGACTTAGTGATGTTTTCAAAGTTCTAGGGTTTATTGAAATGATGGTTGATATGTATACGAAAATTGATGAAGAACTAGAAGTGATTTTTGAAACTGGATTTAGTTATTTACACGAACAAATCGAACAAATCAAAGTTTATTATAAGAATTATTTCAAAGGTAACTTTATAAAATTTGAAAGTTATGCACAATTAATCAACTATGGTTTATATTTGGATGATTTAACGGAAGCATTACAAGAAAAAGAATTGTTACATAAAGAAACAAAAGAAGCAATTGTAAAACTAGGACAAGAAATTGAAAACATTTTAATCAAACAAGAAAAATACAATGATGAAGATATTGATAGATTTGATTTAATCGTTGGAGAATTTGTAAACTCTTCTAATCCAATTTATACGACTCAAGAAATATTTGCCATGATTGTAGAGGAGTTAGAACTATAAAAAAAGCCTCAATAAGAGGCTGTAAGGCGTTGACAAGGTCAACGTTTTTTATTTACTTCGCATATGTGGAAACAGGATAACATCTCTAATAGAATCGATTTGACCAAGTAGCATTACTGTTCTATCGATACCTATTCCTAAGCCACCTGTTGGAGGCATTCCATACTCTAATGCTTCAACGTAATCATTATCCATTTCTGTTGCTTCATCATTTCCCAAAGCTTTTTCTTGTAATTGATTAACAAAGCGTTCCCGCTGGTCAATTGGATCATTTAGCTCACTAAAAGCATTAGCATATTCTTTTTTATTAATAAATAGTTCAAATCTTTCGGTAAAACGAGGGTCTTTACTCTTTTTTGCTAGCGGACTTATCTCTAATGGATGTCCATAGACAAATGTTGGCTGGATTAATGTTTCTTCAACATATTTTTCAAAGAAAAGATTAATAATATGACCCAATGATTGTTGATGTTTGCCTACAATAATTTCATGTTTTTTAGCAAGTGCTAAACCATCATCTAAACTAGTTATTTCAAAGAAATTCAAGCCAGTCAAATCTTTAATTGCATCTACCATATGAATTCTTTTAAAAGGTTCACCAATTTGAATTGTATTGCCTTGGTATTCAACATTGGTTTTTCCTAAAACAGATTTGCTAATAGTTTGGAAGCAATCTTCGATTAAATCCATCATACCTTCCATATCAGAGTAAGCTAAATATGCTTCCACTGTTGTGAATTCAGGATTATGTGTTGAATCCATTCCTTCGTTCCGGAAAAGGCGCCCGATTTCATAAACAGCTTCCATTCCTCCAACGATTAATCGTTTTAAAGGTAATTCAGTAGCGATTCGTAAATAAAAATCCATATCCAAAGTATTGTGATGTGTTATAAAGGGACGGGCATTGGCACCGCCAAGAATGGGTTGTAAAATTGGGGTTTCTACTTCAACAAATCCTTTAT
>JAQUVC010000137.1 GCA_028693535.1 Bacilli bacterium
TCAACTTTACCAGGACGTACACCCGTAACAACGCCATTAGCGTCTACAGTAGCGATTGATGGATCGCTTGAAGCCCATGTAAATAATTTTGTAGCAGTTGCAGGAGCAACTTCCATTTCTTCAGCAAGATTAAAAGTTTCAGTAACTTTTACATCATCACCAAATAAAATAATACTAGTTGGTGCTACGAAATCTTGTTTGCATTCAGGAACTTCAGGACATTCTTCACATTCCTCGCATACTTCACATACAGGACACTCTTCGCTTGGATACAACGCTTCGCATTCAGCTTCAGTTGGATCAGCAGGTTCCTCACATGGGAATAGCTCATTACATTCAGATTCTGTAGGGTCTTCACATTCTGGGCATTCAGTTTGACATCCTACCAACAAGAATAGACCAAAAACTAGTACAAGGGCGATAGCCCATTTTCTAACGTTTTTAAACATAATCTTTTTCTCTTTTCCTTTCTTAAGATTAAAAGTTATCTCTCTAAATAGAGATACATGTATATTATATAGAACAATATCATTAATGTCAACCTTTTTATAAAAAAAACTATAAAAATTTACATCCTTTTTAGAGATTTTTACATCTTTATAGTTTTTCATAAAATTAATCGATTATTTTATTCGGATTTAAAATGTTTTTAGGATCAAATACTTGTTTTATCCCTTTCATCAAGCCTACTTGAGTTGGTCCTAAGATTTCTGCTAAGTATTTCTTCTTAGCATAGCCGATACCATGCTCACCCGAAACAAGACCTCCAACTTCTTTTGCTTTCTGATACATCTCATCAAAAACTTCAAGCAATAAGTTAGGCCATCTTTTCTTATCTAATTGATCACGGCATATATAAATATGGAGATTCCCATCGCCAGCATGGCCAAAGCTTGGGATTCGCACTTGATATTTTTTTGCAAGTTCATAAGTAAAATTAATATATTCGCTTACTTTTGCGCGTGGAACAACAACATCGCATTCATCCATCTCTGTTGTTGATGCCTTAATTGCTTCTAAGAATGCACCTCTAGCTTTCCAAACTTCATCTTTTCGCTCCGTCGTGTCGACAATTAAAACATCTAGTGCTCCTAATTCGTTCAAGCATAAATCAGCCGCTTGCTTATACTTGCTTTCAATTTCTTCATTCGTTGCTCCATCAAAAGTTAACAAAATATAAGCTGAATTATCACTGTCAGGAAATTTTCTTCCTAAAAAAGTCTCAGAAAATTGAATTGTTTCTCGTCCAAAAAATTCAATTGCCGTTGGATCTGTTTTCGATTGTAATATATGAGGAACGTGTTCAATTCCTTTCTTCAAGTTTTCAAAAGGTACTAACAAGCTAATTGTTTTCGTCGGAAGTGGTATCAATTTCAAATATGCTTTTGTAACAATCGCCAAGGTTCCTTCACTACCAATAATTAAATTTTTTAATGAATAACCCGTAGTGTCTTTTACAACCTTGCGTCCTAATTCTACTACATCGCCACTCGGTAGCACCACCTCAATTGCTCTTATCCAATCTCGAGTAACGCCATACTTAACAGCACGCATGCCACCAGCATTTGTTGAAATATTACCACCGATTGTTGCACTCTTTTCACCAGGATCTGGAGCATAAAAATAACCTCTAGCTTCAACATAAGCATAGATATCCATCAATAACACACCTGGTTCCACAACTAAAACCATATTTTCTTCATCTAACTCTAGAATTTGATTCATTTTAGTCGTATCTATAATGATACCATTTTTAACAGGAACACAAGCTCCTACCAATCCTGTTCCACTGCCCCTTACTGTAACAGGTATCATCAGTCGATTAGCATATTTCATAATTTGTACAATCTCATCACGATTGATTACTTTAAGAACCACTTCAGGATGACTTGTTATGGTACCTAATTCATCTTTTCCATACTCTTCAGCAATATCTTTACCAACAATAATTCGATCTTGATCAATAAAACTTTTAAAAAACTCAATATCCTTTATATCAATTTTTTTATACATTCCCTTCACCTACGCCAATCCTTTCAATATCTTAACCTCAGCAATTAACTTTGGTAAAATCTTAAAAACATCCCCAACGATACCATAATGAGCAATATCAAAAATAGCTGCATTTTTGTCATCACATATTGAAAAAATAATTTGACTACCCTTCATGCCAGCTGCAAATTGAACAGCACCACTTACTCCTAGCGTTATTAATAACTTAGGTGCTACTGTTCGTCCCGATAAACCAATTTGCTTGCGAGGATCCATTAATCCCGTCTCCACCAAAGGCCTCGTGGAAGCAAGCTCAGCTCCCAGTAAAGATGCTAGTTTCTTTGCCAATGCAATATCTTCAGCGTTTTTGAACGGACGTCCAATAGCAACGATGATTTCCGCTTCGCTGATATCAATATTACTATCCTTTGGTTTAACCTCTAATAGTTTCATGTTGGAAGATAAGTTTAATTTGCTGACATCCATAAAAATAGTTTCCCCATGGGGAGTCTCTTTTATTGGCATTTTAAAGATTTTATATCTGACTGTTGCCATTTGGGGACGATTATTTGGGCAGATAATACCTGCCATAATATTTCCGCCAAACGCTGGTCGATTTTGGATTAAATCCGTATTCTCTTTCATTCCCAAAATTGTGCAATCAGCAGTTAGTCCCGTCTTAAATCTAGAAGCAATTCGTGGTGCAAAACTTCTTCCTATCGAAGTTCCACCATATAAAATCACGCTTGGCTTAACCTTA
>JAQUVC010000138.1 GCA_028693535.1 Bacilli bacterium
ATTTCTGCTGAATAAAAATGCGATATATCTAGAAAAAAACACTAATATAATGTATAATATATAGAAGGTGAATTCTATGAATGATGCGAAAGAAAGATTACCAGGACATATTGCTATCATTATGGATGGTAATGGCACATGGGCAAAGAAACGCGGATTACCGAGGAATTTTGGCCACCGAAAAGGAGTACAAACCTTAATCAATACTGTCAAATATTGCCAGCAAATTGGAATTGAGTATTTAACAGTGTTTGCTTTCAGCACTGAAAATTGGTCAAGACCAAAAGAAGAAGTTGATTACTTAATGAAACTACCAGAACAGTTCTTGGAATCCTATCGTCAGACAATGAGAGATAATGGAGTCAAACTGCGAGTGATAGGTCGAAAAGATAATCTTGGTGAAAAGCTGTTGCAGAAAATTATTGAAGTAGAACGCGAAACTATGAATAATAGTAATATAAATTTTACCATTGCGTTCAATTATGGTGGCAAAGATGAAATCCTGAATGCGACCAAACATATTGCTATGGCTTTAAAAGAAGATAAAATCAAATTAAATGATATTAATGAAAAATTGTTTTATGATTATCTATACACCAAAGATTTACCAGTAGTAGACTTGTTAATTAGAACAAGTAATCAAATTAGAATCAGTAATTTTTTGCTTTGGCAAATAGCTTACAGTGAATTGTATTTCACAGATGTATTATGGCCAGATTTTAGAAGAAGAGATTTAGACAAGGCAATTGATGAATATAAGAATCGCAACCGTCGCTTTGGAGGACTTAAATGAAACAAAGAATAATTACTGCTTTTTTTATGATTATAGTTTTATTACCATTAGTGGTAATAGATCACCCAATCGCTGAATGGGGATTTTTTGCTGTTGCAATCGTGTTTAGTATGCTAGCGACTTACGAATTAATCAATATGATGTATCAAAAATCTCCAGCTATGAAGATGTTTCGCTATATTGTTCCTATATTTTCAGGAATAATTGCTGCTCTTGCTTGTTTAGCAACCAAAAAAGCTAATGGAGATATTGATAATTTAAATGAATATTTTATCAGTCACTTCTATGTGTTGATTGCTTTCATGGCTTTTAGTGCGATTACCTTAGGTTTGTTAATTTTTAAACCACATACGACAACAAAAGAAGTATTTGGCAGCTTAGCTAGCTTAGCTTATGCAGGGTTGATTTTTGGTTATGTGATGAGCATTAGATATTTAAAACCAATCCATTTGAATAAAACGTTGGTTGAACTTAATGGCATAAAAAGTTTTGTTTATGTGTATACCATTGTTGTTGCTACTGATTTATTTGCTTATTTAATTGGTATTAAATTTGGCAAGCACAAATTATGTCCAGAAATAAGCCCAAAAAAATCAGTTGAAGGTGCAATTGCAGGATTTGTTGCAGGGATTGTGTTCGGAACAATAGTGGCTTTTCTGATGAAAATCATCAACCCACAAACAAATGAAATTTTTCTAACCATCATAGGAGTGATTGGATTATCTGCTTTGTTATCAATAACAGTTCAATTAGGAGACTTAATTGCCTCAAAGATCAAAAGAGGTTATGAAATAAAGGATTTCTCTAATATCTTTCCTGGACATGGTGGTATTTTAGATCGCTTTGATAGTTTGCTATATGCAGGTATTTGGTTTTATATCATTGTTCAATCAGCCGAGTTATTATTAATAGGAGTTTAAGATGAAAAATATATGCTTATTAGGAGCAAGTGGTTCCATTGGTCAACAAACCATAAATATTATCAGAAATAGTAAAGAATACTCTTTAAAAGCAATTTCTGTTGGCCATAACATTGAAGCAGCGATAGCAATTATCACAGAATTTAGACCAGAGTTTGTCAGTGTGGCTTGTCAAAAAGACAAAGAATATTTGCAAACTAAATTTCCAGAGATTACTTTTGCTTGTGGAGAACAAGGACTAATTGATGTTGCTACATATGGTGATGGAGAGGGACTTTTAATAAATGCAGTTGTAGGAATGATAGGTCTCGCACCTACGATAGCTGCTATTATGCAAAAAAGAGATGTCTTATTAGCGAATAAAGAGACATTAGTTGCTGGTGGAGAGTTAGTTATGGCTCTTGCTAAACAGTATAAAGCAAACATTTTTCCAGTGGATAGTGAGCATAGTGCTATTTATCAATGCTTATTATCAGGGAATAGAGAAGATATTGCTAATTTAATCATTACTGCAAGTGGTGGGGCTTTACGCGATAAAAGTAGATCCGAACTGGCAACTGTTTCTCTTGAGGAAGCACTAAAACACCCTAATTGGTCAATGGGTAAAAAAATAACAATTGATTCTGCAACAATGGTTAATAAGGGATTAGAAGTGATTGAGGCGCACCATCTATTCAGTATGCCTTATGAAAAAATTAAGACAATTCTTCATCCAGAAAGTATTATTCACTCGATGGTGGAGTATAATGATGGCTCAATTATTGCACAAATGTCTTATCCCAATATGATGCTACCAATTCAGTATGCACTTACCCATCCGCATCATATTAAAAATGAGGCTATAAAAATGTTGGATTTTACGAAGGTAAAAAATCTAACGTTTCAAACAATGGATTTTTCTCGTTTTCCGATGTTAGAACTCGCTTATCAAGTTGGAGAAAGTGGGGGAATCCTACCAACAGTTTATAATGCAGCAAATGAAGCTGCTGTTGATTTATTTATGAGAAAGAAAATAAGTTTTCTTGATATTGAAAAAAT
>JAQUVC010000027.1 GCA_028693535.1 Bacilli bacterium
AAGATTTGGAATACCCAAATCTTTTTTTATGCGTGCTTGGTATCAACTTTTTTCGTTTCTAACAATTTATGCTTGCTATAATCAATCGCAAAAGCTCCAAGAGGTGCTGTAAATAAAATAGCAACTACGGCAATCGATAAGATAAAATCCCCACTAAGAATTCCTAGTGCTAACGGAATTCCTCCAATTGCTGCTTGAACCGTTGCTTTTGGTAGATAAGCAATGGCACAAAATAGCTTTTCTTTCTGATTCAATTTTGTTTTTATCAAAGAAACAAAAACTCCGATGGCACGAATCATCAGTCCACAAAGAATCAGAAGGATTCCTAATCCTAAATTATCCATAAAATAATGAATATCAACCGTTGCTCCTACCATTACAAATAAGATTATCTCTGCTACCACCCATAGTTTTGAGTATTTTTGCGACAGTCTTTCTGCTAATACTTTATATCTTGACATAATCACGACTCCCATCGTAATGGTTGCTAGCAATCCTGAATAACCTATTGTTTTTGAGAGTAACGTTTCTAAAGCAACAAAGCCAAAACTAATCGCACAAATAATGATGACTTTGATGGTATCACGAATATGAGCCTTCTTAAAAAACCAAACCAATAATAGTCCTATGATAATTCCACTAGCAATTCCAAGAGAAACTGCCAAAGGCACATTAAAATAAGTTAGTACGCCAATAGAATCTCCAGTAGCAACCGTAGTAAGCGCTGTGAATATGACAATCACAACCACATCATCAATACTACTACCGGCTACGATCATTTGAGGAATTCCTTTCGCTGTTCCTTGTTTATCTTCCACCATTTGAATCATTCTTGGAACAACAACCGCAGGTGATACTGCTGCTAATACACTTCCTAAAATAAAAGCATCCAGATAAGAGATTGGAAAGAAAAGGGGCGTTAATAATCCAATCGCTATTAATTCAAAAATGGCTGGGACAAAGGATAATAATAGCGATGGACGTCCCATTTTTTTTAATTCTGAAAAATCAAGCGATAAACCTGCGCGAATTAAAATGAAAATTAATGCTATTTTTCTTAATTCTTCTGAAATATGAAGCAATCGTACGTCAATGAGGTTTAAAACAAATGGTCCCAAAATAATTCCAACAGCTAGATAACCTATTAAGACTGGTAATCGTAGTTTTTCACATAAAAAGGATAACACAATTCCAAGTAATAAAATTAAACATAAACTTAATAGTAACATATAAACTCCTTTTTAAACATAATAAAAAAACTGATAAAATCCGCAATAAAAAAACTTGCAGATGTCATCAGCTAGTCTAGCGGTTTCAGTTTGTACTGAGGGAGAACATCATTCCCAACAGAGATATTTTATGCTTTTATCTTGGAATTGTCAAGAAAAATAAAAAGCCAAATTCACTTTGGCTATATGTTTACTTTAAATATTCCTTGATACTCTTTATCAAACCAGTCGATTTGTTGTTCCATTTGTTTCGGATCTCCTGTCGTAGCAATTCGAATCGTTCCTGTATGGAAATCATCAGCCATTAATCCTTCTTTTTTTATAATTTTCTTCAATAACTGACTGGTAGGGCCACCACAATCGACTAATTTTGCTTGAGGAAGAACTCTTGAAATTTCTTGTGTATACAATCCAAAATGAGTGCATCCTAATACCACCGTATCAATATTCTTATCTGATAAAAATTCTAGTTTATCTTTTACTAATTTAAAAGAATAGTCATTGGTAAATTGCTTGTCTTCAATTGCCGTAACAAACTCACTACACTTCACAAAATATTTTTTGCCACGCTTAACTATTCTTTTTTTATCAATCAATTTGTGATAGGATTTTGAATCAATCGTGGCATTAGTTGCTAGAACAGCAATGTTTTTGTTACGACTTGTTTTTAGAGCATATTTTGCTGTTGGCTCTATCACACCAACAACAGGAATCTTGACAAATGCTTTTAAATGAGCACTATTGGCTGTTGCTGTATTACAAGCAATCACAATGGCCTTTACATCTTGTGACAATAAGTAATGAACGACTCTGGTAACTAAATCGGCAATCTCTTCTGGACTTTTTACGCCATAGGGACAATTTAAAGTGTCCCCAACATAAATGAAATCTTCACAAGGAAATACTTCTGCTAGCTTTGATAATACGGTCATTCCACCGATTCCTGAATCAAATACTCCAATTGGTTTATTATTTCTCATAAAAAAACTCTTTCTTCATTTTTGTAATAAAAATTAAAACTGCTAATAAATCACTAGATCCCCCAAAGCTAATATTCTCTTTAATACATTCATTGGTAATCTGATTGATTTGATTTTTATCGTATTGTTCTATCTTGCGTACTTTTTGTTTGAAATATTCATATTTTTCTAAACTACCTGCTCGTTTCAACAAAACGGTATCTTCACTCAAACTAATAATTCGAATCAGAGCCATGGTTAACGCTTCCTCAGAAAACTCAGAATACCCTGCAAGAACTTGAAGTGCTGCCTTAATGGTTGGTAAGCCTTTAATGATTTCACCACGAGCTCCCAAAAATCCATACTGACGATAAGCCTGCAAGCCAAAAGTTTTTTCCTCACTTTTTAGTTCTTGATCTAAATCTTTTCCTAATTTGGCGACCACATCATAAAGTTTGGAGAAAACGAGATTATTCTTCAATAAATATCCAAATGCACTCGCAGTATATCCTAAAGAAAAAATCAATCCTTTGTACGTATTGATGTTTCTTGTTGCATGAAACATCATGTTTTCCGCCTTCATCCCAATATTTTTAATAATTCCAGGAATTTCTTCTAAACTATGACAAAAACCACGAATCACCATTAGCGCTAAATAAGGAGTAATAATCTCAATCGAGCGTTTCATTAGTTCATAATTCATATCCTTATGAGATCCTTGCGATTTGGCTGTTACCATGCCAAATTTTGGGTCTAAGTTTAGTTCCAAAAAAATCGATTCAGAAATAATTTTAGTTACCTTATTTTCTAAAAAGTCGATGACATCAGTATAAATCTTGTTTTTGATTTCTTCTAAAGTATGAGCTTGATTACGCATACAAATATAGGGGTTATTATCACAAATAAAGCATTTTCGTGATTTAATATTTAAATCACCTCGACTTAAGCTCTTTGTTTCATTTTGAAATACATCAATATCGATATATCGACCTACGATATCTTTTTCTTCGATGGCAATTGCTTGTCGTTTTACTTCTAATCGACTTTTTTCTTCAATCGCAAAAATATAGTAAAAACCATCAAAATCATCAAAGAATTCTTCACTTGTTACGTGAAAAGTGCGATAAATCCTCTGTCTGGCAAGTTTAATTAAAAAAACACTAATATCTGTTCGTTTTACTTCTCCAGGAACATTCGCCTTGAGAGTCAGATAGATATTGTCTTCTTTCATGACTTTTTGAAGATTTTGAATCTCCCGCTCACGAGCAGCTAAAATATCATTCATGATGTTTCTCCTTCAAATAGGCGAGTGTTGTTGGTGGAACCAAAGGGGCAATTTTCATAAATTCTCGTGTTTGATAATACGTTCTTACCAAGCTGGCACTAATGGGTTGCCCAGCAATTTCCTTGCGGTTTATTTGGATTAAACGACTACCTAATACCTGTTTCAATACTACATTGTACTTTGCGGTAACAGGATCAATTTCACTACCTACATAGCGTTTAGAAATATTGAAGATGGGCATAAAATAAGTGACAAAGATTTGAGCATCAACAAATGCTTGCTCTCTCACCTGGTCCACATCTTCTTTTAAGAAGTAGGTAGGAAAGGTTAACGAAGAAATGATATATTTAGTGCTAGGAACAACTACAACATTGCCTAAGTGTGCCGTTCCTCGCTGGACCAATAAAAAACGTTCCGAAAAACGAAAATAAGATTGGTCTTCTTCTAGAACAAAGACAATGAGTTTCTCATGGTTCTTTGCTGCTTGCTCTATTAAATATAGATGTCCATTGGTAAACGGATTGGCATTCACAACAATCACACCATTATCACATGTGTTAATATGATAGCTTTCTTTGAGTTTGTATAATTCATTCCGAATCGAAAAATTTTTTGTTTCTAATAAACAGGTTTGGCTGACAGTAATAATTTCAGAGAAATTTAGTTCCAAAAACATCTTTTTATATTCTGGTTTTGTATAAACTTGATAATAAACAATCCCTTTTGCGGCTAGTTTTTGAAATAAACACGATAGCAAATAATTCGCTAGATTTTTACTTTGATATGCCTTTGCAATCGCAAGATCTTTAATGATATAATCTGCAGCAGAAACAGTGGCGATGATTTCCTCATCTTGTTCAATATAAAGACTAAGGTTGTTATTCTTTTCATAATTCAAAGCGAATGTTTTTAAAAAGATAATAATTCTATCCTTTTCTTGTGATAATATTGCTTCTTTTACGAGAAAATTCATCCGTGCCTCCTTTATTTACGATAAATGGTATCAATCACCGTTCCATCACGGTACATCACGACTCCAATCACATCCTGAGAAAAGGATAGTTTGGCAGGGATACCAGTGATACGATGCGCTCGCTGCCATAATTCTTCGATAGGAACAATGTCCATGTTTGTATCTTTCATTTTCGCGATTAAATCTTGACGTAGCGGATTGATGGCAATGCCTCTATCTGTCACAATGACATCAACATCGCTACCTGGAGTAGTGATTGTTGTAACGGCCTCTTTAATTATGGGAATTCTTGATTTAATCAGCGGTGTTACAATCATCGTTACCTTGGCACCATATGCTGTATCAGCATGGCCACCAGAACCACCAATAATGTTTCCTAAAGAAGAGGTAGTCACATTAACATTAAAGTGAACATCGACCTCCGTTGCACCAAGAATTACAAAATCCAATTGGTTGACAATATTGTCATCAAACGGATTGGCATATGAGGATGCACTAATTGCCAAATGATTGGCATTTTTTCCAATTGAGCTTACTGCTTCTAAATCAAAGCTTTGCACATCATATAAGCGATCAACAAGTCCTTCTTCGAGCATACTGGTAAAATATCCTGTGATTCCGCCACTAGCAAAGGATGCCTTGATGTTTTTTTCAATCATAATCTCTTTTACAAAATGAGCGACAGCCAGTGAAGTTCCGCCTGCTCCCGTTTGCATAGAAAAACCATTTTGAATAATTCCAGCAAGATCTAGAAAATGAGCTGCTTCTTTCGCTATCTTTAACCCAACGGGATCTTTGGTTATTTTTGTCGTTCCAGAAACAATTTTTTGGGCATCACCAATGGAATCGACCTTGAGAACATAGTCAATATACTCACTTTTTATTTCGCACTCACCAACTTCTGGAACAATATGATCCGTAATAACTACTTTTTTATCAGCATAAAGCATATCGCTGATAGCGTATCCCAACGATCCACAGGCATTGACACCAAAAAAACCATTCCCATTGCCTTGGCTATCGGCATTAGGGCAAGCAATAAAAGCAACATCGATTTTTAAATATCCTGACTCTATTGCTTGAGGGCGGCCTCCATGAGTCATCATGATCAATGGTTTCGCGAGTTTTCCTTGAGAAATGGCATCTGCTACTTCTCCATTGACATAGTTTGTATATATCTGAACAACATTTTTATGTTCTATTAATTCTACTAAATTGTGATGGCATGGAAAAATAGAACTAGGAGCCAAAACCATGTTTTTTAAATTGCGTTTTTTGATTTCCGCAGCCACCAAACTTAACACCTTATCCCCATCTCGCAAGTGATGATGAAATGACAAAGTCATCCCATCAGTGATATGTAGTTTATCAAAAACTTCACTCAATGAGGCAACCATTTTTTCCTGATGTGTGGTTTTCTTTTCTGGAATTTTTATTCTTTTTTTATTTACAAAAGCATTTGATGTAGTAAAGGGAAGAAACCCCTCACCAACAAAACGTCCTAAGGAATTTTTCATCATTTTCCTCCTATATCAAGCCAAACTTGTTTGCTTTTGCGATAACCTTCATACTTCGTTCAATGATTGGTTTATCAATCATCTTCCCATCAAGGCTAAAAGCGCCTTTTTTTTCTTGTTCATAAGCAGCAATAATTTTTTGGGCCTTTAAAATTTCTTGTTTTGTTGGAGAAAATATTTGATTCACCATATCAATTTGATTGGGATGAATACATGCTTTTGCATTCATTCCTAACCCCTTGGCAATCAAAGCATCGCGTTGTAATCCTTCTAGTTGATTGACATTGGTATAAGGGGTATCAATGGCATCAATCTTGTGTGCTTTACAAGCCATAGCAATTCTAGCACGCGGATAGAAAATTTCAGTTCCTTCTTCGGTACGGCTTACTTCCATATCACTTGTTAAATCTTCTGCCCCTAGTAAAATCCCATCAACGCGATTCTCTTCAGCAATGGCTTCTACTTCTAACAAAGAACTCGCTAGCTCAATGATGGGAACAATGTTGATTTTCTTTTTCAACTGTTTTTTTTGTTCAATTTGTGTTAAGACATGATCCAAATAAACAATATCACTAACTCGAGCTTTTGGTAGCATAATCGTATCGATTTCATCACAAACAATGCATTCTAAATCAGCGATAGCGAATTCATTGTCTAAGCCGTTGATTCGAATCATGATTTCTTTTTGCTTTAAATCCGCGACAACTAAAAAGTTTTTTAATAATTCACGGGCACTTTCTTTTTCACTCAAGGTAACAGCATCTTCTAAATCAAAGATCACACTATCAAAGTGATAAATGTCTGCGCTTTGCAACATTCCTGGGTTACTACTCGGAATAAATAAACAACTTCTTCTCATGAATTAGCCCTCCATTCTTTTTATAGCCGTTACTAGTCGTGACTTAATTGTATAGTCAAGAGCCCCTTTATCATTACATGTTACTTTTATTGTTTTGATTTGCAACTCAGCCAATGTATCTAAAATAACTTTTTTAATTTGCTCACCAAAAAATTCCATCACAATGCTTTCAATGATAATCTCTACCTTGTCACTTTCTTCCACGGTGATCAAGCAGTCATTCGATTCTACTGTCCCAGCAACGCCTATTTTCATATTTATTATCTCCTTGAATTTGCTAGAGCAACTACTCTATTGATTTCATTTTTAACAATCATAAATCCTTCATCACAACCCATGCCTGGCTTTGCTAGGCACTGTGTCGCATGGCACGCAATGGCGATATTAGTGGTTGCTTCGCTGGAAATATTCGTTTCATTACAAGTACCACCACAATAACTGCCAATATTCATTTGATTACAATATAACAACGCTTCAACAACATTATTAACGCCTCCTAAATCAGGAGTTTTCACTTGTAGCATATGGCCTGCTTTATTATCAGCAAAATAGATGACATCTTCTAGCGTATTGCACCACTCATCTGCAACGATCTCTACATCAATCTTTCTTTGATCTAGTAACGCACGAATATCGCGTAGGGCAATCATCGTATCTTCCCGATTTCCAGCATCAACTGGACCTTCAATTCGTAGATGAAATGGTTTAGCGGCTATCTCCAACGTTGCGAAATAATCAACCATTTTAACAATGTCATTATTGAAGGCAATTCCCACTGTCCCATAGGTATCAATATGAAAAACGGGATTATATTGTTCACTTTTACGAAGTTTTAAGGTACGATTGCGCAACCATGTCACGTATTCTAACAATAACTCACCATGATTACCCAATTTGGTCTCAACATGATTAATCAAGGCATGGGGTAAAACATCGGCTTGTTTGATAATCATTTTGTCAGCATTGTTATATCGATCATCACCAGACTGTGTAAAAACAGGAACTGGAAGGTATTCTTTTTCAGCTATATGATACTCTTTTCTAATCACTTCTGCCATTGTTAATTTATTCGTAATGGCTGTTGCTTTTAGTAAAGCTTGCGTGATACCATAGCGAATGGCTGTATGTAGGCGTTGTCCATTCACTTGAAGGTGATCATATTTTAGAGCTAACGCTTTAAATTCGCTCACATCTTCACCAATCAATAAAGGGCTAATCTGTGTTTCAATAAAGGGAATAAACTCATTTGCTAGAAACAATGGATCTCTTCCTCCAGCACCACTATATTGAACAGCAGCACAATCACCAACAGCAACACTGCCATCTTCTAATACCAATTGAATGGAAATAGCTTCCCCCGTTTGGCGAATATTGGTAAAACCTGGTGTTTTTGGTTCGCCAAGATACGTAAAGCCATCTAATTTTGCGCCACTCTTAATTGCTTTTTGATCATCAAAGTAAAATCCTGTATATGATTTTGATAAGATAACTTGTTTAATTTTCATTTTATTTTGCCTTCTTCTCTTTATTTTTTTTAGCCTTTGTATGATGGCCAATTAATTGTCCTGCACTAACAGCACAAACATCATCGATGGTCATTTGAAATGATACTTCACGACCTTCGTATTTTGCTCGTTCGAATATTTTACGACGATGAAATTCTTTGATTTCTTCACTAAAACCTAAATTACCAAATTCTAGCACGCGAATGCAACCTAGATTGTCACGAGCAGGAAGCATTTTTCCAGCATTAAACTTACTAGGAGCAAAGGGAATATCAATAATTCCTTGTTTAAACGCTGCTACTGTTCCTACAGCCAAATCACCACCACCTAAATAGAACACATGGTTTAATAATGAATCAACCTCTTTTCTAATTTGGCGATATTCTTCCAAATATTGATGACTTGATGGATTTTTTTGATCCTTGAATAAGTTCACAACAAACTGAGATGCTTTAATACCAATGGCATTGGCTTCTTTTGTTGGAATACCAACTGACTCATAGGGTGTTTTGGTAATCATCTTTGTCGCTTTTCCCAACGCAGCAACCGTGGAAGCAAGAGAAATTAACGCGGTAGCTTCTGCTTCATCCGCAGGAAAGCCTCCCATCCATTGATGGAATACCGTTGTAACCAGTACATCACGATACCCATAACGATGTAAATAATCCTCTGTTTGATCTTTTAGTGAATGAATGGCTGCGATATCTTGGATAAAATTGCCTCCCTGCCCATAACCAACCGTAATATTTTTTACTCCTTGTTCGGCAGCTAGTAGCGCTTCAATAATACCAACCGCATTCGATATTGATGGAGGAACCAAGGTTCCTGTCAAGGGGCCAAATGGCTCTCGATTAATATGAGCACCATGCTCTTCATAATAGCCAACAAGGCGATCACAATATTGCCAATATTTAATCGAATCTTCGATAGATACATTTTTTGCATAAGGAACATTATAAGAAATGGCTCCTCCTTCATTGGAAGTCCAACCAGCAGCATGAATGATTTCTGCTAGTAGGCGCGAATCTGGGGTTCCATGACGCGCTTGTAAGGGAACATTGACCTCATCCAACACTTGACGACATAACTCCACCCCATAATTAACTGCTGGAAAGCCGTTCAACATGCTTCTTCCCATAATCTTACTTTCTTCAATTCCTCTTTCTGCTTCAGAATAACGATTTTGTCGCGTGTAAGAATCGATTGTTGAAGGAAGAAAATCTGCACCTGCTTTTTCCAAATATTGTAATAATTTGATATGTTCTTCTAAAATTGCTACTCCCGCTCGGGGTTGAATCATTGTTGTTTCTTGTTTGGCTGCTTTAGCCATTTTGATTGCAAAATTTTTGCTATCAGGAAGTTGTTTCATTCGCTCAATTGCGCCATTTAACTCCAATAACTTGGAGGAACCTGTTGGCCATGATGCTAGTACTTCTTTTCTGATTGCAAAAAACTCTGCTTCCGTAAGTTTTTTATTTTTCAGTTCCATTTCAATCTATAGCTCCATCTATATATTTATGACATATTTTTTCATAATTTTTAAGGCTACTAGTGGTTCATGTAAACTTAATAAGCCCATTGCTGAAAAAATATATTCTCTATCAAGTAAAAATTTTGCATTTTTTGGACGCAATTCCATAACACTTCGTTCGTTTGCTAACATTTTCTTCAATATTTCTTGGGGAGAATGATTATAAATAATGACTCCACCAGTCCCAATTATATAGTCGACACCCGTTAAATCTTTCCCATACTGAAAATAATAGGTTCCCATAGGTGTATACTGTGTATCCATTTTACCAACATGGCGACTCATACCCAAATTACTACAAATTTGCCCGAAAGCAATATCAATGTTTTCATCTTCATCATTTTGGGGAATCATGTCAACATTCGTTGTCCGTTTTTTCGCTTCGCTTACCATATCAAGCCCTTGTTCTAAGTAGAGATTGATTTCTTCTTCGCTTAGAGCATTAACTACACCCATAGCTGAATAGCGCATACCTAAATCACCTTCTACCGTTCTCTTTGCAAAAGGTTCTTCTAAGCCTTTTAAAATGACATCCGCGCGTTTTGGTGACCCCGAACAAATCGAATAAACATCTGTTGTTGCTCCACCAATATCGATGATCACGATTTCACCAAGTCCCTTTTCATGCAAATAGCCTTTTGATAAAAGTTCAGTAGCTTTTAAAACCGCATGGGGAGTAGGAAGAATGATTTCATCGATTTCATTCTCAATTTTTTTAATTCCTTTGGCTTCTATAATGTTATTCATAAATACCTTGCGAATCACTTCGCGAGCACTATCAATATTTAAAACATTAAGCCTTGGCATTACATTGTCACAGATGTAATACTCCATGTGATATTTTTCAAATATCGCCGTGATTTCATCTTGACAAGATTTATTGCCTGCATAAACAACAGGTACTTTAGTGCCTGTTTTCCCCAATATTTCCGCATTGTATAACACACAATCTCTATTACCGCCATCCGTTCCCCCTGCTAAGAGTATAATGTCGATCTTTTCATTCTTAATTCGTTCTGCTTCTTTGGTATTGAGATAATGAGAAAAGACCAAATCGACTTTAGCGCCAGCTCCGAGGCATACACGCTTAGCCGCTTCAACCGTCAACTCTTCAACAAGACCGATTGCCGCCATTTTTAAACCGCCAGCAGCAGATGAACAAGCAACTATTTTAGAAAATGTGACTTCTGAGCCAATTTTTTGATAAAGATGCTGTAGTGCTTGATGATAACCATCATGGATATCAGTAGCTACTGTGGTAAAACTCCGTGAAGTAGCTATGATATCAGCTTTTTCAAGATCAACAGCAGTTAACTTGGTATAAGTCGAGCCAAAGTCAACCAATAAGTACAATTCCATACTTATTCTCCTAAATCTGCTTTTATGGTAGGTAAGACAGCTTCAATTGGTGTACCAGGAGCATAAATACGATTAAAGCCCATTTCTTCAAAGCGGTGCTTTACACCTTCAAAATCTTGTTTCCCAACAACAATGTTTCCCCCCACATAAAGTAAAATATCGCCAATACCTGATTCTATACATTTCTCACGCATACCACGGCAGTCAATTTCCCCATGCCCATATAACGATGATACTAAAATAGCCTGTGCATTGGTTTCAATTGCTGCATTGATAAAGTCCTCTTGAGAAGATAAAACACCTACATTGACAACATTATAACCTTCATTCTTTAAAACGTATTCAATTATTTTATTACCGACAGCATGAACATCAGCGCCAATCACACCGATAACAATTGTTTTCATTCTTACTTTCTCCTTTATATTATTCACTAATATATTATACACCATTTGGGATTTTTTTCAACCGTATTCATGAACATTTACAAAACATATCATTTAATTTTACACAATTTATACACATTTCAAAAAGGCATAGAAATGAATCTATACCTTTTACTTTTATTTTCTATGAAACAACAATGGTTAATCCTGTATCAAGCCATGGTTCACCAAACAGTGCAACTCTAACCTGCACTTGATATTCTCCCCGAGGGGCTGGCACTTCATCACCTGCCATAAATACAAAAGGAAGAGTAGCAAACTGAAGTGATCTCGTAACCATTTCACCTTCTAACAATGTAAATTCATACTCATCATCAGTTACAGCAATCATATACAGCTCACTATACAAATAATATTCTTGCTTTTCATTCGTTCTATTCACTATCTGCATTTCGATTAACCCTAATCGTTCAAAGGAACCAGTAGATAAAATTGCAGTGAACGCTTTTTTCGCTGTTAAAGTAACGGTTACCATTACTTTATCACTAGTATGATCTAAATATGTTTGACTAATGCCAACTTCAAGAATGGAATAATCCGTAATTAAAGTATTCGTTTGTGCCTCTGGTAGCGAAATCACAAAGATATCAACGATGGCACTTAATTTTTTTACTTTTTGACTAATTAAAGAAATAGTAGCTTTTCCCGCTGTTAACGCTTGGCAATTTCCATTTTCATCAATGCTAATGACCTTATCATCACTAGAAAGCCATGTAAAATCAAACTCTTCTTTTTGGTTAGGAGTTAATCGATATGTTAACATTTGCTGTTCTCCAACATACATAACATCATGTTGATATAAAATTTCTAATTCAATATTCTCTTGCACTTTACAGCCAAAACTAGACATTAGCACAACAATGAATACGCAAATCATGATTACTTTTTTCATAAACCCTCCTATCTCAT
>JAQUVC010000139.1 GCA_028693535.1 Bacilli bacterium
TATATCGACGCTATCAAAGAAGATTTATTAGCCGTTATGAAATTATGATTTTCAACAAGCTCAAAGAAATAGATTATGAAAAATATCAATCATCAGAATTTTTAAATGATTATAATCGCGCCATTGATGAAGGTGGTTGGGCGTCCATTGATGCTTTTTGGACATTGTCTGATATTATTTCTAGTGTTGCAAAAGTCATCATGATATTTACTATCTTTGCTCTTGTTGATTATTTGATTATTCTTTATGCGCTTGGCGTGGGGGTTATTTATTTTTTCTTAATTAAATATGTTGCGCAAATAAATTGGCAAATGAGTCAAAAAAATAAAAAACACGTGAGAGAGAGAGCATATGTAAAACGAATGTTTTATTTGAAAGATGCTTCGTTTGACATTAGAACGAGTCAGATTGATGATCTATTATTACAAGCAAACGATAAAATAGGAGATCATGTGATTAAAAACGTCGATAAGACATTATCTAAAAGCGCAATCATCACCTTTCTTTCAGAAATTTTAATTAGAAGTATTTATCCTTTAGCATTGGGATTTATTTCGTATATTACATTAAAATCGATGGATTTTGGTTCGTTTGTTGCCCTAACCGTTGCTGCATCAACATTAAGCAATATCATTTGGGGACTTTCTGATTCTCTTGCTTCCTTTGAGGTGGCTTCTGTTCGTGGAGAAACAGTATTTGCTATTATGAATCAACAGGGTGTTATTGAAATTAGTGGCATAAAAGAAGCTCCGACATTAGAAAAAATAACAGTTAAAAAATTGTATTTTAGTTACGGAGAAACCAAAGTATTAGAAGATATCAACCTAACAATCACAAAAGGCGATAAAATTGCTGTTGTTGGAGAAAACGGAGCAGGGAAAACAACGTTTGTGAAGATGTTGCTACGCCTTTACGATCCTCAAAGTGGAGACATTTATTTTAATGATGAATCTTATATCAATTTAAAACCGGATAGCATCAGAAAGAAAATAGGAGCTGTTTTTCAAGATTTTCAAGTCTATTCATTTTCGATAACTGAAAACATTCTATTAAGAAAATGTAAAACCAAGGAAGATGAAGAACTTGTTGTTGAAGCCTTAAAGTTTAGTGGCCTTTATGAAAAAGCAATGTCTTTTCCCAAAGGGCTAGAAACAGTGATTACGAAAGAATTTGATCAAGAAGGAATCGAACTAAGCGGTGGCGAAAAACAAAAATTGGCAATTGCCAGAGCTTATGCAGGGAATTATGATTTTATAATTTTAGATGAACCAAGTAGTGCGCTTGATCCAATTGCTGAAGCAGAAATTTATGAAAAGATGATGAAACTGGGGAAAGATAGGACTTTGTTATTTATTTCCCATCGGTTGTCAACAACAGTAAAAGCTAATAAAATATATCTTTTTTCGGAAGGGAAGGTTATTGAAGAAGGGACGCATCATGAATTGATGCAAAAAGAAGAGGGCCAATATCAATATATGTTTAGTATTCAAGCCAGAAATTACTTAAATGGGGTAAAAGATAATGAAGACATTTAAGAATAATTTGATTATGTTGAAGTATGTTGCTAAGTTTTGTCCTCTGTACATTGTTTCTTCAATCTTCACAATTATTGCGGCTTCCCTATCGAGTTTAGTAGAGATCATGCTAGTTGAAAGAGTAATCAACTTGGTATTGGAAGAAAAAGCTAGTTTTAATGTAATTTTGAGAGAACTTGTCTTGTTTTTCATTATTTTAATTTCGTGTTTAATCGTACAAAGAATACATTCGGGTTATTTGGTTACGCGCAGTCGTCATCTATGGATGAAAAAAATTCAGAAAGTTATGTTTGAAAAAGCAGCAAAATTAGATATCTCCAGTTTTGATAATCCGAAAGAATATGATTTATTTCACCGAGCATTAACACAAGGTGATAATCGAGGAATTAACACCTTTGATTCATTTGTCCATTTTGTAAGAAACGTTGCTATTATTTTTACATTAGGAACATACATTATTTTTAAAGATCCATTACTATTAATTGCGGTCGTCATTCAGTCAACAATTGCTTTTATTGTCCAATATAAAAACAATAAAATGTGGTATGAAACAAGCAAAAAAATGGAAACAAATAATCGTCGTTATGGCTATATTAAGCGGGTTTTTTATTTGGAAAAATACACCTGTGATATTAAAACGACCAATCTTTCCAATTTGCTGATTGAAAACGAAGAAGAAGTAAGACGAAACCTTGATAAAGGATATCGCAATACAGAAAACAAGGGATTTATTTATAATATGATTGAAGAAATACCTTACCAAATCGTTCGCAACTTTGCTGTTTATGTTTATTTAATGTGGAAGGTATATAGTAAAGTAATTGGAATAGCAAGTTTTGCTTCATCGGTAAATGCGATTTTAAGAATCACCAATTATATTTACGGCGTGGTTTGGAGTGTTAGTCGATTAAGAGATAATGCACTATATGTTGATGATTTTTTATGGTTAATGAATTACCAGCCTAAAATTGAAGGTAGTGGTGGGAAAAAGTTAGAAAATGCTCATCCAATCGTTGAGATCGAAAACGTGAGTTTCCAATATCCTGAACAAGAAGAATACGTGTTACGAGATATTAATCTAAAAATAGAACCTCGCGAGAAGATTGCAATCATTGGTTATAATGGAGCGGGGAAAACGACGCTAATAAAATTGTTATTAAAATTTTATAATGTAGAGGAAGGAAG
>JAQUVC010000140.1 GCA_028693535.1 Bacilli bacterium
GTGATGGATTAGAGAACTTATGGGAAGGGATTGAAGTCGTCGTTATTTCTGGAATGGGTGGCTTTAATATCATAAAGATATTGAGCAATAATAATAACAACGAAATCAAGCGTTTTATTTTACAAGCGAACCGCAATGTGTATAACCTCCGAAAATATTTGATGGAAAGCAATTATCGAATTATTGAGGAAGATCTTGTCGCTGAAGATGGTAAGTATTATGAAATTATCGTTTGTGAGTTTACTCAGGAAAGACAAAAGTATAGCGAAAACGAACTTAAGTTTGGTCCTGTACTGCTTAAAAAAAAGAATCCCATTTTAATCGATAAATTGCAACAAGAACGGGATAAACTGGCTTTAATTGGTATTAATGTTATTTCAATTGATGAGAAAATAAGGAGGCTAGATGAAATTATATGCAAGCAAAAGAAATCATAAAGTATCTGGAAAAGAGATTTCCTCAAGATTATGCAGAAGATTTTGATTTACCAAAAATTGGTTTGATTGTTGGTCGTGATGATTTTGAAGTGGCTAATATTTTATTATCACTAGATTTATCCATCGATGTAGTAAAAGAGGCAATCGAAAAACAAGCCAACTTGATTGTGGTTCATCATCCTTTTTTCTTTGAACCGATGTATAAGGTGTTATTAGACACCGAACAAGGAGCAGTTTTAAAATTATTACTAGCAAATGATATTTCTGTTTATGCTATGCATACGAATTTGGATGTTGGACTTGGTGGTGTAAACGATGTTTTAGCTGAGTTACTGTCTATTCAAGATGTCCAAATTGACAATGGTACGATTGGTAAACAAAACTATTTACGCTATGGTACGATTAAAGAGACAACCCTGTTTGCTTTAGCCCAATTTGTGAAAAAGGTTTTTCACTTGTCAGGAGTAAAAGTATTGGGAGATCCCCAACAAACAATAAACAAAATAGGTGTCATTGGGGGTTCTGGTGCTCATCAAAATGATATGGAAAGAGCCTCTGCAAATGGTTGTCAGGTTTTGATTACAGGTGAGATAAAACTAAATAATGCCCAATATGCAAAACACGTAGGACTACAGATGATTGAAGTCAACCATGGAATAGAAAAATTCGTCTTTTATACATTAAAAAAAGATCTTGAACAAGATCTAGGCTTAAGCGATAGAGTAATCGTCTCAACAATTGAAACAGACCCTTTACAAATCATGTAATAAAAAAAGTAGCTAAGGCTACTTTTTTATGTTAGTTTTATTTTTCAATAATTGCTTCTACTGGGCATACTTCTTGACATGATCCACAATCGATACATGCTTCTGGATCGATAACGTAAATATCGCCTTCCTTGATGCAATCAACTGGGCATTCAGATGCACAAGTCCCACAAGCGATACATGAATCTGTAATAAATCTTGGCATAAAAAGTCCTCCTTTTAATTCATATATAGTATACTACAAAACGTAAATGAGGTAAAGACATTTTTTATAATATAGCAATGAAAACGAATACTGTCATTTATAATAGTAGTTATGCTTGCATTTTATTGTAACTTATAGTAAAATAACTTATAGTAAAAAAGGAGTGAAATTATATGTGGGAGCTACAAATTTGGGCTTGGTGTTTAATATTTCTAGGTTTTCTTGTTGTGGGAGCCGTTATTGGCTTTTTCGTTTCACGAAAGATAATGACGAAATATTTAGAAAAAAACCCTCCTGTAAATGAAAAAATGATTCGTGTGATGTTCCAACAAATGGGAAGAACGCCATCAGAAAAGCAAGTTCGTCAAGTTATGGCTTCGATGAATCAAGCGAAAAACCAATAAGGTACATTAAATAATAAAAGCATGCTTGTTAAGGCATGCTTTTTTATGTTTGCTTGTTTCTTCCCCATTTAATTTTAGCCTCTTCATGGTGATATAAACGTTTGATATTATTAAGATGACGAAAATAGATAACGAGTAATGCGATGGAAGCAACAATAGCAAAATAAATATCCATTTCTTTTTTGAAGAAGGGATCATAGCCGATGATTGTTAGGACAATGACAAAGATAGTGATAATAGAAGCCGAGATCAAAGAGCCCAGTGATACATAACTTGATAGATAAGTAACAACAAAAAACAAGGCTAATCCAACAACAAGTAACCAAGGACAATAGCCTAGAATAACACCACCGCTGGTAGCAACAGCTTTGCCCCCTTTAAATCCTAAATAGATAGAAAAGGTATGGCCGAGAATGGCACACAGACCATATATCATCGGTGATAAGAAGCAGTATTCATTAGAAATAATATGGAATCTAAATAAAAAGACAAGGAGAAAGCCTTTAAACGTATCAAGAATATAAGTGATAATTGCATATTTATTTCCTAATACTCTTCCAGTGTTGGTAGTACCAATGTTTTTACTACCATGCTTACGAATATCGATACCTTTGAGCTTTCCAATTACAAATCCAAATGGAATTGAGCCTAATAGATAGGCAACAATCAATAAACCATATTTAATCATCATAGTATTTCTCCAACTTGTTAAATATTATATCATAAAACAATTTGAAATACAATATTTTATAAAATGAGGATTTGTATTTTTTTAATATAGTCATTAAAATGAGAATAAATGGACTTGAAGAGAGGTTAATCATATTCATAAAAGGTAAATGAATATAAAAAACAACTGAAAATAATGTTTTAC
>JAQUVC010000028.1 GCA_028693535.1 Bacilli bacterium
TTATCATATATTGTCTTTACATTCTTCTATTTCTATGATATAATGAGACTACAATTTAGTCATTTAGGAGGAACTTATGGAATTCATTGCTGGTGTTAATATTGGGGGAACAGAAATAAAAGTGGGAAAATTTAGCGATGGAAAACTACTATCTACGAAAGTATTAAAAACAGATATTAGCAATTATGGAAGCAATATTATGAATGATATTTTTATGGCAATTGATGAATTAAGCGAACAAGATACGTTAATTGGAATCGGTATTGGGGTTCCTGGACCAGTAACAAATGGGTTTGTGCTAGGAGCACAAAACATAGGTTGGGAAAAAGTTGACCTTACAAAAAAAGTGACAAGCCGTTATCCTCATGTAAAGGTAGCTATTTTAAACGATGCCAATGCGGCAACCTTTGGGGAACTTGCTTATGGAAGCGCAAAAGGCTACCATAGTGTTGTTATGCTTACCCTAGGTACTGGTGTTGGTGGAGGTATTGTCATGAACGATCAGTTGCTTGAAGGAGCATCGGGTTCTGCAGGTGAGGTTGGTCATATTAGAGTTAAAGAAGATAATCCTCGTCATTGTACTTGTGGTTTGTTTGGCTGTTTAGAACAATATGCCAGTGCAACAGGGGTTGTAAAAACAGCATATGAACTACGAAAAGAGAAAGATACACGCCTCAATAAACACAACTTGACTTGTAAGGAAGTCTTCGACTTCGCTCAAGCAGGGGATGAAATCAGTCAAATGGTTGTGGAACAAATGACCGATTACCTTGCTAGTGGTTGTGCCACAATAGCAAATATCATCAACCCCGAGGTGATTATTCTCGGCGGTGGCGTGAGCAAGGCTGGAGAATATTTACGTGCAAAGGTCGCCAGTAAATTTCAAAAATTATGTTTTTACGCGGTAAAAGATACCAAATTTATCCTGGCAACCTTAGGAAATGATGCAGGTATTTACGGAGCAATGCATGCAGCAAGGATGCTATGATGAAAATAAGAAGATATGTTGAAGAGAATTACGATGGTAATTGCTATAGTATCCTCAACGACCAGCAAGCAATTATCATCGATCCTGCTGTTGATCGGAGGAAACTACAACTGGATAAAACAACAAAAATTGTGGCTGTGATATTAACTCACGCCCATTTTGACCATTTTATCGCCCTTGAAAGTTATTTAGATGAGGACATTCCGATTTATCTACATCCATATGCGGTCAATAAACTTGCCAATCCCTTAAAAAACTTTTCTTGCTTTTGCACACCCAAGGTGGCAATTAAAGTTCCTGAGCGTTTTGTGAGATTGACTGCCGATAAGCAAGAATTGTCGTTAGCCAATCTTCATTTAAAAATAATGCATACGAGTGGACATAGTAACTGTTCCCAGTGTATTATCATAGATGATGTTATTTTTACTGGTGATACCTTATTTAAAGATTGTGTTGGGCGGACTGATTTACCGACTGGTGATAGCAAAAGCTTAAGACAATCGCTCACAAGGCTCTATGATTTATGTTGTAACTATACGATCTATCCCGGTCATGGGGAAGCAACAACCTTAGAAGCAGAAAAAATGACAAATCTCTATCTTAAAGGAGAACAAGATGTTTAAAATAATGGAAGAAAAAGTATTAAATAAAGATGTGAAACTATTTCGAATTGAAGCAAGTAAGATTGCGAAAATGTGCTTACCAGGGCAATTTGTTATTGTCCATGCTACCGAAGAAGCCGAACGCATTCCTTTGACCATCGCTGATTACTCGCGAACTGAAGGTTGGATTACTATTATCTTCCAACTGGTGGGATCAGCAACGATGAAATTAGCGCAATTGACCGTAGGAGAGGCGATTCGTGATGTGGTCGGACCCCTAGGTAGGCCAAGTAATCTCGACAATCTAACCAAGGTTTGCGTCATTGGTGGTGGTGTTGGTTGTGCCATTGCCCTACCAGTTGCCAGAGGCCTGTTTGAAAAAAATGTCGATGTAGAAACGATTATCGGATTTCGTAATCGCGATTTAATGATCCTAGAAGAGGAATTGAAACAATATAGCAATCATCTTCATGTCATGACCGATGATGGTAGTGCTGGTGAAAAAGGGTTGGTTACCCAAAAACTAGAAGAATTAATTCAGAATGGTCATCAATTTGATGAAGTCATTGCCATCGGTCCTTTGATTATGATGAAGTTTGTCGCCTTATTAACGAAAAAATATAATATTAAAACTGTTGTCAGTATGAATCCAATTATGATTGATGGGACTGGTATGTGCGGATGTTGTCGCGTGAGCGTTGGTGGGAAAACGAAATTTGCTTGTGTGGATGGCCCTGATTTTGATGCTCACGAAATTGACTTTGATGAAGCGATGATGCGCAACAAAATGTATGTTCCTGAAGAAACAGAAAAACGCGAACAAACATGTAATTTATTCAAAGGAGTTACCCATGAATAGCAAACACGAAATGCGATTATTAGAGATCGCTAAACGCCTAACTACATTCGAAGAAGTTGCTTTGGGATATAACGAAGAGGAAGCATACTTAGAATCATTGCGTTGTTTAAATTGTAAAACAAAACCATGTGTGAGTGCGTGTCCTGTGGCGATTGATATTCCTCGCTTTATTATGAAAATTAAAGAAAAGGATATTACTAGCGCTCATCATATCATTACGGAAGCAAACTTGCTGCCTGGTGTTTGTGGACGCGTGTGCCCACAAGAATCCCAATGTGAATCTACCTGTGTTCGGGCCATCAAAGGAGAAGCAGTTGCCATCGGTCGCTTAGAACGCTATGTTGCTGACAATTATCAAGGAGAAGCACACCCACAGGTAGCTAAAAAGGACTATCAGGTGGCGATCATTGGTTCAGGACCTGCTGGTTTGGCTTGTGCTGGTGTATTAATTGAAAAAGGGTACACTGTAACAATCTATGAAGCAATGCATGAAAATGGTGGTGTTTTGGTCTATGGTATCCCTGAATTTCGATTACCAAAACGAATTGTAAAAGCCGAAATAGAAACGCTAAAACAAATGGGTGTCAAGTTTGAGAATAATGTCGTTGTTGGAAAAACAGTATTACTAGAAGACTTAAAACAAGAAAATGATGCTATCTTTATCGGTACAGGAGCAGGCTTACCAAAGTTTATGAATATTCCTGGAGAAAACTATAATGGTGTGTTAAGCGCCAATGAATTTCTGACAAGAATGAATTTAATGAAAGCTTATCAAGAGAAATACGATACTCCGTTAAAAAAGATGACAAATGTTGCGGTTGTGGGTGGTGGTAATGTCGCTATGGATGCGGCCAGAAGCGCACGCCGTATGGGGGCTCATGTGTATTTAATCTATCGTCGTGGCTTTCAAGAAATGCCAGCGCGACTAGAAGAAATCCATCACGCCCAAGAAGAGGGTATTATCTTTAAAAATCTAACCAATCCAGTCGCAATCACAGCGAACAACGAAGGACGTGTCACAAACATTATTTGCCAGGAAATGGTTCTTGGTGAACCAGATGCCAGCGGTAGAAGACGTCCGATGGCCAAAGAAGGGTCTGAAGTTGTTTTTGATGTGGATACGGTTATTATGGCAATTGGTAATTATCCCAATCCATTATTACGGACCTCAACTTCACTTGTAGAATATGACAAATATAATTGTTTAGTCGTTGATGAAAATAACAAAACAACTTGTGATGGCATTTATGGCGGTGGTGATGTGGTTACCGGTGCTGCAACTGTCATTCTTGCAATGGGAGCTGGTAAAAAAGCAGCCTATGCCATCGATTTGTATTTGCAAAACGGAAAGGAACGATAATGGAACAAGAATGGCTTGCCAGTCCTCTAAAACTGAGAGAATATTTATATACATTACAAGATGAAAACTATCGCGAGTTCAATGCAAAGTTAGTAAAAAGCGATACGGATATCATACTAGGGATTCAAATTCCTAAATTAAGAATGATTGCTAAGCGCTTAGCAAAGTTTGACTGTCACCAAATTCTTACCTTTCCAACCATCACCTTTGAAGAAAAGGCAATCAAAGGCTTTATTATCGGATATCATAACTATACCATCCAAGAAACAATTGCTTATTTGCGAAACTTTGTTCAGGAAGTGAATAACTGGGCAATCTGCGATACCACTGCTAGTTCTTTGATAATCTTTAAAAAAGAACAAGCGGCTGGATTTCAGTTTATTAAAGAGTGCTTAAACTCAGAGCAAGAATTCATCATTCGATATGGATTGATTTTATTACTAGCTCATTATATGAACGAGCAGTATATCGAACCCATCCTAGAAATATGTACGAGTATAAAAAGCGATTATTACTATGTGAATATGGCTTTGGCGTGGTTGATCTCGGTGGCATTTGTATATCACCCTGAACAAACATATCCGCTCTTTCATGGTAAACTAGGGAAATTTGTTCATAATAAGAGTATTAGTAAAATAAGAGAATCCTATCGCGTGAAGCAAATAGACAAAGATCATTTGCAAACATTAAGAAGGAAATAAAACAAAAAAATCACACAATAGGCTTCATCAGATGATGGTGAAGCCTTTTATTTTTTTGAAGAAATTAGCACTAAACACTTGACAGTGCTAATCAAATAGTGTATAATATTAGCAAATGCAAAAGTAGAGTGCTAATGGAGGGGTGAAAATGATTTCCAAGCGACAAAGAATGGTGTTAAAAGCGATTGTTGAAGAATATGTAAAGACTGCTGAACCAGTAGGATCGAAAATTCTAACATTGCGACCTGAATTTAAGTTAAATGTATCACCCGCAACAATTCGTAACGATATGGTTTTGTTAGAAGAATTGGGATTAATCGTAAAAACGCATTCTTCCAGTGGCCGTGTTCCTTCTGAAGAAGGTTATCGCTTGTATGTTCGCGAGATTATCGAGCAAGAAGACCAAAAAGAAGCATTTCCGATGATCGATGAAATCATTGATCGGGATTTGATTAGTCGCGAACAAGCAATCAAAGAAAGTATGTCATTGGTGACAGAATTAACCAACTATGCTTCGATTGTGATGGGCTCAGCTAGTTATAATGCGAGGATTAAAAAACTACAATTTGTATCATTACATGGCCGCTATGCGGTAATCTTAATGATTACGGACCGAGGTTATGTAGAGAGTAAAAAGATTATTGTTCCTGAAGATATTAGCATTCATGATATTGAGAAAGTCATTGAATTCCTAAACGATGTTTTAGAAGATTGTCCCATTTCTGATATTGATGAAGTGGTTAGAGAAAAATTATCGTCAGAATCGATCAACAATTATGTTGAGTATTATGATGAATTGGTAGGGGCGTTTGTAAAAACCTTTACTGAGATGGCAAAAGACAAGTATTTTTTAACTGGTCAGAATAAAATTTTGAGTCAACCAGAGTTTCAAAATGTTTCAAAAATTAAAGAATTGCTAATTGCAATCGAACAAAAAGAAATATTTAAGGTGATAAGGGCAAGTGAAACGGGAATTACTGTCCGTATCGGTAGTGAAAACCAAATCAAAGCAATGCAAGATTGTACTGTCATTACGATTCCTTATGAAATTACCGAAGGGGAATATGGAGCGATTGCGGTTTTTGGACCAACGCGAATGGAGTATCAAAAGATTATTCCATTATTGGAGTACATCGCGAAAAACATCAAAAAAATTATTTAAGAAATTTACATAGAATAGAAAAACAAAAAATGATGAATGAAGAAAGGAATTATTATCAAAACCAAAGCTTTGCTATGGGGAAGGATAATATCAATTGTTATGAATAATAGATATCGAGAAGAAGAAAAGCTAGAAAAAAACGAAGCGGAAACAACAGAAGAAAAAATCCCTACTGTAGAAGGGGAAGAAGTCAATCCCCCTAATATGGAAGAGATATTAGCGGAGAATAAGAAACTGAAAGACCAATATTTACGAGTATTAGCAGATGCAGAGAATTTTAAGCGTCGTATTGATGAAGAACGAATCAGAGAGCGTAAATATGGAAGTCAAAAAGTAATGGAAAAATTAGTTAGTGCCTTGGACATCTTTGACCAAGCTGTTAATATTAAAACAGATGATGAAAAACTAAAAAACTTTTTAGCGGGATTTATGATGATTAATAATAGTTTGAAACAACTTGTTGAAGAAGAAGGGGTGAAGCCCATTAAAGCATTGAATGAGCCATTTGACCCCCGTTATCATCATGCCGTTGAAACCGACTGGGATGAAACAGTGGCAGAAAATATGATTTTACAAGAATTACAAAGAGGATACACGTTTAAAGATCGGGTTTTACGGGCCTCTTTAGTGAAAGTAAACAAGAAACCAGATCAAAAGACAAAAGACAATTCATAGGAGGAAATAAATATGTCAAAAATTATAGGTATCGATTTAGGTACAACAAATTCATGTGTAGCCGTCATGGAAGGACAAACGGCAACCGTTATTACCAACGCTGATGGCGATCGCACAACGCCTTCTGTAGTCGCTTTTAAAGATGGTGAAATTTTAGTTGGAGCCATTGCCAAACGACAAGCGATTACCAACCCAAACACCGTGTCTTCGATCAAACGAATGATGGGCTCTAACGAAAAAATAGAAGTGAATAATAAAAAATATACGCCACAAGAGATTTCAGCAATGATCTTACAAAACTTAAAAGCCACAGCGGAAAGCTATTTGGGAGAAAAAGTAACCGATGCTGTGATTACTGTACCTGCATATTTCAATGATGCTCAACGTCAAGCAACCAAAGACGCTGGTAAAATTGCTGGATTAAATGTAAAACGAATTATCAATGAACCAACAGCGGCAGCGTTAGCTTATGGTATTGATAAGACAGACAAAGAACATACGATTTTAGTCTATGACTTAGGAGGTGGTACCTTTGATGTTTCGATTTTAAATTTAGCCGATGGTACCTTTGAAGTTATCGCAACAGCCGGCAATAACCGTCTAGGTGGAGATGATTTTGACCAAGTTGTGATCGATTATATGGTTGCTGAGTTCAAGAAACAAGAAGGTATTGATCTAAGTAAAGATAAAATGGCATTACAACGTTTAAAAGATGCCGCTGAGAAAGCAAAGAAAGAATTAAGCGGAACTGTGAAAGCAGAAATCAGTTTACCATTTATTTCGATGAGCGATCATGGTCCAGTGCATTTAAATATGAACTTAACACGTGCGAAATTCGATGAATTAACTGCATTCCTTGTTGAAAAGACAGTTGGTCCTGTTCGTCAAGCATTAAAAGATGCGAAGATGACACCAAAAGATATCGATCAAGTATTGTTAGTAGGTGGTTCAACAAGAATTCCTGCCGTTCAAGATATCGTTAAACGCGAATTAATCAAGGATCCAAATAAAGGTGTTAACCCTGATGAAGTTGTAGCAATGGGTGCTGCCATTCAAGGTGGTGTTCTATCCGGTGATGTAAAAGACGTCTTATTGTTAGACGTTACGCCATTATCATTAGGTATTGAGACTTTAGGTGGTGTATTCACAAAATTAATCGAGCGTAACACGACGATTCCTACTTCTAAATCACAAGTATTCTCAACGGCAGCGGATAATCAACCAGCTGTTGACATTCATGTATTGCAAGGAGAACGTCCAATGGCAACGGATAATAAAACATTAGGTCGCTTCCAATTAGGTGATATTCCTCTTGCCCCACGTGGAATTCCTCAAATTGAAGTTTCATTTGACATTGATGCCAATGGAATAGTAAATGTAAGTGCTAAAGATTTGGGCACTGGCAAGAGTCAATCTGTGACCATTCAAAGTGGTTCTGGTTTGAGCGAGGCAGAAATTAAGAAAATGGTGAAAGAAGCAGAAGAAAACGCTGAAAGTGATAAACTACGTAAAGAAGAAGCGGATTTAAAGAACGAATGCGAACAAATTATTTTCGCTGCTAAGAAATCAGTGAAAGATTTAGGCGATGATGTTACGGAACAAGAAAAACAAGATATTGAAACAAAATCAAAAGAGTTAGAAGAAGCCCTAAAAGGTAGCGACTTAGAAGCGATTAAGAAAAAGAAAGAAGATTTATTAAAGATTAGTCAGAATGTCGCCATGCGCGCATATCAAAAAGCACAAAAAGAAAGTGGCACTCCGGATTCATCAACAAATGGTAGCTCACAAGCGAGTGATGACGCTGTTGATGCTGAATACGAAGATTCAAACAATTAGTACCAAGAGAGGTTAATTTATGGCCAAAAGAGATTATTATGATGTGCTAGGCGTTTCTAAAACTGCAACGGATGATGAAATAAAAAAAGCGTATCGTAACCTTGCGAAAAAGTATCATCCAGATGTTAGCACTGAACCTAACGCTGAAGAAAAATTTAAAGAAATTCAAGAAGCTTACGAAGTGTTAAGTGATCAGCAAAAACGAGAACAATATAATCAATTTGGTCATGAAGGCCCTAGTATGGGGCAAGGATTTGGCGGTTTTGATTTTGGTGGTTTTGGTGGTGGCTTTGAAGATATCCTATCATCAATGTTTGGTGGAGGACGTCGTTCCTCTTCATCCAGTGCGAACGCTCGGGGTAATGATTTACGAACCACTGTTACGGTTACCTTCGAGGAAGCCGCATTTGGAACGGAAAAGGAATTGTCCATTAATAAATATGAAACATGTCCAACCTGTAGTGGGTTAGGAGCAGAGTCAAAAAGCGATATTGAAGTATGTCCAAAATGTCGAGGGCGGGGACGCATCGTTCAGGAGCAATCGACGTTATTTGGCCGTATTCAAACCGAAACGGCTTGTCCTAATTGCGGTGGACGCGGTAAAATAATTAAGAAAAAATGCTCAACATGTAATGGCGAAGGTCGCGTTAAGAAGTTAGCTAAAATTAAAGTTAAAATACCAGCAGGTATTGAAGATGGTCAAGGCTTAAAACTATCGGGATATGGAGAAGCAGGACCAAGTGGCGGCATTAGCGGCGACTTATATATCAATATCGTTGTAAAAGCTCACGAGATTTTCCAACGCGATGGTCTAAACATCTATATGGATATGCCTATTACCTTTTCTCAAGCCGCGTTAGGCGCAATGATTACGATACCAACCTTGTATGGTGATGTTGACATGAAAATCCCGGCTGGCACGCAAACGGGAACAAAGTTCAAATTAGCCAACAAAGGGATTACGAGTCAACGTAGTGGCAATACGGGAAGTCAATATGTGACGATAACTGTGGTAACGCCAACAAGATTGAATTCCGAACAAAAAGACTTATTTATTAAGCTATCTCGAACAAATGAAAAAACAGAAACCGTTTTTGATAAGATTAAAAAATTCTTTAAGAGCAACTAATGTTGCTCTTTTATTATGAAAAATAAGAAAAGTGTGGTATAATAATAAAAAATATAGGAGTAACTATGCAACGATACTTTATCCAAACAAATGCCATTCAGGGCAGTAAGATCATCATTACTGGTCAAGATTATCATCATATCAAAAATGTAATGCGAATGAAACTAGGCAATCAAGTGATGGTTTGTACTGAAAAAGGACAATCCTATCTAGCTGAGATTATCGCTTATACCGATACGGAGGTTTTGCTATCGACCATCAACCAATTACAAGAACAAGTAGAACTTCCGGTAATGGTGACGATTGCCCAGGGAATGGTCCGTCGTGAAAAAACAGAGGAAGTCATTCGCCGAATTAGCGAACTGGGAGCCAGTAGTTATGTTTCGGTGATGATGGAACGTTCGATAGTGAAGATCAAAGAAAACGATAATAAAAAAATAACTCGCTACCAAATGATTGCGAAAGAAGCAAGCGAACAAGCACATCGTACGAAAATCATGACCGTGATGGAGCCGATGCTGTTTACCGATTTCCTTCACCAAATCAAACAGTATGATTTATGTTTGGTTGCCTATGAAGAACAAGGACGAGCCAACGATCGTAGTTTGCCACGTGTATTAAAGGGCTTTACAGGAAAAACCATTTTGATCGTCATCGGTCCTGAAGGTGGCTTTGGGGCATCAGAAATCAAATCATTAGCAACAACAACAGCCAAATTGGTTGGCTTAGGACCACGAATTTTACGTACTGAAACAGCACCACTCTATCTTATGAGTGCGATTAGTTATCACTATGAATTAGGAGAAACCAATGAGAATTAATTATTGTTCCTTAGGTTGCAAAGTCAATCTTTATGAAACAGAAGCAATCATCAATGATTTTATAGAAAAAGGCTATGAATTGGTCGATTTCAATGAAATAAGTGATGTATCCATTATCAATACCTGCACGGTAACCGCAATGGCGGATGCGAAAAGCAGGAAAATGATTCGTCAAGCGACGAAAAAAAATCCTAACACCATTGTTGCCGTGATGGGATGCTTTTCGCAGTTAAACGCCGAGGTTGTGAAAGCCATTCCTGGAGTAGACATCGTCATTGGAACAGCGAACCGTCATCAGTTACTTGAACTAGTAGAAACATGCTTGAACTCACGAAATCAACGTTGTTTGATTACCGATTATAAAGAAATTACCGAATATGAAGAATTAAAAATCAAGCACTTTAGTCATAAAATTCGGGGCTTTGTGAAAATACAAGATGGTTGTAATAATTTTTGTAGTTATTGTGCCATTCCTTATGCACGCGGAAAAATAAGAAGTCGTAAACCAGAAGATGTTATCGCTGAAATTAAGTTGCTAACAGAACAAGGAATGAAAGAAATCGTGCTCACAGGGATCAATACTGGTACTTATGGACAAGACATTGCAAACTATCATTTAAGCAATTTGCTCGTAGAAATTGTTAAAAAGGTGCCTAATTTAGGCCGTATTCGCATTTCATCGATTGAAGCAACAGAGATTAGCGACGAATTACTTACGACTATGAGCGAAAATAGAGCGCATTTTTGTAATCATCTCCATGTTCCTTTACAAGGTGGCTCTGATAATGTCTTAAAAAATATGAATCGTAAATACGATTTACAATATTATCAAGAAAAAATTGTTAAAATACGGTGCTATTTCCCCGATATGAACATAACAACGGATTGCTTAGCAGGGTTTAACGGCGAAACAGAAACTGATTTTCAATCAGCAAAAGCATGGATAACCAATATTGGATTTGGAGAAATGCATGTGTTTCCTTTTTCTCCGCGTCCTGGTACTTTAGCATATACCTTAAGCAATCCCATTGACCCAATGACAAAAAAAGCCAGAGTCAATGAATTGTTAGCTTTGAATCGTGTGAATGCATTAATATATCGGGAACGATTTGTTGGTCAAACATTAGAAGTGATTGTTGAGAAAAACGAACAAGGCATAGCCTTTGGTCACTCGAGTAATTATTTAGAAGTGGAATTTCCTTCTATCGCTGCTAAACCAAATGATGTTGTTAAAGTAAAGATAACAAAAGCACAGTATCCGATCTCGAAAGGAGTGAGTAGTAATGAGTAAATTTCCAATCAAAGACTTTAAAGGCTATCACTTTAAGGATTATTTATATCAAGGCTTGACAGCAATTGGATTTAAAAATCCTACCGAAGTACAAGATACTGTCATCACAAAAATGCAAACCAAGGACAATTTGATTGTAACCAGTCAAACTGGAACGGGAAAAACACATGCCTATTTGTTACCATTACTGGATCGATTGACCAGTGATGCTCATTTACAGGCGTTAATTGTCGTTCCGACGCGGGAATTAGGATTGCAAATTAGCCAAGAGATCCATAAATTGATTTTACACTCACCAACCCATGTTGATATGCGATTATATGTTGGTGGTACGAATCGCGATCAAGAACTAGCAAAATTAGAAAAAAGTCAACCACAAATTGCAATTGGTACGGTTGGTAAAATTAGGGATTTGGCGATTACCACCAATGCGTTAAAAATATACACGACAACCATGGTGATTATCGATGAAGCAGATATGGTATTTGAGAGCAGTGAAATTGATGAAGTAGACCATATCTTTGGTCGTTTGGCATCTCCACAAATTCTCGTTTTTTCAGCAACCATTTCCCAAGATTTGACGATCTTTTTAAATAAATACTTGTCAAATTGCGAGAAAATTGATTTAATCGGAAAAAACTTAGCAAAATCATCGATTGAACATA
>JAQUVC010000141.1 GCA_028693535.1 Bacilli bacterium
TTAAATTCAATCATAAGTTTCTTAGTAAAGAAGTTTGCGAAAAAAAAGTATGTCTTGATTTATACTGTCATTCTCGTTTTTATGCTTTTTGGAGCTTTATTTGGAATTTTTGAAGAATCTGTTACTCTTTTACCGATTATTGTTTTCTTAGCCCTTGCCATGGGATGGGATACCTTTACAGGTTTATCAATGTGCTTATTGGCAGCAGGGTTTGGGTTTTCATCAGCAATCACAAATCCCTTTTCTGTTGGATTGGGCTCTACACAAATGGGAATCAACCTACTCGATGGCATTTGGTATCGAATTCTAATTTTTATGCTGATGTATTTCATTTTATGTGTATTTACAAGAATGCACGTACGAAAAATCGAGAAAAACCCCCAATCATCGTTAACTTATGAATCAGATCAATTAAAACTACAAAAATTAGATGTTACAGCAGCATTCACAAAAATCAATGAAAAATCGCTAAAGGTTTATTTGTTGTTTTTCACTTCCTTGTTGGCAATAATTATCTTTGCATCTATCATTCCCGTGCTTCAAGGATATTCAATTCCTATCATTGCACTTGCTTTTTTAATCGGTATTTTTATTTGTGGAAAGGCATTGAATTATTCTTTCAAAACACTAGGAAAGATGTTTTTACAAGGATTAATCGCGATCAGCCCAGCTATTATTATGCTAATGTTAGCAGGCAGTATTAAATTCATCCTTGATGAAGGACAGATTATGCCAACAATTATTCATAATTTAATCAATTTGTTATCAGGTACCGCACCCATTATGGGAATATTATTTATTTACTTAATCATATTAATCATCCAATTCTTTATTGGTTCCGCTAGTGCAAAAGTAATTTTAATTGTTCCAATTATTGCGATTATGGCTGATAAACTGGACATTAGCCGTAACATTGCTTTATTGGCCTTTATCTTTGGTGATGGTTATACGGATTTGATTTATCCAACAAATCCTGTTTTATTGATTTCTTTGGGAATGGTTTCCTTTGGATACATAAAGTGGATTAAAAAAACATTTCTATTGCAAATCATTGTTTTAGCACTCACTATTTTATTGCTATTATTGGGCTATATAATTGGTTATTAATGAAAAATGAAAGTTCGCTTACATAGCGAGCTTTTTTATTATTTCCCATGATGTAAACGTTTACTTTGTGAAAACTATTGCATTTTAATGAAAACGAATATATAATTCATCTAAATTACACAAAGGAGAGTAATATGGAAAGTTTGAAAAAGAAATACGGGCTACTAACTGGCATCGCGATGGTTGTCGGTATCGTTATCGGATCTGGCGTTTTCTTCAAAGCCGGAAAAGTATTATCAAATACTAATGGCGATTTGGGAACTGCTTTATTTGCTTGGCTAATCGGGGGATTAATCATGGTCGTTAGTGCTTACTGTTTTGGATTGGTTGGCGCTAAAATCGAAAAAGTAAACGGAGCTGTTGACTACGTTGAAGTAGCAACAAATAAAAAAGTTGGATACGCTCTTGGTTGGTATTTTGCGACAATCTATTATCCAATTCTAGTTTCGATTCTAGCATTCCTATCCATGTTATATTTGTTCACATTATTAGGATTAGGAAGCCTAATCATGGGTGCAGTATTTTGGTTATGTGTTGTCGTTTTAATTTGTTTATCGTTCTTGATGAATACCATTGCTCCTAGAGTTGCTGGTTATTATCAAGTATCTACTACGTTTATAAAAATGATTCCAATCTTCATCATTGCAATTGTTGGTACCATCATTGGTCTTATCAACGGAAACACTGCTGAAGCGTTTAAAGCTGTTGGTGATAGTGCACTTGTAAAGAGTGACTTTGGATCAGCAATCTTGGCAACCATCTTCGCTTATGAAGGCTGGGTTGTTGCAACATCAATCAATGCTGAGTTAAAAGATTCTAAGAAAAATTTACCACGAGCATTGGTGATTGGAACCTTAATTGTTATTTGTTCTTATTTGCTTTATTATTTAGGTCTTTCTTCCTTAATTCCTAATACCAATGATATTATTGGATTAGATAGCGCTGCACCACTTGCTGCCATGAATGGTTTAATTGGTAAAGCTGGCGAATTTATTTTCAATATTCTCGTTATAATCTCTTGCTTAGGCACACTAAATGGCTTAACAATGGGTTGCTGTCGTGGTTTATTCTCACTTGCAACTCGTGGACAAGGTCCAAAGCCATTGCAATTTGCGAATCTACATCCAAAGTATAATACATCAGTAAAATCTTCAATCGCTGGATTGGTTTTATCATTAGCATTTGCTGGATTATGGTATGTAGCTATGCAAGGCTGGTTACCACTTGGTTCCATGGATGAAGTGTCTATTGCTGTTGTTTATATTTCTTATGTTGCTGTTTATATTTGGATTATGAAAGAATGTACAGAGCTAAACAAATTCAAACGATTTGTCATGCCTAGTTTAGCAATTTTAGCTTCTGTGTTGTTAACATTTGCATCTACTGGTCTATTCCAACTAGTAACATTAGGAAGCTTTGCAAAGATGGAAGAATTCTTAGTCTTCTCAGGCATTTCTTTCTTATCAGTATTTATCGGTCTTCTGTTCTATAAAGATAACCCATTACAAATCACTGATCAAATTCTTAAAAAAGAATAATTTAAAA
>JAQUVC010000142.1 GCA_028693535.1 Bacilli bacterium
CATCAGAAGCCTTCCAATATAATCTTTCTTTATCAAAACTAAACATGTTAGCAATGATGATTCTTGGAAATCTTCTCACTGAAGCATTATAGTCTTCAACAGCCAAATTATATACTCTTCTAGCATAAGCTAACTCCGCTTCTGAAGATGATATTTCATCCATTAAAGTCAAATATGCAGGAGTCGCGGAAATGTTAGGATTATCCTCACTAACAACCAAGGCAATTAAGTCCGTCAAAGCCAACGATTGTAAATAATCGGCTTCGATTAACCCTTCTACATCTTTGTTGGCACTTGCTGTCGCATAGGCGGCACGAGCTTCTGTAATCGCATTATAAATATCTTCTGCGTGATCTTGTAAACCATTTACAGTTGATACCAAACTTGTAATTTTTTGGTATCGTTCTGCTAGGGTTACATCTATTTGTGAAAAAGCGGAATTAACATTTTCATCTTTATCGACTAAGCCATTGTACCCAGTGATAAAAACAATAACGATAATCATGATAAATAAACCCAATACTGCTACTATTGCAGTCCCTAAACCTCTTTTGTTCATTAACTATTCCTCCCAGTCTGAACTACTTCTTATATCTACTATAAACCAAATAATCATCTCGATAATAAAGATGATTGTACTAAAAGCCATCAAAACAAAGGAAACAACAACGCTTAAAAATGTTTCATTAACCCCATTTGTTATTAAAGCAACAATAAAAAAGACAATGGAAGTAAGGCTCAAAAAATAAGCAAGGATATGATATACAAGGCAGATTCGTTGAACACCATTTTGACTATCTTCTTTCTTAACGAGCAGAAATAATTGCCATAAAGGAGATAATTGAATTTTTTTCGTTTCTTTTTTTCCCTTAAATTCTTTGTTTAGACGACATCCTGAGGTCATAACAAGCAATTGACTTAATATTCCAAGCACAAAACAAATAATCAATTCCATATATTCTCCCATTCATAGCATTAGTATATATCTTTTTTTTTTAATATTCAATTTATTTTGTATTTTTTTTCATCATAAAAAGCGATAGTTTTCCTATCGCTTCCAATTTGATTATTTTGTGCGGTGATCGATGTAAAGATAGTTCACTTTTTCAATCTCTATTACAATACGCTTTTCTGTTCCCAAAGCATACGAATAGGATAGATAAATGTCGGTTAATAAACTACCATCTTTAATATAACTCTTTTTGAATGTATAGCGACCATCGCGCATGAATAAGGTAAAGCCATTGCATCGCAAGGTTGCTGTTGGTATGGTACTAGCACCATCATCATCTTTGTAATAAATATAAAATTCATATGCTTCATCTGTCTCCTCAACTACAAAAGTATAGTATTCAGGCATATTCTTTAGTGTTTTAAAGGACCCTGAGGTTAGAGAACGCCTCAATTCCTGCTTGCTTGTCTCATAATAAATATCAAACGTATAGGGAGTATGATGCACTAAATTTTCTAGAACCACTTGATGATCTATCACTTCATAAAATTGATGATTAAATTTGATAAACACTTTACTAATGTCTTTACCCATTGTATCGGCGATGTTGATAGTTATGGTTGCCGCTGTTTGCGTTGTTTCTGTAACTTCATAATTGATAATTGGATCACGAACAACAACTAAAATACAATTGGCATCGCTACGTTCTTTTCCATCTGATGGTGAATTGGTTGTAATAAACTTATCACCACTACGAATGACCATGGTTGATGACCCTCCACCATCAAGATTATAGGCTTCAATGCAACCATAAGCCGTCATAATTGCTGCTAATTCACGAGCATCTGCTCCATACATCCCTTTTCCACCTTGACGGCCATCAATCACCATCATGACAATGGTTCCATCCGCCTTTTGACCAATCACTGTTCTTGGAGCACGGTCATTTATCGCTGATGTTGTTGCTGGTAATAAGGTATCCCCACCGCCAGTGATGTCAGTCGCATTGGTGTAAGACCCTGTATACTCGAATTGACAACGAATCTTTGTCCCTATTGCTAGGGCTTGATTCACAGCTTCATTGTTCGTAACAATTGCAAAATTGCCTTTAGTAATTGTTGCTGTTGTTGTAGATGAAATGACTCCCAAACCATAAAAATCATTGGGGTTGTTTGGCAGTGCTTTCGTTGCCTCGCCAACGACATAACCCGTCTTGCCCGTTAAATCAAGGTCAAAACTAATAATTTCTTTATCACTATTATAAGTAGCAAAATAAATGCTTGTTTCATTGCTACCTGGTGCTTGGTTCAATTGATCAATATCAAACTCAGCTACAATGTTATTGTTATCATCATAAACAGCTAGTATCATTTTCGCTGTTCGTTTAATTTCTTCATTACCAATTAAGGTGTTAGTCGAACCATCGTTTGTAAAACCTACTGCTCTTCCTGTTGTTGTTTTATAAAATTCTCCGCTCGAAACCATAGCACCACTGGTTTGATAAGGAAGATTCCCATTAGCACCAATATCAAAGAAATCACCATTAATGGCAGCAATCACTTTCCAACCAGGGTTTGCTTCTTCATATTTATTGATCAAAGCCCGTACAGTTGCAAGTGCCCATTTATGGCCATCAAGATTTGCCCAAGTTGTAATTTTGATATCGGTTGATGAAGGAACTTCCAACACGTTAA
>JAQUVC010000143.1 GCA_028693535.1 Bacilli bacterium
TAGAATCTTTGTACCAACCAACAAAAATAAAGCCTTCTTTTATTGTTGAAACACTTATTTCTTTGCCATATTCTTCTGTAATATCACTTACTTCACTTCCCCCATTTGTAACAAAGGTCATGGTATATTGATTCATTTCCACTTTCGCATAAAGGGTTATGTTTCCCGTCATGTTGCTGATATTTTCTATTTCGTTTGTATAATCCTCATCAGTAAACCAACCAATGAATGTTCCTTCAATAACCGATGGAGCGATTAAACTAATGTTTGATGTAACATTATATGTTGCAGGATTAGAGGCATCGTTTGTTGTATACTCATTCATAACATAAACTATACTATAGGTTATCATTCCCCATTTTGCATATAGTGTGATGTCTTCTGCTGGCATGGTTGTAAATGTATAGGCAGTTGTCAAGCTGCTGTTAATATACCATCCAGCAAAGGTATATCCTACTTTTGTTGGATCCGTAGGTTTTGAAACAGTCGTTGCGTAATCTTGCGTAATAGCTGTCACTGGTGAACCACCATTGCTATCAAATGTAATTGTATATTGATTAATACTCCACTCTGCGATTAAGGTCACATCTCCTGCTGGCATTTTAATTGGTACTGGTTGACTCCAACCCGAAAAAGTATATCCTAGTTTAGTCGGATTAACTGGAGCTATCACTAAAGTGTCATAATCCTGCGTGATAGACGATACAGAAGAACCCCCGTTGGTATTGAATGTGATCGTATATTGATTAATAATCCATTTCGCATATACTGTAATATCTTCTGCGGGCATACTTAAAGGAAGTGCTATATCCCATCCTTCAAAGCTATATCCCACTCTACTTGGATTCTCTGGTGCTGCACTGGATAAGTCTTTACCATATTCATAACTCGTTTCACTGATGATACTGTTATCGCTGTCAAGATATTTTAATGTATAACTATTGATGTTCCATTTTGCATATAAAGTAATATTTCCAAATGTCCCCTTTTGGATATCTGTTACATCGTCACCATCAAATGCTTCATTATTAAACCACCCCATAAATGAATGACCTAATTTGGTTGGATTATTGAGATTAAACGAGTTTGACTCTATATTGTAGGATGTAATTGAATTCGTGTTGGTTCCACCATTTAGAACATAATCAATGCTATATTGAATAATGTTCCATTTTGCATATAGTGTGTAACTTGTTAAAACACCCATTGTATAACTTGCTTCATCTACATAATCTACACTGCCATCTATACTTGTACTCCAGCCAATAAATGTGTAACCTTCTCTCGTAAATGTGTTTTTCGGAAGACTTATTGTTTCGTTTGTTTCTACTAAAACACTGCTCATCTCTCCTACTCCACTATTTCCTTCAAATGATAAAGTGTTTTGATTGGCTTGCCACTTTGCTTTGATAAGCATATCATTTTCTATTTTGATTGGAAAAGTAATTATATTATTATTAATATCTTCCCATCTGATAAAAGTGTAGCCTTGTTTTGTTGTAACTGGTTCTTCTAAAAAATCACCTTCTTGGATAGATTGTGATTCAACTAACAAACCACCGCCTGTATTAAAGGAAACCTCATAAATTGGTAATCTTCTAACTGTAACTGTATATAACATAATTTCATCATTTTTTGAAACTAGTATGTATACCTTATTATCTCCTATTGAAAGATTTATTGTTTTTGAAGCAATTTTGTTGGTTGCTGTAATATCATTATACAAATCCCAAGTCGCTGAAGGACTAACTGTAATCAAATTGATAAATGAATATGTTGTAGTTATATTTGGAACTTCAATATACATATTTGTTCCATCAATTTCAAATCCTGTAGCACTAACTATGCCTAAGTCTTCTTCTTCACTTGATGTCCACTTTGCATAAACCGTCATATTGCTTGATATGGGTTCATCCAAAAGTGAACTTGCTGTAAATGAACGATTGAAAGTATTATTGTCCCAATACCAACCGTCAAATTCAAAACCTTCTTTTATAGGATTAGCAGGTATTACAATAACAGAGTCTCCTCCTGTTTTTATAGAAGAAACTTCACTTCCTCCATTACTATCAAAATAAATTGTGAATTCTACACTTTGACTACATGCTACTAAGAAAAACTGTATAATAAAAATTGAGACCACAAATAAAAATAAAACTCCAATTTTTTTAAGACTAATATTCATAAGAACCCCCTATATTTAATCATTAAATACCTACTCTATCAGCTATTTTTTTGATGGTTTTAAATCTATTTATATCTAGCCTCTCAAAAAAATACAAAATATGGTATTTATTAATTAATCATATCACTCTTTCACTATATTAACAACAAAAACATAAAAAATTAGATAAATAAAGACAAGATCCTAATCTTACATCGTTACTTCAGTCCCACTTGTGAACTTGAAGGTTATAGTTTTGTCTCTATTTACAATTGCTTTTTCAACCATGAGCATCCATATATCATTAGACCATTCTGGCAGGTAGTTATCTGCTTTTTTTATTTCCTCAAGATAAGACTTCATTTTGATTTGTTGTGCTTGTTTGAAGGCTCTTTTTTCTAAAGTATTATCTAAAGCATTTTTATCAGCTTCATATTGATTCGTTAACTCTTCATATCTTCTATTAAATTCAACTTG
>JAQUVC010000029.1 GCA_028693535.1 Bacilli bacterium
CAAAGAAAGAGTTTTTTATAATCCCCAAATGCACGATAAGGGAGAAAGCTTTAGTATGATAGAAATAAATAAAGACAAGCCGAATCCCGAAAAGAGCATTCTCGCATTTTTTGGTTTTTCCTTATTCCAAACAGCACCTAGGATGATACCAATAAAAGGAACAAGAAGGCCTAGAAGGAACCAACCAATTGAACCATCGTCTTTGATGTTAGAATTTGAGTGTTCCTGTTTGGGGGCATCCTTTTCCGTTTCTTTTGTTATAAAAGGATTAAATTTTTCCTTTTGAGCTTCTTTAATAGTTTTTCCACAGTTACAACAAACGGTAAAACCCTCTTCCATTTCTGCTCCACAATAATCACAATATTTTTTCATCATTTATCACCTAATGATATTATACAGCATATTCACAAAAAAACAAAAAAATTTTTAATTCTTATGATGATGTGTTATAATAAAACCATAAAACATGAGGAGGATCACATGATTACAGTTGCAATTTTAGGTATGGGAGCAAGGGGCTTTACTTATGCTCAGGCGATTGGTGAAATTGAAGATGCAAAAATCACACATGTTTGTGAAGTAAACCCGATAAAAAAAGAATTTATAAAGAAGATGTTTGGCATTGAAGAAAAGAACTATTATTTCTCGGATGATGAATTTTTAAGCCGGGGGAAATTAGCAGACATTTTAATTATTTCAACAATGGATCAATGGCATTATAAACATGTTATGAAAGCTCTTGATTTAGGGTATGATATTTTGTTAGAAAAGCCAATTGCTTCAACTGAAAAGCAATGCCAAGAAATTGCTGAAAAAACGAAAAAATTAAATCGTAAAGTAGCAATTTGTCATGTCTTAAGGTATACACCATTTTATAATAAACTAAAAGAATTAATTGATCGCGATACAATAGGTAAAGTGAGGTCGATAACACAAACGGAAAATGTTGGTTACTATCATTATGCACACAGTTATGTTCGTGGTAATTGGCATCGCGGTGATTTAACGTCTCCAATGGTTGTTGCCAAGAGTTGCCATGATTTTGATATTATTAAATGGCTGATGGGAGCTCATTGTACGGCTATTTCTTCTTTTGGCAATCTTGATTATTTTAAGAAAGAGAACGCACCAGTAGGAAGTGCTGAAAACTGCTATAAATGTAAAATTGATTGTCCTTATAATGCAATCAACTTTTACAAAGAGAATCCAAGATGGTTTATGATTTTTTCTTTGGATCCAGATGTTGAAAAAGTGCTAAGCAATCCAGATCATCCATATGGAAAATGTGTTTATCACTGTGATAATAATGTTGTTGATAATCAAGTTATTAATATGATGTTTGCTAACAATGCAGTAGCCCAACTAAATATGACGGCGTTTTCCAATAAAATGCATCGCAATTTAAAAATTCACGGAACGCTTGGAGAAATCGAAGGTGATTTAGAGAATATGACAATTACGATAACAATGTTTGGTGGGAAAGCAGAAACAATCGATGTGAAAAACATCGCTAGTGATTTTTCTGGTCACTCTGGTGGAGACAAACAGATGATCAAGGATTTGATAAACAATGTAAAGAACAAGAGCGATAAGATAGCATTAACTGATATTTTTGAAGCACTAGAAAGCCATAAGATGGCGTTTAAGGCGGAAGAGTCAAGATTATCTGGTGGGCAAGTAAAATCGATTTAAACGTAAAAAGATGTTAAGTAAAAATACTTGACATTACTTGCTTGCTGTGTTATACTTTATCGAAGAATGAAACAAGGAGGTATTATTCATGGCTGTAAAGTTAAGATTACAAAGATTTGGAGCAAAAAAACGACCATATTATCGTGTTGTTGCAACAAATAGCACTAGTCCGAGAGATGGACGTTTTATTGAAATAATCGGCACATATCATCCGATTGAAAAAAATGATGTAATCAAAATCGACGAACAGAAAGCTCTTGATTGGTTGGCTAAAGGAGCGCAACCCACAGATACAGTAAAATCTTTATTCAATAAATTAGGAATAAATGAAAAATTTGCTAATAGTAAAAAGTAGGAAAGAAAATGCAAGAAATTAACTATGAAAAGTTTTTGTGTGATCTAATAAAACCACTAGTGCTATTTCCTGATGAGGTTGCTGTTAAGGTCTTATCCGAAGAAGACAACACAATAATGGTACAAATTATTGTAAATTCCGAAGATATAGGTCGTATCATTGGTAAAAAAGGAAGAGTTATTAATTCCATCAGAACAATAGCTTATGCCTCAGCGTCAAGATTCGGGAAAAAAATTGAGATTTCTGTCGATTCATTTTAGTCGCTAACCGGTGACTTATAAAAAAGAAAGCAAATGAATGCTTTCTTTTTTTATTTTATGAAATCTTTGATTTTTTCAAACGTTTCTTTGCTAATGACATGTTCTATTTTACAACAATCAATTTCTGCAATTTCAGGAGCGACACCTAATTTGATTAAAAACATTTTTATTTTATTGTGCCGGTTAAGAACTTCTGTAGCTTGAAGGCGACCCTTATCAGTTAATAAAATGGCACTATAACTTTCTTTTTCAATGAGACCGGCTTCTTTTAAAGCATTCATTGCTTTGGTTACGCCGGGACGAGAAACACTTAATAACTGAGCTATTTCGCTTGTTTTCACAATCCCATGGTTTTGTTCAAGCATCAATATTGCTTCTAAGTAATCTTCATTTGCCTTTGTCAATTCTTTCATAAATTTATCTCCTATTGTCATTATACCAAAAAAAAAACAAAAAAACAAAAAAACAACATTTATTTTTGAAAACGATTTTATTATAAGTAATTATTACTATTTTAATTGACAAACCCGCATGATATGATATAATGTTAACCGTGGTTAACTTGTGGAGGGTTTATGAATAAAAAAATATTGGACGTTGGTGGTGAAGGCCATTTAAGCGATTTAATGATTGGTCAAAAAGCAGTTGTACTTGCTTTACACAACGATAATAAAGCGTTGCGAAGACGATTATTAGATATGGGTATTACCAAAGGAGTCATTGTTCAAGTGAAGAAAAAAGCCCCTATGGGAGATCCCGTTGATATTTTTCTTCGGGGATACGAATTATGTATTCGTGAAACGGAAACAAAAAACATTGATATTAGAGTGGTGGGTTAAATGAAAATAGCATTGGTAGGGAATCAAAATAGTGGAAAAACAACGTTGTTTAATCTTTTAACGGGCTCTAACCAAAAGATAGGAAATTGGCCCGGGGTAACAATCGAACGTAAAATTGGGATCATTCGCAATACAAAATATGAATTAGTGGATCTACCAGGAATCTATTCTTTAAGCCCGTATACTGTTGAAGAAGAGATTTCTCGTAAATATGTGTTTGAAGAAAAACCGGATTTGATTATTAATATCATTGATTCTACTGCAATTGAACGAAGTTTATATCTTACGACTCAGTTATTGGAATTGGATACAAGAGTTATTATTGCTTTAAATATGGCAGATATTGTTGAGAAAAAAGGGATTTTTATTGATGTTAACAAATTATCTCGTTTGTTGAATACTACGGTAATTAAAATATCAGCGCTAAAAAATACAGGGATAGAGCATTTGATTTCTCATATTCGTCGCAATGAAATTTTAGATAATGTTCATAATAGAATATATGCTGCTTTGATAGAAGATGCAATTGAAGCCGTAAAAATAACCATGAATCACAGTCGTTTTGTTGCTATTAAAATGCTTGAAGAAGATGTTATGTTTACTAAATATCAAAATGTAACTGTGAAAGCAAAAATAAAAGAAATACAAGAACGATATGATAGTGATGTTGAAGAAGTAATTGCTAATCAGCGCTATAATTATATTGAAGAATTGAAAGAAAACGTCGTTATAACAAAGACAGTAAAGAAATCTACAACAGATAAATTGGATAAAATTTTCTTAAATAAATGGTTAGCAATACCAATCTTTGCTATTATTATGACTACGATTTATATGTTGGCTGTTGGGGTCGTGGGTAATTTTACGGTTGATTTTGTTGATACAAATATCGGTTTATTTGGGCAATGGTTGGGAGTCAGATTAGAAGCAATTAATACTTCAACTTGGCTGATTAGTTTGATTGTTGATGGGATTGTTGCAGGAGTAGGAGCTGTTTTAAATTTTATACCTCAATTAATGATTTTATTTTTATTGATAGCTGTTTTAGAAGTAACTGGATATATGGCTAGAATTGCCTTTTTTCTTGACAAGATATTTAGAAAAATCGGCTTAAGTGGAAAATCATTGATTCCATTTATTGTTGGTTCTGGATGTAGTGTGCCTGGAATTATGGCGTGTAGAACAATAGAAGACGAAGAAGAAAGAAAGATGACAATATTTCTAACACCATTTATTCCTTGCAGTGCAAAGCTACCAATTATCATTGTTTTTTCAAGCTTTTTTTTCGAAAAGAATCAAGGATTCATTGCAGCATCTTTATATTTTCTTGCCATCATTGTAATTGTTATAAGTGCCTTAATTTTGAAGAAAATATTATTCAAAGGAAAAACATCAGCCTATATATCAGAACTCCCTGAGTACAAACTTCCCAGTGCAAAATATATTTTTCGTGATGTTTTTGATAAAACGTGGTCGTTTATGAAACGAGCGGGAAGTATCATTCTCTTATGTTCGATTATAGTTTGGTTTATGCTTAGTTTTTCTTGGACGTTGGAATACGGAGTTGATGTTGAACAAAGTATTTTAGCGGGTATTGGAAATGCGCTAGCGTGGATTTTCTATCCGATTATTGGAGAATATAGTTGGGCAGCAACAGTTTCTGCAATTCAAGGATTGGTTGCTAAGGAGCAAGTGATTTCTTCAATGGCAATCATAGCAGGCTTTGGTGAAGATGTTACAACAGGAACATTGATATTTGGTAGTAGTATATTTGCTTTTTTTACACCTTTAAGCGCCTATACTTTTATGATGTTTAATTTGTTTAGTGCTCCTTGCTTTGGAGCGATTGGTGCTATGCGCCGAGAATTAGGTAGTACAAAGCAGATGCTGAAAGCCATTGGATTTCAAACAGGACTCGCATTGATCTTTTCAGCCTTTGTATTCGGAGTTGGAACTTTGATTGGGGTGATTGCTTAATGACAACGACAGATATTATTATTGTAACCGCCATCGGCCTATTGGTAGGGTTGGTTATTTACTTTAGTTATATAAAAAACAAGAATAATCCTTGTCATGGCTGTATGAAAGCAAAAACTTGTAATTTGACTTGTGAAGAAATAAAAAAGCAATTGCGAAAAGAGTGCGAAAAGTAGAAAATATTACATCTCTATCATAAAAAAAAGCATTGTTTTGTACTATAAAAAAGCGTATAATATGCACATATGAACAAACGTTCATATGTGTTTTTTACTTATGAGGTGAAACATGGAAAATTTAGACAAATGTGTTAACATTTTTAAGTCCTTAGGGGATGAAACAAGATTGAAAATTATAGCAGAAATATTTGACGAGAGTAAATCGGTATCTACTATTGCAAATAATGTTAACTTGACACAGTCTGCAGTATCACATCAATTACAATTATTGAAAATTAATGACATTGTAAAGAATGAAAGAAGAGGAAAAGCCGTGTATTATAGTCTTAGTGACGAACATGTAAAGACAGTTTTAGAACAAGTTTTTAGACACGTTGCTCATCGATAGATATGAAAAACTTTATAAAGCAATTTAAAATTGAAAATGCTAGTAGCAATACACTTGTAAAGGCTAATATATTATTAGAAAAACTAATTGGTAAGGGGAATTTCACGATAAACAAAGAGAATGCCATATTAACAGTCACCTTTAAAGATGATGAAACTATCGATACAAAAAAAATAGAAATCATCAATTTAATAAGAAGTATTGACGATGAAATAGAAATAACAGAACGAGAAATAAAGCAGAGTTATCGTAAGGTTTTAATTTTAGAAAACCTAGATTGTGCAAATTGTGCTGCCAAGATTGAACGAATTGCCAAAAGACAATTAGATCATGAATTTATTGTTGTTGATTTCGCAACAAAAAAATTCATTATTGAAACAACAGACGAAGAAGTCCTTAATAGTCTATTTCATAAAGTCCAAGAAATAGCGACATCCGTCGATAGCGACATTAATGTTACCGAAAACATAAAAAACAGGGTGAATGAAGAAGCTGTACAAATTAAAATGGATAAAAAAAGACGAAATGAATTTATTGTTGGGTTTGGTATTTTCATTGTTGGGTTTATTTTAAAAACTATTTTAAATAGTATTGGCTATGATAATGACCTTGTTAAAACATTGATTATATATGTTTTATATATTCCAGCATACATTTTGTTAGCAAAAGATGTTTTGTACGGAGCTTTAAAAAATATCGCTTATGGACGCCTTTTTGATGAAAAATTCTTGATGTCGTTGGCAACAATTATTGCCTTATCTATTAAATATTATGATGAAGCATTGTTTGTTATTATATTTTATAAGTTGGGCGAGCTTTTCCAACAATATGCTGTTCATTATTCGCGAAGATCCATTGCTGCGTTGATGAATTTTCAACCTCAAAAAGCTAATATTGAAATCAACGGAGAAGTTTTAGAAGTGGATCCAAATGAGGTTGTCTTAGGAGATATATTGTTAGTAAACCCAGGAGAAAGAATTGCTTTGGATGGAGAAGTAATGACAGGAAATGCTTCTTTAGATGTTTCTGCGTTAACTGGGGAAAGTATTGAAAAAAATGTTGGTGTTGGCGATGACGTCTTATCAGGAGCAATATGTAATGATGGTAATTTACGAATAAAGGTAAAACGAATTTACGAAGACTCCATGGTAGCTAAGATTTTAAACATGGTTGAAAATGCCAGCACACTAAAATCGAAATCGGAAACATTCATTTCTAAATTTGCGAAAGTATATACACCTATTGTTGTTGCTATGGCGGTTCTAATCGCAATTTTTATTCCGTTTATTAGTCCACAATATGATGTGGCATGGGAAAATGGTTTTAAAGATTCCATCCGAGTAGCGATGATTTTCTTAGTCGTTTCTTGCCCATGTGCTTTGGTTATTTCTATACCATTGGGCTTTTTTGGAGGAATTGGTGGAGCAAGTAAACATGGTGTTCTCGTGAAAGGTAGCAATTATCTAGAAGCATTAAATAGTGTCAAAACATTTGTTTTCGATAAAACAGGAACAATAACTCAAGGGAATTTTAGAGTTAAAAAAATTGTCACTCTTGGCAAATATAGCGAAGAAGACATTTTATATTATGCTGCTCATGTTGAAGTTGGCAGCAATCATCCAATAGCAAAAGCAATTCTTTCTCGCTATGAAGGGATTATTGATTCTTCCAAGATTACTTCAATCAATCCTATTTCCAGTAGAGGAATCAGTGCGGTTGTTGAAGGTGTAACAGTTGATGTTGGTCGTGTTGACTACTTAAAACAACTTCGAGTTCGAGTTCGCGATTCTGTCAGAAAATTACCAAATTTATTTGTTGCAATTAATGGCAGAGCGGAAGGGTATTTTATCATCGAAGATACGATTAAAGACAATGCTAGAGAAACCATGGATGAATTAAAAGCAATGGGAATTGAAAACACGATTATTTTGACTGGCGATAACGAAAAAATAACAACAAAAGTCGCTGCTAAATTGAATATAAATGAATATTATTATGAAATGAATCCTATTGAAAAAGTACAAAAAATAGAAGAAATAAAAAATCGCAACCCAAAACAAAAGGTAGCTTATGTGGGAGATGGTGTTAATGATGCTCCGGTTTTAAGTAGTGCGGATATTGGAATTGCTATGGGTGCGTTAGGTAGTGATGCTGCCATTGAAGTGGCTGATATTGTGCTAATGACGGATGAATTAGCAAAACTTCCAATAGCATTAAAAATTGCTAAGAAAACAAGAAGAATCGTTATTCAAAACATTGTTATAGCACTTGCTGTCAAGTTAATAGTATTGATTATTGCTCCTTTGAATTTAGCGGGAATTAATCAATTTTTAATCTATGAAGCAATATTTGCTGATGTTGGAGTATCGCTGATTGCAATATTGAATTCATTAAGAGCGATGAATGTGAGGTAATTATGGAATATTATTTGGTTGGAACAATCGTTACGACTCATGGAATAAAAGGAGAAGTAAAAGTAAAACTCGAAACAAGTTTTCCTGAAGAGAGATTTAAAAAGGGAAGTAAGTTGTTTTTGAAAGAGAATGATTTATATCGAGAAATCACCATTAATAGCTATCGAATGCATAAGCAAATGGCATTAATTACTTTTAACAATTTACAAAATATTAATGATGTTTTAGGATATATCGGCAAAGAGTTGTATGTTGATGAAACAGCACAAATCAATTTATCAGAAGATGATTTTTACTATCATGACTTAATTGGTTTGGATGCTTTTGATGAGAAACATAATTTGCTGGGTGTTGTTAGTGATATCATGGAAGTTCCTCAAGGAGAAATATTAGTTATTACGAAACAAAATGGGAAAGAAGCTCTTATTCCATTTGTTGATGAATATATTAAAAAAGTGAATCTTGAGGAAAAGTGCATCGTTATTCGTATAATTGAGGGCTTACTATGATAATCGATATTTTAACATTATTTCCAGAAATGTTTGAGGGAATCATTCATTCTTCTATTTTAAAAAGAGCCATTGAAAAGCGAGCCGTTGTGATTAACGTACATGATTTTCGTCAATTTTCAGATAAAAAGAACTTGCGTGTTGATGATTATTCTTATGGTGGCGGTGCGGGTATGATTATTGAAGTACAGCCCATTATCTCTTGCTTAAGATCAATACCGAATTACACCAAAGCAAAAAAAATAATCACTGCTCCGAGCGGAGTAAAATATACGCAAACTACAGCACTTTCATATGCGAAGGAAGAGCATTTAATTCTTATTTGTGGCCATTATGAAGGAATTGACAATCGTATTCTTGATTATATAGATGAAGAAGTATCCGTGGGAGATTTTATATTAACTGGGGGCGAAATTGCAGCACTGGCAATGATAGATAGCGTCGTTAGACTTCTTCCTGAAGTGCTGGGAAATGAAGAATCGATTGAAGTCGAAAGTTTTGATAATAATCTATTGGAATTTCCTCAGTATACGAGGCCAGTGACTTTTGAAAATCACAGTGTACCCGATATTTTGTTATCAGGAAATCACGAACATATTCGAAGGTGGAGACGCTTTATGTCTTTAAAAAAGACCTATGAAAACAGACCAGATTTATTAGAAAAAGCAAACTTAACTACAGAAGACAAGATTTTTTTAAAGATGATTGAAAACGATGAACCATATGAAATTAAAGATTAGCTTGTTGCTATTTGTTTTGCTATTTTTAGGAGGATGTCATAAAAAAAGCATTAATGTGATTACGGATGTTGACGATTTCGATGTTTTGATCACTACGGAAAAAGTGCTTAATTATGATATGCGATTATATAGCGAGTGTGAAGAAGGTCATATTCCCGGTTTCATGTGCTTTGGTCCTGATATTGTTGAAGATTATCAAATGAAGATCGACAAATTAGTACAAGGAATTGTGTTATTGCATACAGACAAGGATCAAAAAATTGTTGTTATTACTAGTGATGATAGATATGCTTTGAATATGTTGCAAGCATTAGAAGTAGAAGGATACACCGCTTTGTATTATTATAGAGGTGGATATCATCAATATGTGAAAGATAAACAAGATAACTATATTCCTGAAACAGGATGTAATTGCGAATAGCATTAAAATTTAGAAATAAAAATCTTGCTTTTATAGAATAAATAATATATAATATATAAGGTTAATAAGATTAACTAGTCACGATGCTCCGCTACTATTTATGTAGAAGATAGGAATGAGCATTGGTAGAAGGAGCGTGAAAACAAATGAGTCAACAATTGCTTGATGCTATAACAAAAGAGTATTTGAAGAAAGATGTTCCTGATTTCCGTCCTGGTGATAATGTAAAAGTGTACATTAAAATCACAGAAGGTAATCGTGAACGTGTCCAAATATTCGAAGGTTTGGTTATTAAAAGACGTGGTGGAGGAGTTAGTGAAACATTTACCGTTCGCAAAAACTCATATGGTATTGGTGTTGAAAAAACATTCCCTATCCATACTCCAGCAGTAGATAAAATCGAAGTTGTTCGTCGTGGTAAGGTTAGAAGAGCTAAACTTAACTACATTCGTACTTTATCTGCTAAGGCTGCTCGTATTAAAGAGCGTAGGTAGATATTTAAAATTGAGATGCTGTTTTAAAACGGCATCTTTTTGTTTGTGTAAATATTTTCATGAAAAACTTGCAAACATAATTTATCTATGTTAAAATAATAAAGTAGATGGTAGGAGGTAGAATATGAATCAAAGTAAAATTTATGACATAGCTGGCGCTGCAGGGGTAAGTTTAGCAACAGTTTCTAGAGTTTTAAATCATCCAGAAAAGGTAAAAGAAACTACTAGAAATAAGGTTTTACGAATCATCAAAGAAAAAGGATATAAGCCAAATGCCAATGCTCGTGGTCTAGCAAGTCGCCGTTCAACAACGGTTGCGGTTGTCATTCCAGAAATCTCGCGTGCAAGTGTTGCAGAAATGATTCAAGGAATTGATGATGTAGCAAAAAAAATGGGTTATACTATTCGTCTATTTATCAACAAAGATCATGAGCAAGAACGAGATCTGTGGGGTGAAGTAATCGCTTCAAGTGTTGATGGAATTTTATTCATGAATGATGAAATGACAAAAGAAGCCTACCAACAGATTGAATATACACCTGTTCCAGTTGTATTTGTTAACTCTTTATCACAAAAAGATACAATCGGTAGTGTTTGTGTTGACTATGAGCAATGTGCTTATGAGATAACAAAAACGATGATAAATCGTGGTAACAAGAAAATCGTTTTCGTGGGAACAGAACACAAATATGCTCTCAACGAAATGAAACAAAAAGGTTATGTAAGAGCAATGCAAGAAATGGGACTTCCTGTGGATATTATTTATTCAAGTGGGGATATCAATAAAAACGAATTGTTTTTTAATGAAGAATTAGATAAACGAATTCCCGATGTTGCTTTGGTAGTAAGAGATTCAATGGCTATTTCTTTCATGAATGTAGCTACAAAAAGAGGAGTAAAAGTTCCAGAGCAATTCCAAGTAATTGGTATGCAAAACACTAGATACGCTATCTTGTCTAATCCAAAATTAACTTGTGCTGAAGTTCCTATTTATGAAATGGGAAATAGAGCCATGAGTTATTTAACTGAATTGATGAGAAACGAAGAAAGCAAAGGTCAAAAAATATTATTACCATATAATGTTGTTTGGCGCGAATCAACTAAATAAAAACGATGATTAAGAATTAGTATAGATTAAATTTGAAATAAAGAGACTTGTTTCGTGGTGGAAGAATAAGCAAAGATAATCTAGAAATACATCTTAGGAGTTTTATCATAAAAGAGTGTTTAGAAATTTCTAAAAACTAAGGTGGTACCGCTTAAGAAAATTGAGTCCTTAGATTATTCTAGGGGCTTTTTATATAAAAAAAGAAAGGAAAGCATTTTTTAGTGCGACTTAGCGATATGAATTTATTACAAGATTTAAAATGGCGTGGATTAATATACGATATTATTGATGAAGAAGCGTTAGACAAGAGGCTACAAGAAGGACCGATTTCCCTATATTGTGGCTTTGACCCTACAGCAGATAGTTTGCATATTGGGTCATTACTTCCAATTGTTACATTGATGAGGTTTCACAAAGTGGGTCATCGAGTAATTGTTTTAACTGGTGGAGGAACTGGTTTGATTGGTGATCCAACAGGGAAGAAAAATGAGCGAGCAATGAATCCAGTGGACACAGTGTTAGCGTGGGGAAAGTTGTTTAAAAACCAATTCTCTCGCTTCATTAAATTTGATGATAAAACAGCGTTTTGCGTAGACAATTATGATTGGTTATCTAAAATGTCAGC
>JAQUVC010000144.1 GCA_028693535.1 Bacilli bacterium
GCAAAGATGGAAGAATTCTTAGTCTTCTCAGGCATTTCTTTCTTATCAGTATTTATCGGTCTTCTGTTCTATAAAGATAACCCATTACAAATCACTGATCAAATTCTTAAAAAAGAATAATTTAAAAAGTAAAAAAGCCACTGTTTGGTGGCTTTTTTTATTTATGGTTTAACCAATTATTTGATTTGTAATTGGTTTTAAACTATCTATGATTTTGTTCAAGTCGATGAAATTATCAAAGACCCATAAAACAGGATTCTTTTCATAAAAGAATTTTCCAACTCCAAATCCCTCTAAACCTATTTTCATATCTGTTAGCATAAACTCGTTAATCGATGGGAAAAAGCCACCTAGTGCTGATAAAGCTAACATCAATAAACTAACAATGATCACTGCTTTTGCGAATCCCAATGCAAAACCTAATAATTTATTAATTCCACTAATTGCTTTGCTGTTCTTTACGAATGAATCAATAAAGTGAACCAATACTTTCATAATAATGAAAATAACCAAAACCAAAGCAATGAAGGAAACAACAATCAACAACATAGGACCGATTTTTTGTGCTAACACTTCAGAAAATGTTAATCCATATGTTGTTTCATCAATCGTAACCAAATTAATTAAAATTTTATCAATGAAACCAGGCAATCCTAACTGGTCAACTGCTGGTGCTAAGACTTCATTTGTGGCACCGACAGGAATCAAAGTGGTAAATATTTCTCCTTTTGATGCTAGGAACTCAACTACTTTTTCATTAATTGCGGGTGCTAATTTCGTACCTGATAAAAATACACTAACTGGTTTTACGGCAACAAACGCTAAAATGATTGCTACTAATAAATTGGCAAACGATAGTACTTGACGAATAAAACCTTTTGCAAAGCCAATAAGCGCGAAAATACCTAAAATAATTAAAATTGCAATATCGATTTTTCCCATATGTTTCTCCTAATTTTTCTTTATTTCTTTTACTTTTTGTATTAACAAGTCTTTGTCATTCGTTAATCTTTCTTCCATAATTTCATTTAATAGATATTCTAAGATTTCCTTTATTTCCTGTGTATTTGTTATTCCCAAATCAATTAAATCATCACCCTTTACTTTCATTTGTTTTAAGTCATTACATTGACTACTTATTTCGACTATTTTTACTTTTAAAACACTTAAATCTTCATCGCTAACAAGTTCTTTGATTGCAACTGCTGTCAGTATAGCACTTTTATGATATACTTTCAACATTTTTTTTATTTGTAATGTATCAATATGATCGATATGATTTACTAGAAAGATGATATCTTTCACTTGGTAGCAATTTTTTTTGCTATAACGTAATCGCTGCAAATCAGAAAAAACAAAGTCAAAATCATCACCCGCTACTAGAAAATAGAAAGCTGCCAAACGAGAAACTAAGGTTGCTTCCATACTAGCAACAACAAGAGCTAACTTTTTAGCGTCTTCCCTATGTTGAATCACTTCACTGATACGAGGAATAAAGACGGCCAATACAGAATAAAAGTCCAATAATACTTGATAAATTCCAACTCCTATTAACAATTTACTGAATTCAGTATTGATTCTTTCATAGGCAGAAAATAAAATCAATTCTTTACGAGCAAAAATTGCTTGACGAGTATCTGCTTCAATGGTAAAGCTAAGCGTTGAAGCAAACCGCAATGCTCTAAGGATTCTAAGTCCATCTTCTTCAAAGCGAAGAAAAGGATTGCCCACCGTTCTAATAACTTTTTGCGATAAATCCTGCAATCCATTAAAATAATCAAATAGTTTATTATTATACGCTAAGGCATTAATTGTAAAATCACGACGACTTAAATCGGTTTGTAAATCATGAATAAAGGTAATCTTTTCTGGATGGCGATGATCTTGGTAATCCTCTTCTTTACGAAATGTGGTTATTTCAACATAGATCGTTTTAAAAAAGACACCAATAGTTCCATGCTTTATTCCGATCAAGACCAAGCGATAATCTTGGAAGAGATCTTGTACTACTTGAGGGGATGCAGGTGTAGCAATATCAAAATCACTCGGTTTCCTCCCTAAAATAAGATCTCTTAGCGCTCCACCAACAACATAGGCATCGATATTCTGTTTTTTAAAAATATTTAAAATTTCTTTAATTTTAGGTGGCAACTGCATAGTCTCTTCTCCTAATGTATATGACTTTATTTCATTATAGCATATTCATATGGCAAATTAAATATTTAATTTTTCAAACACTTTTTTAAAAAAAGGCTTGATATAAACTATTATTTTTGGTATAATATTACTAGTAAATTGATGCAGGTATCGTATAATGGCTATTATGTGGCCTTGCCATGGCTAAGATGCGAGTTCGATCCTCGTTACCTGCTCCATTTAAAAAAGTACTGTTAACAATATTTGTTAACAGTTTTTTTATTGTATAAGAAAAAGCCTAATAGTAGGCTTTAACGTGTAAAAAATGTCTAGTTGTTAATTTAAAGCATTGTTTTATTTTGTTTCTTCTTCTCTCTTCATGTTAATGAAGGCAATTCTTTCGCCAATGACATCCAAAGTTTTTACTTTAATTCCTTGTACATCAATCGTTTTTGCTGATAACCGACCTTTCACGCCAACAGTGGAACCTTTCG
>JAQUVC010000030.1 GCA_028693535.1 Bacilli bacterium
ATCATCTTTGATATAAATCTGCACTAAATTCCGAGAAATATCATCAATTTCGCTAACGAGAAATTTATCCAAGCGCATAGGCTCTTCTTGTTGGTAAACAAAGTACATTAACTCCATTTTTTACCAGTAGCTCCGAACAAGATTTCGAACATCAATAAAATAACTCCAATTGTCATACACATGTCAGCGAAATTAAAACTAGGAAAACTGATAAAATCAAAGGTTAGAAAATCTCTAACATATCCTAGCACAATACGGTCGATGAAATTGCCGATTGTTCCCGAGATTATCAGGATTAAGCAAATACTATACATTGTATTTGTCTTTAAATTAAAGTCTTTCATTAAATAAGCAAATAACCCCAGCGAAACAATAGTAATACCGATGAGAAACCACATTTTCCCATTCAAGAGTCCCCAAGCACCACCAGTGTTTTCAACAAGGCTAATACGAAACAAACCAGGAATGCACTTATATGTTTGTAGGAGTGAAAAGTATTTGAAAGCAACCATTTTTGTTACTTGATCAATGACAATAAACAATATCATTAATAGAATTCCGATAATCATAGTTTTACCTTTCATTTGTTTACCTCAATATTCCAAAGAAAATTAGGATTGCAAGGATAAAAATACCAAACCCAATGTTTAAACATTGATAGAATAAAATAGCATTTTCATCAATTGCCTGTAATTCAAGCATATCCCGTGCATAGCATTTTGCTAGTTTCACTGTAAAGAAATTTGATAATCCATTACTAATCATTAATAAACCCCATGCTAGAGATAAAAAGGCAACCATTGATTGAGGTTTATACCAATTCATTTCCAAGACTTCTAATAATAAAGCTGCAAAAGGAAAAATGATGATTACAGTTGTAATTAAGCCAAAAATAAAAGTAATGATGTTTGTGGACCGTTTTAGTTTGATATCATAGAATTTTTTTGTTTCTTCTTTCCCTCTAGACCATAAACTCTGATTATTCATGATTGCTTACCTCCATTTCCTGTAGGTATGTAATGATATCAGCAAAATTATTTATTTTTACAAGCTCAAATGTAGCTCCAATGCGATCATATTCAGCTTTTGCTTCTTCATAATTTATTTCATTAATGAAAAAGATATCAATATCGTAGTTATTGGCAGTGATGATTTTTTGTTTCACACCGGCAATATTGCCAATATTACCATCTATTTCAATGGTTCCTGTACCAACGATTCTCTTCCCTTGGGTAATATCTCCAGGTAGCAAGGCATTGTAGACAGATAAGGAAAGCATGCCTCCACCAGAAGCTCCAATCGATGAATAAGGATCAACAATCGTAAATTTAGGAGTTGATTGCTCAGAATCTAATTTATAATAGTCATAAAAAGCAATTCCTAAACTAACATAACCTGAGTCATCGGTAATAAAAGAAGCATAAACTTCTTTTTCTAAATCTGCTCGAATCACAGTAAATTTGATATCTTTTGTGGGATTGGCATCATAAAAATCAGTCACTAGCATCCGAAATTCATCAATATTCGTAAATGATTGATCGTTTACTTTGATCACAATATCAGAATAGTCTAATCCTGTTTTCGCATATGGAGTAATCGCACTGACGATTGCCCCTTTATATTCTTTGCTTAAAACGATGGTAGCATCTATTTTTGCAGCTTCCTGATAAGCATTGATAATGGCATTATTAATACTAATTTCCTTAGAAATTGTACCAAATTTACGCTGTGCTTCATCATCTAAATCAACCGTTGGATCATACACTTGAATATCAAAGGTTTCATTATTCTTGGCAAGCCAATATTGAACCACAGAAATACGGGTATGGGTGTAAACACCAACGGTATAGATAAATCCAGTTTCGTTTTCAGCTTCTACTTTTACTGAGGATGCAGTATAGTTGATACTTCCGGGAGTAATAATCTCATAATCGACTTTAATAAAGGTAATTAATATGATAAATAGGTAAATTACAATCCCAAGAAAAGCCAGTAACTTGGTAACAATAGATGCTTTTTTAAAGTTACGCCAACCGCTAGTAAAAAACTCTTTCACGATTTGTCCTCAACAAGAATCTTCATGATGTCTATTTTGCGACAATTCACATTTGCTGCTTTTAGCATCCGTTTGGCAGCAATATCTGATTCGGTACCAGCATATTTTTCATCCATATAAACGATTTCTTTGATACCACTTTGGATAATTAACTTCACACATTCATGACAAGGGAAAAGTGTAACATAAATACTACATCTATCTAAACTCGAAATGGAGTTCAAAATCGCATTTGGTTCAGCATGAACAACATAAGGATATTTTGTGTCACAAAAGTTTCCTGTTTTATCCCATGGGAATTCATCATCTTCACAACCAAAAGGAAAGCCATTATAACCAATTCCCACAATTTTCTTGTGAGGATTGACGATACATGCTCCTACTTGAGTACTAGGATCTTTGCTTCGCATTGCTGAAAGTAAAGCAACGCCCATAAAGTATTGATCCCAGGAAATATAATCATTTCTTTTCATCGGTTTTTTCCTCCTCTTTTGAACATTCTTGTTCAAGCTGTTGTTTTAGTTCTGCTTTTATAGTATTCACATCATTCATTTTAATGAGACAAGAATCGGATTGACAAACTTGACATTTATCAGGAAGGTCGACCCCTTTTGGTGCTTTCGTTTTTCTGTTTAATATAAATGTGATTAAGAATAAGGCGATTACACCGAGAATAATTCCTGCTTGTAATAACCAACTCGTTAGAATCATAAGTGTTCTCCATCCTTTATTATTTTTTTTAAGATATAATCAGCAAGCATCAATCCCGCTGTTGCCGTTACTGGCATATAGGAAGCGAGTTGTTGTCCTTTGGTTAATGGTTCTTCCGTTGAAGAAAGAACATCCATTTTAGCTGTTATGCCTTCTTCACGAAGACGTTTACGGATTACTTTTGCCAATGGATCATAGGTTGTCTTGGTAATTTCAGTAATGATTAATTTGCTGATGTCCATTTTCTTAGCGGTTCCCATGGAACTGATAAAGGTAATACTACGATGTAAGCATTGTTGCATGAGCAGCAATTTTTGTTCAACACTATCAATGGCATCAATTAAATAATCAAAGTCATAGGTAAATAAATTACTTGCTTGATCAAATTTTTCAGCTAATTTGATTACTTGACAGTTGGGATTGATTTTAGTAATCATGTTGGCCATGACTTCCACTTTTGTAAGGCCAATTGTATCAGTATTAGCAACCACTTGACGATTAAAATTTGACTCTACAACAATATCAAAATCTTGAATAATCAGTGTTCCCACACCTGATCTTGCTAGTGCCAAACAAGCTTCTCCACCAACACCACCAAGACCGATTACCGCCACCTTAGCAGTGGTGATTTTTTTTAATTTGTCTTCCCCTACTAAAGCTTGTAATCTAACTAATTTATCGTTCATTTTCTAATTTCTAACTTTAATTCTTTCAATTGTGCTTCACTAACCGTTGTTGGAGCATCACTCATTGGGCAAATCGCATTGGCACTCTTAGGGAAGGCAATTACATCACGAATCGATGGTGAATTAGATAAAATCATCGCTAGTCTATCTAGTCCCAGAGCAATTCCTCCATGAGGTGGAGTACCAAATTTTAGGGCATCAACAAAGTAACCAAATTTTTGTTTAATTTCTTCTTCTGTTAAGCCGATTGCTCTGAACATATCGGATTGTACTTTTTGATCATGAATTCTAATCGAACCACTTCCTAGTTCAAAGCCATTTAAAACGATATCGTAGCATTTAGAATAACATTTTTCTGGATGCGTTAGAAGTTGATCTTTAAATTCATCTTTTGGTGAAGTAAATGGATGATGAGCAGCGATATAGCGTTGTTCTGTTTCATCAAATTCAAATGAAGGCCAATTATTAACCCATATATAACTAAATTTGTTAGGATCGGTTAAGTTTAGTTCTTTTCCCAATAGATTTCGTAAGTATGCTAAACTAGCATTAACGATATTTTTAGTATCAGCAACAACAAAAATGATGTCGCCTTCTGTCATGTTTAATTTTTCCATTAACAAGCAAGACACCTCAGGAGTCAAATACTTAGCAAGGGGTCCTGATAGCGTGTTGTTTTCAAACTTACTCCATAATAAGCCTTTTGCTTTATATTTTTTTACTTCTTCAGTTAAACGATCAATCTCTTTACGGGAATATTTACTAGCAGCATGTTTTGCATTGATGCCTTTGATGATACCGCCTTCAGCGATTGTATTTTTGAAAAGACTAAAATCGATATCCTTTACAAGTTCGGTAATGTCTTTTAACTCCATCTCAAAACGGGTATCTGGTTTATCGTTACCATAGCGATCCATGGATTCATCAAATGAAATTCTTGGAAACGGAATTTCAATATCGACATTTTTTGTTTCTTTCATGACTTTCTTCAACATGCCTTCAATAACTTGGTACACATGTTCTTCGTCAATAAAACTCATCTCAACATCGATTTGTGTAAATTCCATTTGGCGATCAGCACGTAAGTCTTCATCGCGGAAACATTTTACGATTTGATAGTACTTTTCTAATCCTGCCACCATCAATAATTGTTTATATAATTGGGGTGATTGAGGTAAAGCGTAAAATTTACCTGGATTAACGCGTGAAGGAACCAAATAATCACGTGCTCCTTCAGGAGTTGTCTTTCCAAAAACAGGGGTTTCTACTTCAATAAAATCCTTAGAATCGAAGTAATTACGAACTGCTTTTGTAATATTATGACGTAAAATCAAATTCTTTTGCATACTTGGACGACGTAAATCAAGATAGCGATACTTCATTCGTACATCTTCTAAAGCATCTGTCTCATCCGTAATAATCATTGGTGTTGCCTCAGCCTCACTAAGAATAGAAACTTCTTGACAGTCGACTTCAACCTCACCAGTGGGAATGTTTTTATTCTTACTTTCCCGTTCAATCACTTTACCAACGATTTTGATGACATATTCATTTCTAACACTTTCTAAAATAGGATAGTTTTTATTTTCAGGTTTACAAACGATTTGCGTGATTCCTTCTCGGTCACGTAAATCAACAAAAATTAAGCCCCCTAAATTTCTTTTTTTTGCTACCCAACCAGCTAAAACGACATTTTCACCGACATTTTTAATTCTTAATTCACCATTATTATGAGTTCTCATTGTTTTTATCACTAATATATGTAACTATATTCTCCTTTTTTATTTTTTCTTGGGTATTTTTTTGTGTGTGTTTGATCGTAAAGATTCCGCTTGTACGTTCTTCCTCTCCAATAATAAGGATATATCGAGGATTCACTCTATCTGCTAATTTAAATTGTTGTTTTAATGAATAATTCTTATAGTCCATTTCAACAGTCAAATTTTCACTACGTAAATGATTGGCAAATGCCAAGCCTACCTTCTTAGAGTCTTCGTCAAGACAAATCATGACAACATCAGTTTTCTTGAAAGTATCTACGAATAAGGATTGACTGTTCATGACCATCATGATTCGTTCCATTCCAAAGGCATAACCAATTCCAGGAATATCAGGACCGCCGAAATTCTTGACTAAATCGGCGTATTTCCCCCCTGCGCATATCGCTAATCCTTGTAATTCACCAGGAACAGCCAAGATAAATTCAAAAACCGTATCGGTATAATAATCAAGTCCACGGACCAATGTTTCATCGACTTGATAAGGAATCTGCATCATCGATAAAATGTCAGTGACTTTCTTAAAATGAGATAGGGAGGCAGCTGATAAGCTATCTTTGATTTTTGGTGCTTGTTGGACGATGTCTTTATTAGCATCTACTTTACAATCGAGAATTCGAAGCGGATTTTTGGTCAAACGCTTCTGACAATCCTCACAAAAATCATCCATTTTCCCAGCGAAATATGCTTGTAATTTTGCTGCATAGTCCTTACGAGAAATAAAATCACCGATAGTATTGATTTTTAATTGAATCCCTTTAATTCCAAGAGCGCTTAGCAGTTGATAGGCGCTTATGATGACATCAGCATCTAAAAAGGCACTGCCTTCGCCAAATACTTCGATGCCGAATTGCATAAACTGACGATATCTTCCTGCTTGGGGACGTTCATAACGAAACATCGGACCACAATAATATAGCTTTGTTAGGGGTGAATTCACATATAATTTGTTTTCTAAAAAGCTACGCACAACAGAAGCAGTACCTTCAGGACGCAAAGTAATACTGCGATTTCCTCGGTCATTGAATGTATACATTTCTTTGTTCACGATATCACTGCTATCACCAGAACTACGAACAAAAACATCAGTGGGTTCGATAATTGGCGTAATGATTTCTTCAAAACCAAATGTGTTAAGAATTGTTTTGGCTTTTTCCTCAATGAAACGCATTTTAGCTGCTTCTTGTTGGTAAAAGTCAAGGGTACCTTTTAATTTTTGATAACTCATAATCTTGCTCCTATCTTTAAAATAAAAGTCCTTAAAAGAGAACTCTCTTAAGGACGAATAATTCCGCGGTGCCACCTTAATTCATCACTATCGTTGTAGTGATGCACTTTTCTATCTAATAAATTAATTGATCTCTTAAGTTGTCTTTCCTTGTCCTTATAGTAAGCATTTCCACCAGCAGCTCTCTCTGAAAATCATCAAACAAGTACTTTTCTTCCTCATAAATCGCTTAAATTATGATAATATGATTTATTATAATTTATTATAAAATAAATGTCAATTATTCTTCTCGTAAAATTACTTTGTCTTCTTCAATCTCAATCATATGATCTCGGTATAAATTGCCAAGTGCTTTTTTAAAAGCTGCCTTACTCATTTTGAATAAGCGATTGATTAAATCAGGACTACTGCTTTCTGTAATGAGCATAACACCATTGTTATTGCGAAGATATTCTAAAATGATTGCACGATCATCTTTAATCTGGAATTCTTTGTTCTCGATAAAAGAACCACTATAATCTTCTTCATTACACTTGATGATTCTTACTTCTACTTTTTCTCCTAAGCGATATTCACGGCGCATATTGGTCCGATAGACAAAGACAATGTTATTGCCTTCTGTTACAACATTAACTCCATCGGGAGTAATGCGATACACATACGCAGTCACTTTGGTATTTTCAGTTAATATTTCATCTTCTTTGGCGCGAAGAATTTGTTCTTTATTTGCCACCTTAATAATAAGTTTATTATTTTTTGTCCGTAAAATAGAAATAATTTTATCTCCTTCTCTAGGCCATAAATTTCTTTTTAAAGGTAAGTCATCACTAGAAAGTAAGACATCTTTGCTGATACCAATGCTAATAAACACACCTAGGTCATCATTAATCCCAACAACTTCGACCAAACCAGGATGATCCATGTCAATAAGAGGTTTCCATAGGGTTGCTGCAACCCTATTTTTCTTATCTACATATAAAAATGCATCTACATAATCACCAGGGAACAATTTTCGTCCTTGACATTCATTATGATGTAAGAAGTATTCTTCTTCATCATTGTTTTTTGTTAATATATATCCTAAATTTGTTTCACGATCCACACAATATTTCTCAGTTTTTCCTATGTTCATTCTTGATTCTCCATTTATCTATTTTATATTATAACACTGTTCGAGGGTTTTGAAAAGAAATATTTTAATCCGTGTTTTGTTTGCGATTATCTGGATATTCATAATATCCTTGACTAATTGTGGTATCCCCAAATTTTTGTTTTATGCCATCGAGAATTTTTTTCAACTCTGCTTTTTTTTCTAATTCGCTTAGATTATCAAAAATGGTAATTTGTTGGATAGGTTGTTCTTTTAATTCCACAACGCGATTTGCGAAAACACCAATCAAGCGAATACAGGTACTATCGCGCTGATTATCTACATCATACAAACCTTCTTCAAAGTTTTCATCGAGAATGGCTTCTGTGATTTTATAAATATCATAGTCATCATTAGTCGGATTTTCTAGGCTTTGGCTGCGATTGATTTGGCGAAAATTCGCATATTTTAATTGTAAACCGATGGTATAGGCCTTTAAATTCTTCTTTTGGAGACGATTTGCCACGGAATTGGTTAATATTTTTAATGTATCCTTCAGAATCTTTTCTTCATAAATATTACGATCAAACGTATGGGAATTGGAAACAGAAAACACAGTATCACTACCTGAAGAATCGACTTCCGAATCATCAATGCCATTGGCACGTTGATGAAGGCTTGTGGCATAAATATGGCCGAGTTTTTGTTTCAAGCTGTTAAAATTTTGCAGATCAGCAAGGTCACCAATGGTCTTGATTCCCATACTATGGAGTTTGGGGGCTGTCTTCTTGCCGACCCCTTGCATTTCTTCAATCGGTAATGGCCACAAATATTTGTTAAGTTCTCGTTTACGTAAAATCGTAATTCCCAAAGGTTTTTGCATATCACTCGCCATTTTGGCAAGAAACTTATTCGGAGCAATTCCAATACTACATGGAAGCCGATGCTCTTTAAGGAGAGTTTCTTGAATTTGATGGGCTAAGGTGACAACATCACCCTGATAATCAGAAAGATCCATGTAAGCTTCATCAATACTCGCCATTTCAACTTTTTTCGTGATCGTTAACAAATATTGATAGAATTTATCGGAATAGGAACTATAGAGTTCCATATCGGGTTCAATGACGATAATATCTTTGCATAACTGAAAGGCTTCCCGAACTTGCATGGTAGTTTTGATGCCAAAAGATCGCGCCTCATAACTTGCCGTTAATACAATCCCACGTTGAAAAGGGTCATCATGAGCAATAATCACAGGCTTTTTCAATAAATCAGGGTCTTCAGCAATCTCACAAGAAGCAAAAAAGCAATTCATATCAATATGTAAAATTATTCGTGAAGTTTTCATATTTTTCTTTCCTTTTGTAAATAATTGTGGTATAATCACAGATGTAAATATTATAACATACTTCTCGAGGTGATAAAAGTGAAAAAAAATAAGAACGAAAAAGAAAAAAAACCTTTTATTAAAACAAAGACAAAATTAGATGGTGGTGTTGAAGTCGAATTACAAAAGAGCCCAAGCAATACGCTCATCGGTAAAATATTTGCCATTGCCATTGCCTTTGTGACATTATTTGGAGGAATCTTTGCTTTAATTTATTTATTAACACAGATTTAAAAATAAAAGCCGTGAAAAACGGCTTTTTTTATTGTTTACCTTTGTGGTTTTAAGAGTTCCATTGCTAAGTTTTTGCTTGCAGTTGTAATTTGTCCATTGGAAATCATCATGGCAATTTCATCGATTCGTTCTTCGAACGACAGACTTTCCATTTCGGTAATCGTGCGATGATTGATGACCTTTTTGCTTATCTTCACGTGATGATTGGCAATGGCTGCTACTTGTGGTAAATGGGTAACGCATAAAACTTGGGCGGTATTGGCAATTTCTTTGATTTTACTAGCGATGCTATAGGCAATTTCACCGCTAACACCATTGTCAATTTCATCAAAGATCAAGGTTTGTAATTCCAGTTTATGCGAGACTAAGGTTTTTAAAGCTAACATAAATCGAGAAAGTTCACCACCAGAAGCCACTTTGGCAAGTGGTTTTAAAGGTTCCCCTTTATTGAAGGAAATCATGAAATCGATGGTATCAATTCCATCTTTTTTAAATTCGACTTGATTTTGGGTAAACACCACATCAAATTGAACATCCTTTAGCTGTAAGTCCTGTAATGTATATTTCATTTTCGTAACAAAGCTAGAAGCCAACTGGCGACGATGTTCACTGATTTGATTTCCCCATTTCAGTGTTTTTTGATAATGTTCTTCCACTAATTGATGTAAATCTGCTAGAATAGCATCAAAGTTTTCAATTTGATTAATCTCTTGCGAAATTTTTTCATAGTAAGCAACGATTTCAGCGGTTGTCATTTTATATTTACGCTTTAAATCAGAATACAGACCCAAGCGAGTATTGATTTCTTCTAATTCTTGAAGGTCAATATCACTCTTTTTAAAATCAGCCAAGACTTCTGTCACGACATCGCTTAAGTTATAGTAACTATCTTCAATACGACTCCGATAATCGGTGTACTTCTTATCAAATTTCTCTACTTTACTCAATAAGGCGATACTTTGATAAATGTGATTTAATAGATTATTTTCTTCATACAAATCATTGAATTGATGGATACTACTCACAATGGTTTCATAGTTATTTAAAATAGTTGCTCGTTCGTGATAGTCTTGTTCTTCTTTTACACTGATTTTTGCTTTTTCTATCTCATCGATTTGATAATGATAAAAAGAAAGTTTTTCTTTTCCCAAGGCTTCTTGAGCGACTAAATCTTGATAGTTCTTCAAATAACGCTGATATGTTTTAAATTCATTGGTGTAGGTATCCAACCACAAAGCAATTTGTTCATCATCAATAAACGATAAATAATTCTTTGGGTTTGTTAATTTTTGTGTATCAAATTGACTATGAATGTCACCAATATATTCAGAAATTTCTGCTAAGGTAGCTAGAGAAACACTATATTCATTGATGCGGCAAGTACTCTTTCCACTATCGTAGATTTCTCTTTTAATGGTTAAGACATCATCAATAGCAATGGCAATTTCTTTTTCTTGAAGAATATGAATTAGTTTTGGATTGAGTTGCGTAAAAACACCTTCAATAATGGCTTTTGTTTCCCCATGGCGGATCAATTCTGAAGAAGCGCGATTGGCAAATAACAAACCAATGGCATCGATAATTAAAGATTTACCTGCTCCTGTTTCGCCAGTTAAAACGGTCATTTTATCAGCAAACTCGATATGAATATTATCGATAATTGCAAAGTTTTTCACAAGTAATGATGTTAACATATGTCACCTATATTTCTCTATGATTTCACGAATATCCAAACCCAAATCTTTTTTGATTTGCTTGACGGTTCCTACTTCTAGAAATCCATATTTGATATTATATACATCGATATCGATATTTAATTTATTTATTGTATTATGATAGGCAATTGCTTGAGCTAGAGAGCCTTCGCCAATGACCTCTTCATAAACGATTATCTTTTTATGGGCTAATTTTTTAAGTAATTCTTCGTCAAGAGGTCTAATAAATAACGCATTGATTAAACCAAGGGTTATTCCGTCTTCGGTAATAATCTCTTTAAATTTATCGACAACTGGTCCATAAGTAACAACATTAATCGCTTGTAATGGTAGGACTTCTTCCCATTTTCCCAAAGTAATAGTCGTTTCTGTTGTGATTTTTTTGGTGTTGTATTTTGGATAGCGAATCACAAAAGGTGCTTTTGTGATTAAGGCTAAGTCAAAGAGAGCTTCTGCTTGCGATAAATCTTTGGGCATGGTAATAATAAAATTCGGTAAATGACTTAAGAAGGCAATATCAAATGTTCCCTGATGGGTATTTCCGTCTGCTGTTACAATTCCTGCTCGATCGACTAAAAAAATGACATGGGCATTGGTACGAGCAACATCGTGACTCAATTCATCATAGGCGCGTTGTAAGAACGTAGCATAGATGGGAATGATGGGGATTAAGCCTTCTTTGGCCATGGCGGTAGCCATAACAACAGCATTTTCTTCGCTAATACCAACATCAATAATTTGTTCAGGTAGTTCTCGAACAAATTGGTTGAGTTCTGAACCACAAATAGTCGCCGATGAAATGACCTTGATCAAGGGATTTTGTTGTGCTTTTTGAAACAACAGTTCACTAATTCCAATACTCCAGGAGCAATGACCCGGTTTTGATTCTTTTAAAGGATTTCCTGTTGCAATATCAAAAGGACCTACACCATGCCAAATGCCTACTTTATCAGCTTCCGCATA
>JAQUVC010000031.1 GCA_028693535.1 Bacilli bacterium
TTGCGTCAAGACAATGCTGCGAAAACGTTATATAATATTGTTGGCTTTCAAACACATTTAACATGGCCAGAACAAAAACGAATTATTAGATGTATTCCTGGCTTGGAACATGTTGAAATTGTGCGTTATGGAGTAATGCATAAGAACACATTTATCAACTCTCCGAAGGTTTTAAATCGCTATTATCAAACACAAAAGCGTAAAGACCTATTTTTTGCTGGTCAAATAACTGGTGTGGAAGGATACCTTGAGAGTGCTAGTAGTGGTATGGTAGCCGCTATCAATATGATTCGGTTGCTTGATGAAAAACCACTGATTGATTTTACTTCGCAAACAGCATTAGGAGCATTGAGTCATTACATTAGTACTTATAACACTGATTTTCAACCAATGAATGTCAACCATGGTATTTTTACTCCTTTAGAAGGAAAAATGAAAAAATATAATCGTAAAATGGCTTATGCAGAACGTAGTCTCGCATTGATTTCTATCTTAAAAGGAGAATTTTATGGACGAACTTGATGCTATTTATATGTTTAAAGATTATATTGAACAAGAAAGAAGTTATTCTGAACATACAGTTTTGAATTATATTAATGATATTAATGAATTTAGAAAATTTCTTAAGGAAAATGATTTTTCTGATCTTTTTTCATTAGAACAAACATATACTCGTTTTTACAAATCAACATTGGTGAAAAAAGGATATAGTCCTAAAACAATAGCACGAAAATTATCCAGCCTTCGTAGTTTTTATAAATTTCTTTTAGCGGAAAAAATGGTTGATGTCAATCTATTTTCGGAACTATCATCGCCTAAACTAGATCGTAGTCTTCCCAAACAGGTTTATCCAAAAGAAATAGATGCTATGTTTGGTTGTATTGATAATGAAACTATCATCGGTAAACGCGATACAGCGTTATTAGAGCTTTTATATGGGACGGGAATTCGTGTTAGCGAGTTGTGTTCCTTAAAGGTTGCAGATATTGATTTTTTTAATCAATCTATTATCATAATGGGAAAAGGTTCTAAAGAAAGATATGTTCCTTTGTATCATGGAATTGTTTCTGCAATTAAAACTTATTTATCATTTGCTAGATCAGAATTAATGGCGCGACAAAAAGGTAAGGTTACCGACAAGTTGTTTTTGAATTTTCGCGGAAGTGATTTGACTGTTCGTGGAGTGAGAGTCATACTGAATACCTTAGCAGAGAAAGCATCGGTAGGATTGAAAGTATCTCCCCATATGTTTCGCCACTCATTTGCCACACATTTACTTGATAATGGAGCTGATTTACGTAGTGTCCAAGAATTGTTAGGACATGTTAATTTATCAACAACCCAAATTTATACCCATGTATCATTGGAAAAAATAAAAGAGGAATATATGAAATATCATCCAAAAGCAAAAAGAGATGAAGAAAAGCAAGAGGACAAATAATATGCGTGGTTTTGAATTAGTGACAATAAATGAATATGTAAAGAAAAGGAAAAGTGAAGAATACAAAGAAATTAAACAGCCATCAAGAGCAACAGCAAATGCTGCGGGATATGATTTTTATCTCCCCTATGAATTAATGATAGCAGCTCACGAAGCAGTTATCATTAGTACTGGTATAAAAGCATATATGCCAAGTGATGAATTTTTAATGATTGTGATTCGCAGTAGTTTAGGCTTTAAAATGGGATTACGCTTGCGAAACCAAGTAGGAATTATCGATAGCGATTATTATAATAATGTTGATAATGAAGGGCATATTCTAGTTGCGATTGAAAACACTAGTGATAAAGAAGTTTGTTTGCATCAAGGCGATCGTTTTGCTCAAGGTATTTTTATGAAATATCAAATAGTTGATAATGAACAAATGATTGTAAACAAAAGAGCAGGTGGTATTGGCAGCACCAATAGAAAAAACAAATAGTTCTTGGAAATGTTTGTTGTCTGTGGTAAAATATACAAGCATTTAAAGGAATTAGGTAGAAAAATGAAAAACAAAATAAAAGTAAAAGAATTAATCAAAAAATATTATCGGAATGTCATCATCCTTGTTGTAGGAGTTTCTTTTATGGCTTTGGGAGGAGCGATGCTCGTTTCCGCAAACTATGGTAGTGACGCCTTAATGGTTTTTAATCAAGGGGTTGCAACATTTTTAAATATCAAAGTAGGCATTGCAATTATGATTACAAACTTGTTGGTCTTGATTGTCATTATCTTTGTCAATCGAAAGTCAATTGGTTTAGGTACGATTGCTATTGCTTTCTTATTGGGTCCATTGGTAGATATGATTCTCCAAGCCAACATATTACCGACTCCAATCACATTTTGGGGGAGTGCGCTAACATTAGCCCTAGCTTTTTTAGCGGGAACATTTGGAATTTCATTATATATGTTTGCTAATGTAGGATTATCACCATTTGAAGGCATTCTTATTGCAATCAAAGAAAAAAAGAATTGGCGATTTGCATATATTAAAATCGTGAATGATGCTTTCTTTTTTACCATAGGATGGCTATTAGGAGGTGTTTTTGGAATTGCTTCGATTATTACTGTTTTTATATATGGTCCATTAATCGATTTTTTCACAAAACTATTTACAAAAATGAATCTTTTTAAGCTACCAAAATCACAGGAAAAAGTTTTGCCAGAAGCGGAAAAAAACGGCTGATAAATGATAAACGATAAATCGTTTAAAAAATAAATACCATTGGTAAAAAATGTTTGCAAATAATAAATGTTTATGTTATAATATGTAAGGCAATAAAAAAATACACACACTATTGGAGGGCGTCGTCAAGTGCATTCGTTGAATGGAGCGGGGTCCGTAGAAAATAGTGGAGGCCAAACAAAATAAAAATAGGAGAATGAAAAAAATGTCAGTTATTACAAAAAATCAATTGCTAGAAGCAGGCGTTCATTTCGGTCATAATACTCGCCGTTGGAACCCTAAAATGAAAGAGTATATCTTCGGTGAACGTAATGGTATCTATATTATCGATTTAGATAAAACCGCAACGTTAGTTGAAGAAGCATACAAACAAATATTTACAATTGTTCAAAACAATGGAACAGTTTTATTTGTTGGTACAAGAAAACAAACACAAGATGTTATCAAAGAAGAAGCTACAAGATGTGGTCAATATTATGTTGATCAACGTTGGTTAGGTGGTACATTAACAAATTACAAGACAATCCGTAAGAGCGTTGCTCGTCTTTTTGAAATTGAAAAAATGGAAGAAGATGGAGTTTTTGAAGTTTTACCTAAAAAAGAAGTAATCCTACTTAACAAAGAAAAAGATAGATTATTAAAATATTTTAGTGGTATTAGAAATATGAAAGGTCTTCCAGCGGCAATGTTTGTTGTTGATCCAAAGAGCGAACACAATGCAGTTGCGGAAGGACGTAAGTTAGGAATCCCAGTATTTGCTTTAGTAGATACAAATTGCGATCCTGATGAGGTAGATTTTGTTATACCAGCTAATGATGATGCAATTCGTTCAGTAAAATTAATCGTAGGAACAATGGCAAATGCTGTTGTTGAAGCTCAAGGTGGAACACCAATCGTGATTGAATTCACCGATGAACCAACACCTGAAGAGCGTCCTAGAAGACAATATCGTGATAAAGATAGTCGTGGAAATCAAAGAGGATATCGAGACAATCGTGATAGTCGTGACAACCGTGAAGGTCGTCCACAATACACACCACGTCCACACACTCCAAGACCAGAAACTACTCCAAGACCAGGATTTACTCCAAAGGTTGAAGCTATAAAAGTTGAAACTCCAAAGGTTGAGGCTGTAAAGGTTGAAGCTATAAAAGTTGAAACTCCAAAGGTTGAGGCTGTAAAGGTTGAAACTATAAAAGTTGAAACTCCAAAGGTTGAAGCTGTAAAAGTTGAAACTCCAAAGGTTGAAGCTGTAAAAGTTGCAGCTCCAATTGAAGTAAATGAAATTCCAGCAGTTGAAAAACCAAAAAGAGTAAAAAAAGCAACTCCTGAAGTTGTAAATGAAGAAAAAGCTGAAACAGTTGTTGAAACCCCTAACAAGGCAGAAACTGCTGAATAAGGAGGAAAGATATGATTAGTGCTGCATTAGTAAAAGAACTGCGCGATATTACTGGCGCTGGTATGATGGATTGTAAAAAAGCATTGGTTGAAACAAATGGAAATATTGAAGAAGCTGTTACATGGTTAAGAGAAAAAGGAATCATGAAAGCAGCCAAAAAAGAAAACCGTATTGCTGCTGAAGGTGTTTGTGCCTATGCAATTGCTGGTAATAAAGCGATTGTATATGAAGTGAATGCTGAAACTGATTTCGTTGCTAAAAATCAAAAGTTTTTAGATTATGTAAATGAAATTGGACATGCTGTGTTGAATAGTGATGCAAAAAATGATGAAGAAGCTTTAGAAGCCAAAACAGCTGAAGGTACAGTAAAAGATTTAATTATAGCTGCAATCGCAACAATTGGTGAAAAAATAAGTTTAAGAAGAGTCAATGTATTCACCAAAACAGATAGTCAAATTTTCGGTGCATACTCACACATGGGTGGCAGAATTGTAGTTCTTAGTGTTTTAGATGGAGATAACGCTGAAGTAGCAAAAGATATTTGTATGCACGTTGCCGCTATGTCACCAAAATACTTAGACCGAAGCAAAGTTGATGCGGATTTCCTTGCTAATGAAACAGAAATCTTAAGACAAGAGACGTTGAATGAAGGTAAACCAGAAAATATCGTTGATAAAATCGTTGTAGGTAAAGTACAAAAGATGTTAAAGACCATTTGTTTAGTAGATCAAATGTTCGTTAAAAATCAAGATATCACAGTTGGACAATATGCAAAAGATAATAAATCTAATATTGTTACTTATATACGCCTTGAAGTTGGGGAAGGAATCGAAAAGAAGAAAGACGATTTTGCTGCTGAAGTAATGGCAGCGGTTAACAACTAAAATCCTAAAGGCGCGTATATTTGACGTGCCTTTTTTTGAAAGGTGAAAAGAATGAAGAAAAAAAGAATTGTTTTGAAAATTAGTGGCGAGGCTTTGGGGAATGGTGAAGTTCAGGGAATTAATCATATTAAGGTGAAAGAAATAGCCAAAGAGATTAAGGATTTGTATAACTTGGGAAACACGGAGTTATCCGTTGTTGTTGGGGCAGGTAACATTTGGCGTGGTCGAGATGCCATTGATTGCGGCATTGAGCGCTCTAGTGCTGATTACATGGGAATGTTAGCAACAATATTAAATGCTCTTGCATTGCAAAGTGCACTAGAAACACTCGGATGTGATACAAGAGTTATGACTTCATTGTCAATACCCTCTGTAGCAGAGCCATACATTCGTAGAAAAGCTTTATCACACTTAGAAAAGGATAGAATCGTTATCTTTGGTGGTGGAAACGGGATTCCTTTTTTCACAACAGATACGACTGCTGCTTTAAGAGCTGCAGAACTAGGTGCCAAAATGATTCTTATGGCTAAAAACGGAGTCGATGGTGTCTATGATAAGAATCCTCGCAACAATGGTGATGCAAAGAAATTTATCAAATTAACACACGAAGAAGTATTAGAAAATCATTTAGAAGTGATGGATTTAACCGCCGCAACATTATGTGCAGAAAATAACATTGATATTTATGTTTTCGATATGAACAAAAAGGGGAATATTGCGAAAGCAGCAAATGATTTCTCTTTTGGGACGTTAATTAGTAATAATAATAAATAGAAAAGGAGAAAATGTATGCCAGAAAAAGTAATTAGTATGGGTGAAGAAAAGATGGGTAAAACCATCGAAGCGCTGAAAAAAGAACTTGCTTTAATTAGAACTGGGCGAGCAAATCCAAGTGTGTTAAATAATGTTTCTGTTGTTTATTATGGTATTCCAACACCGTTAAATCAAATATCATCTATTAGTGTTCCTGAAGCACAACAAATCGTGATTAAACCTTACGATAAGGGCTCTCTAAAAGATATTGAAAAAGCAATTCAATTAGCCGATTTAAATTTAGTTCCTCAAAGTGATGGAGTTGTAATTCGCATTAATTTTCCAGTATTAACCGAGCAGCGAAGAAAAGACTTAGCAAAAGAAGTTAGAGTTTTAGCTGAAAATGCCAAAGTTGCTATTCGTAACATTCGTCGAGAAGTGAATGATCAATTAAAGAAAATGGAAAAGGATAAAGCCATTTCTGAAGACGACTTAAAATATTTTAATGAACAAGCACAAAAATCAACCGATAAATTTATTGAAAATGTTGATGTAGTAGGAAAAGACAAAGAAAAACAAATAATGGAGATTTAGTAACATAGTCTTTAAGATGTAAAAGATAAAATATGAGGAGGAAGTTATGGAATTAAAGGGTTCAAAAACAGAGAAAAATTTATTAGAAGCGTTTGCTGGGGAATCAATGGCAAGAAACAAGTATACTTTTTATGCTTCAAAAGCAAAGAAAGAGGGCTTTGTTCAGATAAGTGATTTGTTTCAATTAACAGCAAACAATGAAAAAGAGCATGCGGAAATATGGTTCAAATTGTTACACGAAGGTGTAGCCACTACCGCTGAAAACTTACTTGATGCTGCAAAAGGCGAGAATTATGAGTGGACAGAAATGTACAAAAATTTTGCACAAGTAGCAGAAGAAGAAGGTTTTACTAAAATTGCTTTCTTATTTAGAGAAGTTGCTAAGATCGAAAAAGAACATGAAGAAAGATACCTTGCTTTATTAAACAATGTTGAAAAAGATAGAGTATTTGCTCGTGAAGACGAACAAGTATGGCAATGTTCAAATTGTGGACATCTGCATTATGGTAAAAAGGCTCCAAAGCTTTGTCCTGTATGCGATCATCCCCAAGCATATTTTCAATTGCTAGAAAAAAACTATTAATTCAATTTGAATGGGAAGTAGATTTGATATCTATTTCCTTTTTTTATTGAAAAGAGAAGATGAAAATGATATAATAATCCATATAAATGAGGTGATTTTATGTATCCACATGAATTATTTTGGGGAATCAGTTTATATGGTATATTCATTGCAATAGGTATTATTCTTTGTATCGTTGCATTACGAGTTTATGGTAAAAAAATAGGAATTGATCCAAAGTTTTTGGATTTTGTTGAACTCAATGCTTATATTGCTATTGCGATAGGATTTATTGCTGCTGCTGCATGGCAAGGATTATATGATTATCTTTCTAATCCGGAAATGGGCTTCAAAATGACGAGTGGTACTACTTTTCTTGGTGGGTTAATGGGAGGAACCATATCCTTTTTAATAGGTTATTGGCTTTTTGGTAGAAAAAAATATAACTCTAAGCTCATAGATGTACTACCAATTATTCCTTGCTGTATCCTAATCGCTCATGGTTTTGGAAGAATTGGCTGTTTTTCAGCAGGATGTTGTTATGGGAAACCGACGGATTCTTGGCTAGGAATGGTATTTCCTGAAGGGTCACCATCTTTTTATGCTTACGGACCAGGAGTTGCTGTTTATCCCACCCAATTATTTGAAGCCATCTTTTTATTTTTGATGTTTGGTCTCACATCCTATTTATTATTGAAAAAGAATTTTAAATATAATATCAGTGTATATTTACTAGGGTATGGAATATTTCGATTTTTTATTGAATTTATTAGAGATGATGATCGTGGACAATTCATTGGTCAGCTTTCTCCTTCTCAATTTTGGTCAATTATGATGGTAATCGCATCCGTTGTTGTTTTCTTTCTAATGAGGAAATTTTCACCAACACCAAAACCAGAAAATAAGGCGAATATATAATATCATCATTTGACAAATCATATTTTATTTGATATAATCATTAGTAACCAAAAAGAAGGACAGAGGTGATGTTTTTTGGTTCCTCTCATATACTTGGCTGAATTATTTGATTTTAATTTTTTAGCCGACAATTGGGCTCTTAGTATAGCCCTATTACTATTATTTATTTTATTGTTAATGGCTTCAGCATTTTTCTCATCAACAGAAACGGCATACTCAAGTGTTAACTTAATTCGATTGCGCAATTATTTGGAAGAAAAGAAAAAGGGTGCAAAAAAAGCTGTTTATATTGCAGAAAAATTCGATGTTGCATTAACAACTATTTTAGTTGGAAATAATTTTGTTAATATTGCTGCAACGACAGTAGCAACATTCATCGCAAGTCAAACCATTTTAAATCCAACATGGTCTAATATTATTAGCACTGTATTAATGACGATCATTATTCTTACCTTTGGAGAAATTATTCCCAAAGCGAATGCCAAAGAAAACGCTGAAAAAACAGCACTACGGAATTCGGGAGTTATGTTCATATTAATAAAGGTATTATGGCCAATCACTTATTTATTTATTAAGTTGCGGAAAGGCTTGTTTAAGAAAAAAGCACAAAATGCTACTTCGCCAATGGTAACAGAGGATGAATTAGAATCTATCATTGATACAATGGAAACTGAAGGTGTCATCGATAAAGACAATGCTGAATTATTACAAAGTGCAATTGATTTAAGTGAAAAAACAGTTTATGATATTATGACGCCACGCGTGGATATCATTGCTATCGAGATTAACGATACGATAGATAAAATCCGCGATCAATTTCTTGAATATCAATTTTCAAGAATGCCTGTTTATGAAGGCGACAAAGACCACATTTTAGGTGTACTACGCGAAAGAGATTTTTTTGCTACACTTATCCTAAATAAAGAGGTTAACATTAGGAAACTATTGTCAGAGCCATTATATGTTTCTAAAAGCACGAAAGTTGACGACTTGTTACGAAAAATGCAAATTGAAAAAACGCATTTTGCAATTGTATCGGATGAATATGGGGGTACAAGCGGAGTTGTTACGATGGAAGATGCTCTTGAAGAGTTGGTTGGGGAAATATATGATGAATATGATGATGAAGAAATAGAAAAAATTACGAAAATTGATGAGAATAAATATCTATTATCCTCAGATATGGAAGTAGAAGAACTATATGAAGAATTAAAACTAGGATTTCCTCCCTATTCTAAATATGCCAATATCGGTGGAATGCTTTATGAAGCTTCTGAAGTGACGCCATATGAAGGTATGAAATTAACATTTGATGCTGAATATGAAGAAGAGAGTATTGAGAATCCAGTTCACATATTTTATCGACTTGAATACACCATTAAGAAAGTTGAAAATCGGCGAATTCGTCTTGTAGAATTATTAATAAGAGAAGTCGATATGGAAGATAAAGAATAAATATAAAGACTAAGATGAAAATTTTAGTCTTTTTTATGATAAAAAAGATAGAAAAAGCGAGGGATTTATGAGTACACTGCATATGATGATAGGAATTCAAGGAAGTGGAAAAACAACTTATACGAAAAAATTAAGTGAAGAATTTGGGGCTAAGATAGTATCAAGCGACTTGGTTAGAACCCTTCATCCCGACTGGAGTGAGGAAAAAATTTTTCCGGAAGTATATCGCTTATGTGCTGAATATTTACAAAGTGGAATGGATGTTGTTGCGGATTCTACGAGTATAACGCCAAGAGTAAGAAAACGATATGTTGATGCAGTAAAGGTATATGGTGTTGATTTTGATCTTGTTGCCCATTATTTTACGATTCCTTATGAAGTTTGTTGTCAAAGAGTTCGTCAGAGAAATCTCAATCCCCAAGAGCGTTACTTACCTTTACCGGTTATTGTTTCCTATTTAAGTCGTATGGTGCCACCGACTCTTGCTGAAGGGTTTAAGGAAATAAAAACAATTGATCAGATTGAGGATGTTTTATTAAACGATTTGGTGATTAATCAGAATCAGGGATATGCCTTTTATTTTAAAATAGGCAATAGTATCATTGAACGATACCAAGGAAGAAAAATAACAACGCATACGGATTATATTGATAAATATACCAATTTCCGGTTAGCCTCTGTTAGTAAGCAGTTTATTGCCCGAGCAGTTGTTCAATTGGTAGCGGATGGCTTATTACAATATGAGACAACATTGAAGACGCTATATCCAGACTTACCTGATTGCTATGAAAAAATTAAAATCATTCATATGTTGAATCATACATCGGGAATAAAAGATTATGAGGATATGCCACATACGGAAGCGCAGATTGTTGATGCTGATGTTTTCGCTTATGTGAACACGCAAACAGAACTATATTTCGAAGTTGGAACAATGTATCGTTATAGCAATACGGCGTATGTTTTACTGGGTTTAGTGATAGAAAAAGTCTCACATATGAAACTGGATCAATATATTACAAAAAAGATTTTTACTCTAGCCAATATGATGAATTCATTCGTTAATTATGAAGGGATTACGGAGGTTACTAATCGAGCCTATGGTCATAAAATTGTCGCTGAAGATCTCTTGTTAAATGATCAATATTGGTGTAGTGCAACAATTGGAGATGGAGGTTTGTACGCTTCGGTGAACGATTTAATAAACTGGTTACATTTTCTCCAAAGGGATGCTCTTAGTAAACAGATGTTTGTTCCTAATATTCTTCCTGATGGTAAAAATAGCGAATATGGTTTAGGAATTAGAATCATTCATCGTCAAGATAGACAAATAATCTATCATTGTGGAGAAACCATTGGCACAAATACGGTGGTTGGTTTCATCCCGAGTTTAGATGTGGAATTTATTTTTCTTACGAATTTAAGCGGTGTTCCTGGCAGTAAATTTATTCAAAATTTGTTACATTATTTAAGTATAAAAGCATAATAAAAAGCAGTATCTTTTCTCTTGAGATACTGCTTTTTATTGTTTGTAAACGATATGTTCTTGATTAATCTCCTCATGCTCATCAAGGCTTTTGTAGATTGTAAATTCTGAGTCTTCAAATAAAGATAAGAAATCATTTTTTGTTAATAGGGTATTAATATAGTCATTGACAAGAAGAATGGAATCTTCTTTTAAAGTAAACAATAGTGCCTTACCATTTTGAATAGTCATGACAATATATTTTTCCATTGCTTGGATTGCTTGTTGTGCGCCCTTCATTTTCATTGTTCATCACCTGTAAAATTATAACATAAATCAAGGATAGAGTGTATATATTTTGTTGAAATAGAATAAAATATGATATAATATAGATAATTTAGAAGATATAAAAAGAGTGAAAGGAGAAGATATTATGGAAGAAATGTTTAAAAAAGCACTAGAAATACCTTCACTTGCTAATTTTAAAAATGTTTTGGTTGTGGGTCCTCATCCAGATGATATTGAGATTGGTACTGGCGGATTTGTTAGTCGCTTAATTAGAAATGGCTACAAAGTAACCTATTTGATTTGCACAGATGGTGGAAGTGGAACGCTTGATTATCATGTTAAAATAGTGGATCTCGTTAAAATTAGAAGAGAAGAGTCTATTGCGGCAGCAAAACTAATGGGAGTCGAAGATGTTTACTTTCTAGAGTATCCTGATGGTGGGATCTATGATGCGGTAAGAATGGCATCGGATATATCACGAATGATTATCAAGGTGAAACCAGATTTGGTATTATGTCCTGATCCTCTATTACCAAACGAAACGCATCCTGATCATTTAAATGTAGGTGAAGCAACAAGAAGATCGCTAGTAGCAGCATCTTTTCCTAATGCAGCTCGTCGACATGGTTTAGAGATTGATGAAAACACCATATTACCACGAGGAATTACTTTAGGGTACTACTATACTGCTCGAGTCAATGCTATCATTGACTTAACCGTGGAAGATTTCTTAAAGCAAGTGGCGGCAATTCAGTGTCACCAATCACAAATGGATTCTAGTATGGAAATGGTCATCGGATATTTAAAAATGCGAGGACAAAAATTTGGATTTG
>JAQUVC010000032.1:0-2509 GCA_028693535.1 Bacilli bacterium
ACGTTCATCTTTTCAGCAAGAAGGGTAATCATATACGGACTAGGTTTACCGATATAGGTTGGAGTTTTTTTGGTTGCAACACTTAGCATGTGACATATACTTCCACAATCGGGAACGTAACGATGATTGGCTATTGGACACACTAAATCACAATTAGTTGCCAGAAAAATTGCTCCGTCATCAAGAAATTGACAGGCTTTTTCCAACTTTTGATAGGTCAATTCCCGATCATAACCAACAACTACAATATCGGGATTTTCTTCAACAAGAGCGACATCATAAGATTTTAATTCCTCTTCTAGAGATTTTGTTCCAAGAAAATATACTGTTTTATGAGGATAGTTGGCCTTTAAAAATTCTCCCATGGCCATCCCTGAAGTAAACAGATTGTCTTCTTGGCAAGGAATATTAAGATGGTTTAATTTATCTAAATATGCCTTTTTACTTTTAGAAGAATTGTTTGTCATAAAGACGTATTTTTTCTTTGCTGCAATAATAGCATTAATAAAATCAATAGAACCATCAAATAAATCATTATCGAGATAAATCGTCCCATCCATATCGAGAAGGAAGAGTTCAATTTTACTGAAATCCATAATTAACACCTCATGTTATGGTATTTTATCATTTTTATGAAATAATGTCAAAAAGAATATTTTTATGACATATTTACAAATAAAAAAAGGTATGTTATAATTTGTTTGTCTTTAAGAAGGACATAAGGAGAGAAATAAATGGGTGGTATCATCAATCTAGATAGTAGTACTATCATCAAAACATTGGATTACCTTGTTATTGCAATCTTTGCAATAAGCGTGATATCGGGATTTGTAAAAGGCATGTTTAAAACTACGTACAACTTAATTGTTTTTATTGGATTAATGTTGTTAGGATGGTTTTTAATGCCAGCGATCATTGAATTCCTTTTAGATTATAATTTTTCTTCATTTAATTTGAGTATCAATGGTAGTGCTTTAACTACAATTAGAGAAACACTTCCAGTAATTGTTGGAAGTATGGATGCAACCATTGGTTCTTTGATGGTTGAGGGAACAGAAACGTATAATTTAGTATTTGCCTTGGCATTTTCTGCTTTTCGATTAATCCTCATGCTCGTTTGGTTAATATTAACGTTGACTGTATTTAAGTTTGTATTTTGGATTATATATTTAATCATTCGCCCAAGAAGAAAAGACGCACAGGGAAATATCAAGAAGAAAAGTTTTGCTTCCCGTTTTGGCGGAGCAGTGATGGGAGGAGCATTCGCTTTCATCATCACGGTGTTAGTTGCCATTCCTTTTGCTGGATTGACTTCCATTGGGAATAGCTTTGGCGCAATTGCTGGCAATGAAACGGAAGTTAGTTATCATTTTAAAGCGGCAACAACCAATGGATATCTTTTCCTTGAAGAAGAACCAGAAGATCCACTTGCAGAATTTCAAGAAGTGTTTAATTTTATGTCACAGTTTAGAGGGGATTCCCTATTAGGCCAAATTGGTGGAATTGGTGGTTCTGAGGATGGAGAAAAATCGAGTATTGATGAAGCCTTGTTTGATCAATTACTAGAATTTAAATATGGCGATGTGCAAGTTGAATTACGTCAAGAAATAAAAACAATGGCATCAGCATATGTACAAATATATAATGCGACTGGTGGTATTATTAATATGAATACCATTTCTAATCTAGACACCGCAGTTCTTGATTCAGTTCTTGGAAAAATTTCTGAATTACAAATATTAAATGTCATTGCACCTGTTGCAATTGAATATGTTGGTAATAATGAAGACATTATCGGTGAATTGAGCGAAGCTGGATTAAGTCAAGAGGACATCGCCCAAATCATTGAAGATGTTAAAAAGATTGATATTGCTGCGGAAATAGGCACAATAGCCAGTGCGGTTGTTGATTTAGGTAAAAGTGGTCTCTTTGATGAACAACCAGAGGGAGAAGAAAATAATATCTTTACAACATTACTAAATGCCGATTCAGCAATGTTAGGTAGTGCTATGGATAAACTTGGTGGCTTAGGCATTTCAGATATGATTGGCTCATTTGGTGCAAATGCTGTTTTGAATGGTCCTATTTTTGAGCAAATATTTACTCAATTTGGAATTAGTAAGGAAGATATCAATTTAGATGGTATTGATTGGGGTAGTGAAATTGCTAATCTTGGTGGTATTATTGATGCCCTACAAGAGATGGGCTTGGTGATTAAAGAAGATGGCTCAATTGACTTTAGTGATCTATCAACAGAAGGAATTTCTGCATTTGTAGATGAGTTATTCAAATCGACACTTCTAGGCAATAATACAAAGTTAATTGTAGCAACTGTAAAACAAGCATTACCTGAAGAAGTTCAAGATTTTATTCAAGTAGATGATCTAACAAGCGAAGATTTTAAAGCAATCCTAGAAGTTGGCTCAACGGTAGCCTCTTACATTGATGAAGAGACAGGGCAAGTTGATTTTGAAGGCTTACTAAAATCTGATGCTGCTGAAAAATTAGG
>JAQUVC010000032.1:2609-11725 GCA_028693535.1 Bacilli bacterium
TTTGGCTTCGTTTCAACAATGCCTACCGAAGTAATTGTTGGAGGGGCGACATTGTTTATTATTAATGTTGACCAATTTATCAAGTTATGATAAAGGTATGGGGTGATTCCCATACCTCTTTTCTTTTTTTACTAAAAAAGCATAATTTCTTTTGACATTAATATTCTTTTTTGATATAATGTCTAATGCTGAGATATCAAAAAATTTCATTCGGCTCCATAGCCAAGTGGTAAGGCAAGGGTCTGCAACACCCTGATCGGCGGTCCAAATCCGCCTGGAGCCTCCAAATTAGAGATTAGTCATTATTAAATTTTATAATAATGACTTTTTTATTTGAAAATAACGAATATCAATAATCCTAAAAACAGATTATCTAATGGACTGATATGATTTTCTTTGTTTAATGCTCAATCCATTAACTTGTTGAATATTTAAAAAATTTGTAATCAATTGGCAAATAACTTGTTGTTTTATTTTAAATCTGTATAAAATTTATTATATTTCAAATCATTCATGATATAATAATGTATAGAGAGGTAAGAAGATATGGTTTTATTTTCCTTTTCACTTGCGTTATTGATGTATATATTCATGATTGTAATGAATATATTTGCAAATGCATTGCCATTAAATGGCATCGCAACTGGTGCAGTTTCGTTTAAATATCCCAATCTATTTCAACCAGCAGGAATCACATTTTCTATTTGGGGTCTCATTTATATACTTTTACTAATTTTTCTTATTCTACAATTTAAAAATATAAAACAGATTGAAGATGAAGATGCAAAACAACTTTTTGTTTTTATCAATCTATTATTTGCGCTTACTTCCTTACTGAATGGCTTGTGGCTACTTGCTTGGCACTATGATAAAATGATTTTGTCGACCGTTATTATGATTTGTTTACTGATAACACTGCTGTTCATAGCGAAAAAAACCATTACCCAATCTTTTATTACTCATGCAGCTTTTTCCGTTTATTTAGGTTGGATTACAATTGCTACGATTGCTAATATTACCATCATGCTAGTAAAATTAGGTGTTCCATCATACACAACATTAGCTGTTATCATGACTGTTGTTGTTTTGGTTGTCGGATTGGTAATATCATTGTTTTGGATTATCAAAGAAAAAGATTATATTTATGGTTTTGTAATTATTTGGGCTTTTTTGGGTATTCTCTTACGGCAACTAAAACAAGAAAACTTAGTTAGAATGTATCCTGCAATTTATATTACAGTTATTATTTGTATAATTTGCTTACTAGTAACAAATGGCATTGTTTTATTTAAAAGTATCAAATAATATCAAATAAAAAGTCATTATAATTTACTTTATAGTGACTTTTTTTATTACAAAATGTTTTTTTTGAAATGAATTGTTGAAAAAGGGATTAAAAAACTTTATAATGTTTCTATGAGGTGTTTTATGGTAATATTTCATAATCATTGGGATGACTTGTTGAAAGATGAATTCAAAAAAGAGTACTATCTAAAACTACGTGAATTTTTAGTAGTAGAATACAAAACAAGTACAATCTATCCATCAATGTACGATCTTTTCAAAGCGTTAAAATTAACCGATTATGAGGATGTGAAGGTAGTAATTTTAGGCCAAGATCCTTATCATGGACCAGGACAAGCTCATGGTCTATGTTTTTCTGTGCCACAAGGAATTACCATACCACCATCATTAAAAAACATATATAAAGAAATAGAGAATGATTGCCATATTAACATGAACGACTCTGGCGACCTTACTTGTTGGGCAAAAGAAGGAGTTTTACTGCTGAATACTGTTTTAACTGTGCGAGCAAATCAGGCCAATTCTCATAAAGGAAAAGGATGGGAAGTTTTCACTGATAAAGTTATTGAATTATTAAACGTTAGAGAAAAGCCAATGGTTTTCATTTTATGGGGAAATAATGCAAAAGCTAAAATGGATAAAATCACAAATCCTAACCATTTGGTATTAACAGCACCACATCCAAGCCCACTTTCTGCTTATGCTGGCTTTTTTGGTTGTCAACACTTTTCAAAGGCCAATGATTTTTTAAAAGCAAACAAAATTACACCAATTCATTGGCAAAATTAATTGGTGATCACTTCATTCTTTTTAGTGCTGAAGATTTGCCGTAAAATTACTTGATTAAAATTTGAAAAAGATGTATAATAATTATAACGAGTTATAATAGATATATTCGGAGTAAAATTTTGTCAGAAAGATTTATAGGTGGGTTTATGGGATTGAAAGAAAAAGTTCAAGAGGTGAAAGATTTTTTAAAAGACTATCCAAATGTTACGTTAATCGCAGCGACAAAGTATATGAATTTAGAAGAAACAAAAGATTTGATTGATGCTGGAATTAGTGAAATTGGTGAAAATAGAACAGACATGTTTTTAGAAAAATATAGTGCCTTAAAAGATTATAAACATATTGGCTGGCATTTTTTCGGTGTGGTTCAAAGCCGCAAGATTAAAGACATTGCCAACAAAATCAATTGCCTACATTCTTTAGACCGTTACTCTTTAGCAGTTGAGTTAAACAAGAAATTAAATGAACCTTTGGACTGTTTTATCCAAGTAAATATATCAGAGGAACCCAACAAACAAGGCGTTCCAGCAAATAAAGTAAAAAGTTTTGTTAAGCAGTTAGAGAATTGCCCAAAAATAAAAGTGATTGGTTTAATGTGCATCGCTAAAATGACATTTGATGAAGAAATCATTCATAAATCATTTAAAAAGATGAAACGTTTAAAAGAGGAAATTGAAGATATGAATTTGCCATATGCTCCTTGCCATGAATTATCAATGGGAATGTCTAACGACTATAAAATTGCTCTCCAATATGGAGCTACGATGATAAGATTAGGGCGAGTTTTTCTAACATAGGGAGGAAATCATGGGATTGTTTAAGAAAAAGCAAGTTAATACCATTCAATTTAGCGATTATAATAATAGAAATAAAAGTACTAAAAAACCAGGAGGATTGCTAACTTCCTTTGATCGCCTACAATATTTTACAGTTGCGAATAGTTCACAGGAGCAATTAATGGAAATGTGTGATATCATCTTAGGGGGAAAAGCGATTCTCGCTAATTTTGATCAAATTAGTTCTGATGAAGCTAACTATATGTTATCATTCATATCAGGAGTTGTTTATGCAACGCAAGGAGAAATATTCAAATTGGACAATAAATTATTCTTGTTTGGTCGCAAGGAGGAATTTGAAGATGGCTCTTTGCAACAGTATGTTGAGGATACTAGATGATTTTAAAGTACATGATTAACACCTTATATTATTTATTAGCGGGATATGGGTTTATTATGATGCTTGGTGTGATTTTATCTTGGTTACCAGGGTTACAACAATATAAAATCCCTCGTTTGATTAGAAAAGCAACAAATTGGTATCTATGGCCATTTAGGGGACTTCTAGTAATAGGGATGGTTGATTTCACTCCAGCGATTGGACTGATTCTATATCAAACAATTGTCGGCTTATTAACGGGATTTATTTAGAAAGTAGGAAACAAAAGATGTCAAAAATAGTTAAAATATATGTGGAGGTAAAATAAATGGCTATCAATATACATTTTTTTAGGGAAAATAGTTTAGGTCGATTGGATTATTCGAAGTTGTTGGAATATTTTGATAATTATCCCAATTTTAAAACTTATTATTCAGAAGATGAAGTAGAAATTCGCTATGTAGATAAGGAGTTCAAGTCTTCTTATCGTTATTTGATTACAAAGAGATGTCGCGTTAACCAAATATATAAGCTAGATCCAGCTTATACAAACGTTAATTTTCTGTTAGAATTACCAATTTTAATCCCTACTTTTATTGCTAAAGAAATATTAGGCTTTGCTCAAAAACTTTGTAAAGAATTTGAATTGGTTGTTTATAGCGATACATTTGAGGATGTTAGACAATTTAATTTAGTTGAATTGTATAGTCTATTCGATAAAACTAGAAATGCTTATATCGATGAATTTGGTTTGCAAAATAAAATTCCAATTGATACAGAAAAACTAAGCGAAATTTGTAAATATCAAAGAACTGTTGATAGCCTAAGAGAATATTATCATAATGAAGTTGATGTTAATTATTGTGAACCATTAATTGATAAAACAACAAATGAACATGGTATTAGCTGTACTTGGAATTTTGGTATTCCAACGGTATTTCCACCTCATTTAGATTATATTTGTATCAACGATGAAGAAAATGTTAAATTCATGGTTAGAAGAGCTGATTTTTATGCTATCGTTGGTAAATATCTTGAAGAAATCGTCGGTTTCTTACCAGATATGTATATTTTAAAAGCAAAAAAGGCACGTGCTGCCCGTAAAACAATCAATAAATTACGTAAATTTGCTATTGTTGATCAAAACTTTAAAGAAATCCGCATTAGCGATTTTATTGATCGATAGGTAGTATCATGTATAATAAATTAATTGATCACACTATTTTAAAGGCCTTTGCTACAGAAGCAGATGTGAATAAATTGTGTGCCGAAGCGTTAGAATACGATTTCGCTAGTGTGTGTGTGAATCCTGTTCATGTTAGTTTGGCTAGTAAATTGTTAGCTGGATCTGATGTTTTAGTTTGTACTGTGATTGGATTTCCTTTGGGAGCAAATACAGTTGCAATAAAACAAGCAGAAACAATGGATGCGATTCATAATGGCGCTGAAGAAATTGATATGGTCATTAACGTTGGAAAAGCGAAAGAGCATAATTTCGATTATATATATGAAGAAATCAAGGCAGTTGTAACGAGTGCGCAAGGGCGTTTGGTTAAAGTGATTATTGAAACTTGCTATTTAGATGACTTTGAAAAAGCAGAAGCATGCAAAGCAGCAGCTTTGGCAGGAGCACAATTTGTGAAAACATCGACTGGTTTTGGTACTGGTGGTGCCACAGTTGCTGATGTAGTTTTGATGCGTGGTGCAATTCTAGTGGATATGAGCGTAAAAGCGAGTGGGGGAATAAAAACCTTAGATCATTTAGAAAAATTGGTTGCTGCTGGTGCCAGTCGAATTGGTACTAGTGCTGGTATCCAAATCATGAAAGAGTTAAAAGAGAGGGGAAAATAAATATGGCAACTCCTCATATTGAAGTAAATGATAAAAATTTATTTGCATCAACTGTTTTAATGCCTGGTGATCCACTAAGAGCAGAATACATTGCAAAAACATACTTAACTGACGTTGTGAAAATAAATCATGTTAGGAATATGTTTGGTTTTACTGGCTATTATAAAGGTAAAAAAGTTACTGTTATGGGCTCAGGAATGGGAATGCCTAGCATCGGTATTTACTCTTATGAGTTGTTCGATATATATGGTGTTGAAAATATCATTCGAATTGGTTCTTGTGGAGCCTATTCACCAAAAATTAATATTTACGATGTGATTATTGCTACAGGTGCTTTTAGCGAATCAACATATGCAAAAGTCGCTTTTGGTTATGATGAAACCATCTTAGATGCGAATAGTTATTTAAATAAAAAATTAAATGAAAGTGCTGCTAAACTGGGTTTTCCTGTTTACAATGAAATTATTCATTCTTCTGATGTCTTTTATCGCGATTGTGGAAATGTATTTCATGATGTTCGTGATAAATATGGATGTGTAGCAGTAGAAATGGAATCATTTGCTTTGTTTGCTAATGCACGTCATTTACATAAAAAAGCAGCGTGCATTTTAACTGTTTCCGATTCACTAGTTACTCATGAAGCAACAACATCGGAGGAACGACAAAAATCTTTTAATCGAATGATGGAAATAGCCTTAGATGCAGCAATATAAAGCGGGGAACCGCTTTTTTATAAGTCTGGAGAAGATTTTAGGAGCATAATAATGGAAGTAGTAAGAAGAAAAATAAATAACATCGAAACTTTCTTTGTGAAGACAACAAAGTTTAAAACAATTTCGATACAAATCGTTTTTGCAAATCAATTCACCAAAGAAAATGCTAGTAGTCGAGCATTATTAGCGCGCGTATTGGGAAACTCAAGCAAAAAATATAATACAAAAAAGAAAGCAGTTGAAAAATCTTGCGATTTATACAATGCTGAAGTCAGTGTTGGTTATACAAGATACTATCGTACGAGTTTGATTTCTTTTACTTTAGATGTTGTGAATGAAAAAAATTTGATGAACGCTAAAAACTTAACAAAAAAAGCAATTGATTTTCTTCTTGATACTATTTTTAATCCCTATGTTGATAATCATGAGTTTTCTCAAAAAGAATTTAATGAAGAGAAAAGATTATTAAAAGAATCGATGCAAAAGGTATATAACAACAAGAGTCGCTTTGCTTTTCGCCGTTTGATTGAAGAAATGTGTAAAGATGAGATTATTGGGGTACAAGCAAATGGCTCGATTGCTGATTTAGAGAAGATTACACCCGAACTTTTATTTGAAGAATATTTGTCAATGATGAACAAGGATGAAATATCCATTTATGTTGTTGGTGATATTGAAGAAATCAGTATCTTATCGCAATTACAACAAGCTTTCAAACAAATGAATCATGAGAAATTAAATCTTGAAGTTGTAAATGATGGAAAGTATGAAATTAAAAGCATTAGAGAGATTAAAGAAATTCAAAAAATTAAACAAGCAAAATTAGTAATGGGGTACCGTTTGGCTATCAACAGCCTTGATCCACTTTATCCTGCTTTTTTGGTGTTTAATTCTATGTTTGGTGGTTTATTTTCATCCAATTTATTTCGAGTTGTTCGTGAAAAACATGGCTTGGCTTATGATATTTCTTCTCATGATATTGCCAACAATAAATTATTTATGATTACAGCAGGGATAGATAGCGATAAGTACCAACAGACAATAAAAATAATCACAGAAGAATTAAATAAATATATCAATGGTGATATTGACAAGGAATTATTCATGATTGCTAAGGAATCCCTATTAAATGAATTACAAGAAACTGAAGATGGTCCTTACAACTTGATTGCTCATTTACAAAACAACTATTTTACAAAAACAGAAAAAACAATCGCTACCGAAATTGAAGAAATAGCAAACGTTACAGTCTCTAATATTAAACAAGTTGCTTTGGGGATTAAACTAGATACAATTTATTTGCTTAGTGGTAGGTGAGAAATGGAAAACAAGACATATAGTCAAATTAATGAAGTGGTATATTCTCATAAACTAGAGAATGGTTTGCAAGTACAAGTCATACCTAAACCTGATTTTTTCAAAACATTTGTTTATCTAGGTGTTCATTTTGGTTCTCTAACAAATAAATTTGTTCCCTTGGGGGAACAAGATATGAAAGAAGTCCCTTTGGGAATAGCCCATTTTTTAGAACATAAACTATTTGCCAATGCTGATGGAACGGATGCTTCAAACTTATTGGCAGAGTTAGGACTGGAAGCAAATGCTTATACAGATTATATTCAAACAGTATATCTATTCAATGGAGCAAAAAATATTGGTGAAGGAATAAAAATTCTACTTGATTTTGTTCAAAATCCCTATTTTACCTATGAAAATGTGGCCTCCGAAAAAAATATTATTATTCAAGAACTGAAAATGTATTTAGATATTCCTAGTGATCGACTTCATAATGGATTAATGAATCAATTATTTGTAAGTTATCCCATGAAATACGATATTGGAGGAACGATAAAAGAAGTTAGAAAAATAACCAAGGAAGACCTTGAAAAATGCTACTCTACATTTTACCATCCAGCGAACATGGAACTTGTTATTGTTGGTCGTGTAGACCATGAGCATATGATTAATACAATAATAGAGCATCAAAAACAAAAAGTGTATCCAAAATTTTCTCCTATCATCAGAGAAATCGGTTTTGAAGACAACATTGTAGGTAAAAAGTATGGTAGATATCGTATGGATATCACTTTGGCAAACGTCGCTGTTGGCGTCAAAATACCAGCCCAAAAGTTTGCTCGTAATCAAGTCATTATAGAAGAAATATTATTGAAAATTGTTCTTGCAGCATCAATAGGTCCTTCAACAAGTTACTATCAAAAATTACTCGATAAAGAATTAATTACCAATCATCTTCATTATTCGGTATATTTCGATAATCATTGTGGATATATAAAAGTGAACGCTGATTCTCATGATCCCAAACAACTACGAAGAAGCATTATCCATCGTTTGCCAGCATTGAATAATTTAGTATTAAGTGAAAAAGTGTTTGAGCGTTTCAAAAAAGCTGTCTTAGGAAGTTTCATTAAATCACTAAACAATTTGGATTTTCTTGCTTCCTTAATTATCGAGTATGATTTGAAAAATTGTGATATTTTAGAGTCGATTTCATTGTTGGAACAACTAAAAGTTACAGATATTAACACGGTACTGAAGTATTTTCAAAAACAAGCAATTAGTAGTTATCTGATCTTTCCCAATGAAATTGCGTCCTTTAAAACCAAGGATAGCAGTTTACAGCAAGAAAACGAGCCTGAAAATTAACTTTAAATCGTTTTTTGTTTCATAAGTGAATAATTTAGTCGCTACGCTAATAAGCACAATATAAACAAAAAAATGCTTGTATCAAAATGACAAAAAATAAAACAAAAAAATATTTTAAATCTACAAAAGGCGAATATTTTTTTCATATGTAGAATTTAATTTGTTTTATTCTGTAAATAATAACCTTTTTTTGCTTCATGATGGAAAAAAGAAGTTGAAAAAAATAAAAATGACCTGTTTTGGTCATTTTTATTTTATGAGATGATGGATTATAATGAAGCTATCACTGGTGAAGGAAAGGAGGATCTATAGAATAATGCTCAATAATTTAATACTCGTGGGTCGTATAGTAGATGATGTAAAGATGACAATCATTGATTCTGGCCAGAAAGTTGCCAACTTTACTCTAGCTGTACAAAGACCATTTAAAAATGAAGATGACGAATACGATACTGATTTTTTTCCTGTGCAACTATGGCAAGGTGTAGCTGATATTGCTCGTGATTATTGCACGAAAGGTTCCACTGTTGGCGTGAAAGGTCGGTTATCAGCAAAAACGATTGATGTACAAGGAATTAAAGTAAAAACTTTGGATGTCATTGGCGAAAGAATTGCCTTCATTAACATGAAGAGAGAAGA
>JAQUVC010000033.1:0-9939 GCA_028693535.1 Bacilli bacterium
ATTTTTTGTTCAAACCAAACCTCATTGCGATTGCAATAATCTTGCAATTCAGCAACTTTTCGTTGATGTAACTCCTTTAGATAAACTTCTAAACTACTCGCTTTTGCATAATACTCTTTCTCTTTCGCAAATGCTTGGGCAGGAATACCATGATTATTACCAGCAAGAATTGTTCTTAAGCGATTACCATCAAACTTCTTTTCTAAATGCATCATGAATTGACTTGTAAATTTCGGCATTTCCCAAGGTGGAGTTCCAAGAATAGGGATTGAAAGCTCTTTTTTAAACTCATCTACTGCTTCATCACCTGCTTCTAGTTTCATCGTTTCAAGAATATTTTCAATCACGTCCAAACCACCAGTATATTTTGTTAAATGAATGAATAAATCATGTCGTTTAATCAATTTAACATAGCGCATTAAAACGATAAAGTTGGAAACTGTATTTTTCTCGCTTTTCACCCAATAAGAAATCAATTCATCAAGTTCAGTCACAGTTATATCATCCAAAGAACAATGCTCCCAAAAACTATCCGCATCTTCAAGTAATGCTACTGCAATCTTGTAATCTATTTCCGAGAGATGATATTTTTGATACAACGCCTTTAGTAGTTCTAGTTTCATTTGTCTCACCTTTGACTCAATTTTATCACTAATACATTCGTTTTCCAAGAAAAAATATAAAAAAAGGGATAAAAATCCCTATTTTGTCTAGAAATGAATTGTAATTGTTGTTTGTTGGTCGACTACACTTTGGAGATTAATCTGATAACCATATAAGTTACAAATGTGTTTCACAATTGCTAAACCTAAGCCTGTTCCCCCTTGTTCTTTGCTTTTGGCTTTGTCAACTCGATAGAATCGTTCAAACACACGACTTAGATCAGCCTCTGGAATTCCTACCCCCGTATCATGAATCACCAATTTTTTGGTATCAAGAGTGATGGTAATCAGCCCCTTCGTTTTATTATATTTCATAGCATTATCAATCAAATTCCTAATGAGTTCAACTGCTAGCGTATGATTGATGCGTTTTGTAACCTGAGCTAAATCTAAGTGAACCGTAATTTGCTTCTTTGTTAATTCCTGTTGATACTGCTCAATGGTTTCTTTCACAATTCCTGTTAGGAAAACATCCTCATCAACAAATTGAATTCCACTTTCTAACTTTGATAATTCCAACATTTCAATAATAATTTGATTCATTCGTGAAGCTTCTTTGATTGTCTTAGCAGTTGCTTCTTTTACTGCTTGTTCATCATCGATAATCCCTTCTAAAATCATTTGTTGGTAACCCAAAATTGAAGTCAGTGGACTTTTTAATTCATGAGAGGCATTAGCAAAGAATTCACGTTTAATCTTCTCAACATTTCGCTGTTCGGTGACATCAAGAACACCAACAACCACACCTCGCCCAAGCCATGAATTTTCAATTAAGTTAAAGCTTAATAGATAGATTCTTCCGTGTAAAGCCAAGTCAACTGCTTTCACCTTTTGGTTAGCAAAGGCAGCTTCAATTGCTGCTTGAATCTCTTGATTTCGAATCAAATATAAATAATTCTTATTCACCACATCTTCTTGTTTGAAATTGAGAATATTGGCAATATAAGCATTGATTAGTATCATATTGCGTTCTTCAGAGATTACGATTAATCCTTGCTTCATATCATTGATGATATAATCAAGTTTATCTTTTTCTTGTTTGATGGCCATCATTTTGGTATTGATTTCCGCCTTAATGGAATTGATTTCCTCGATTAACGTTTCCACGCTATCGATACCATAATAATTTTTTGTATTCACAATACTACCTAATTGACCAATGACTTGATTAATTGGTGCTAAGGTTCTTTTTGATAACGAAGTTGATAATAGAATTGATAATCCTAAAATCACAGCTAGCGATAATAGTCCAATCAAAGAATACCAGTTCACAATGGTATTAATCGAATGTAAAGGGATTGCTACTCGTACAAAGTATCCATCATCAAGCTGAGCAACATATAGCATCTGTATTTCAAGTGTCTTTGAATATCGCATAAAAGCTTCCCCAAGATTTTGAATTTCTGGGCGATCAAGATGTGATTCAAATTCCTCAACATCAGAAGTATCAATAATAACATTCCCTAGTAAATCAATAATCGTGATTCGAATATCAGAATTGGCTTTAGAAATAGTCGTCGCTGTTTGGGTGGCATTATCTCCATCAAAAACTTCACAAGCGATATGCAAATACCCCTGTACTTCTGTCTTGGAGTTATTATTATTGATGGCTACAATGGCAATTAAACTAGCAAAAAACAGCAAAAGCAAGGAAAAAAACACCAAAAAAGCATTGTTGATGATTAGTTTCTTTCTCATGGTTTGACCTTATACCCTACACCATAAATAGTGAGAATCAAATCATCGCTTGCTAGTTTGTTTCGTAAAGATTTGATATGCATATCAATGGTTCTTGTTTCCAAAATGGCATCCATTCCCCATATTTGATTTAATAATTCTTCTCTAGTAACAACATTGCCTACTTTTTGAAATAATAATGCTAAGATATCAAACTCTTTTGTTGTCAATGAGATCGAATGATCTTGATAATAGCATTCTCGTTTGTCAATATCAATTTGATAATCACCAACATGAATCGTTCGATTCTTTTTAAAACGCCTCACCTTTACATTTACCCGTGACATCAGTTCCAATAGATCAAATGGTTTTTCGATATAATCATCGGCTCCTAGATCAAGACCATCAATTTTATCGATTAACATATGGTTTGCTGAAATGATGATAATATCAATATCATCATTTTCTTTCTGAGCGCGAATTCGTTTTAATATTTCTTGCCCTGGAATATCTGGTAACATCATATCGAGTAAAATCATATTTGGTTTTTGGCGTTTAAATTCCGTCCAAAAAGACTTGCCATCAACAAATGACTTTACGGTATAGCCTTGTTTGGTTAAGGTTACATTGATGATATAAGCGATATCTTTATCATCTTCAATTGAATAAATGAGATATTCCATATCCTACTCCTAATAAATTTTTTTGTCTTTATGGAAACCATTAATGATATAAACAACCCACTCTGCAATATTGACAGCATGGTCTGCTATTCTTTCAATATATTTTACCACTAAAGTGGTATAAATAGCAAATGGAAGCCAATTTTTTTCATCATCATGAACGACAACCAATTCACTAATAATATTGGTATAGTATTGATCTACTTCATCATCGGCTTTGATGACTTCTTCTGCCAATAGCATATCTTTTTTAATAAAACTTTCAATCGCAGAGGCAACCATGGCAATTGTCTTTCCTACCATGTCAGCAATCTCTGGAATTTGGGGAATATCGATATCCTTTAACTTGCAGTTAAACTCCATAATATCTTCTGCGTGGTCGCCAATTCGCTCTAAATCCGCAATTAGTTTTAAGATTCCAGAAACTTCTCGTAAATCTTTCGCATAGGGTCGTTCTTTAATTAAAATATCCAAACAAATTTCTTCAATTAACCGTTCATATTGATCAACAATATCATCATTAATCGCAATAATCTCAGTATGATTTTTATAAACATCAAAGGCCATATTGATGTTGTTTTGTACAACGTCAGCCATTTTTAAAAGCATTTGATTCAAATGTTCGATTTCTCTCATTAATTGCATATTTTATCCAAACCTTCCTGTAATATAATCTTCTGTTTTTTTGTTTTGTGGATTCTTGAAAATATCCGTTGTTTTCCCATACTCAACAATCTCTCCCATTAAGAAGAAAGCAGTGTAGTCAGAAATACGGGCCGCTTGTTGCATATTGTGAGTCACAATGATAATTGAAAAATCCTTTTTTAATGTAGTAATTAACTCTTCAATCTTTAATGTTGCAATCGGATCTAAAGCGCTAGTTGGTTCATCCATCAAAATCACTTCTGGAGACATTGCAATACAGCGCGCAATACATAAGCGTTGTTGTTGACCTCCAGATAGTCCCAATGCGGATTCATGTAAACGCTCCTTTACTTCTTCATATAGACTTGCCTTTTTTAAGGAATCCATTACAATTTTATTCAACTCTGCTTTATTCCTTACTCCTTGACATTTTGGTCCATAAGCTACATTCTCAAAAATCGACATAGGAAAAGGATTTGGAGTTTGAAATACCATTCCCACCTTTGTTCTTAGTTCAATAGGGTTCATCGCATTTAAATTTTTAGTGGCAAATTCAATGTTCCCATTGATACAACAGTTATCAATCAAATCATTCATACGATTAAAACATCGTAGCAATGTTGACTTTCCACACCCGGATGGTCCGATAAAAGCGGTAATTTTATTTTTATATATAGTTAAATGAATGGAATGCAAAACCTGATTTTGATCATAATGCAAATTTACATCACTTATAGTAAATATTGTTTCCATTATTTTACCTCCATTTTATTGATATTTCGTGATATCACTTTCACACCCAAACTAATGATTCCAACAATCAATAGGATAATGATTGATATCGCACAAGATAATTCATAGTTGGGATTTTCTCCACTCATTAAACTCCAAATATGAACTGCTAGTGATGTTGATTTCTCATTCATTGCGACACTATCTTTGATTGCTGTACCAACAGCATAAATCAAAGCAGCGCTTTCCCCAATAATTCTACCAATTGACAACAATGTTGCTGTTAGAATACCACGAACAGCATTTGGTAGGATAACTTGAAATGTTGTTTGGCTTCTGCTAGCCCCCAACGCAAGGGAAGCCATGCGATAGGAATCAGGAATCACTTTTAAAGATTCTTCTGTTGTTTTGATGATAATCGGTAGCAAGACAATAGTAAGGGTTAACGCTCCAGAAGCAATACTACCACCATTGGACTGGATTGTTTGATTCATCATAGGAATAAACACAATTGCTCCTACTAATCCAAAAATAATAGAGGGAATTCCGGTAGTGATATCGATCATCGTGCGAATAATGCGAGTAAATTGATTTTGTTTGGCAAATTCATGAAGATAAATAGCAGCACTGATTCCCAAAGGCAGAGCAATTGCTAAGGTTAATACAATTAAATATAAGGTTGTCAACAAAGACCCTCGAATTCCCCCACCACCACTTGTAGCTATCATATCGGTAATCATTGTTGCCTCAGCAAGCATAGCAATCATCGGTTCTGCACCACTTTTTGCTAATGCGAGTAGATAATCTCCAGTTTCATTGGTCATTGTCATTTTTGAAATCTGATATCCAACCTCTAATTTCGCAATTGTTGCAAAAGGAGATAACGGAGCAAGATATTTAATAGTGACAATTTTTTCATTATTCTGATCAACGTCATCTTGCAAGCCAATTCCCCAAACATTAGAATAGATAACACCCTCCATTTGAGGATTTCTATAATCACCAAGGTGGTAATTCTTCGTATTGGTAATGTTCACTTGATAGGTTTCTTGATGATAATCACTTGTAATCAAAGACCAATCTAAAAGCCTAATTCCATTTTTAAAGATAAATAGTAATAATATAATCAAAATCAAACATCCAAAGCCAGAGGATATATATGTTATCGTATTTAGAAATAGGTCTTTTGCTTTTCTCATCGCGATAATCTCCTTTTTACCATATTCAACAAGAAGTTTACCCCTAAAATTAAACCGATTAAGATAATCCCCACACTAAAGCGAATATCATAATCTAGCCCCGTCGTTTCTTTTAATCCCAATAGCATAGTTGAAGTTAAGGTTCGTGTAGTATCAAACAAATTGAGCGTTGGTCCACTACCATGATTTCCAGCAACCATTGAAACAGCAGTTGCTTCTCCCAAAGCACGACCAACACCAAGAATGATTCCAGAAAAAATACCACTTTGAGCACTTTTCAAAACTACTTTAAAATTCGTTTGTGTTGGGGAAGCCCCTAGTGCTAAAGAAGCATCAATCACATCCCTCTTAACCGCTTTGATTGATGTAATAGAAATCATTGTAATGGTTGGAATTATCATAATTGCTAGTACAATTACTGTTGATAATGTGGATAAACCACCAGCACTTTGATAGTTAAAGATCTTTGCCAGACTCTTCACAAAATTAGTCACTACTCCCATTCCAAATAATCCATAGATAATCGAAGGAATGGCGGCTAGTAATTCAATCACAGTGGTGATTGCTTTTCCAATCATGCTCGGAGCAATTCTACTAACAAGCAAAGCCGTCAGAATTGAGACGGGAGCCGCAATTGCGAGAGCTAGACCGACAACATACAAGGTATTGATGATGATAAACCCAATTCCATAAACATTGGGGGCTTGAAACCATACCGTTCCCGTCATAAATTGCCAAAAATCAACACGATACCAAGACTCCCCTATTTGATATTGATTAATAAAAGGCTTAATTCCATGGATAAAAATGAATAACACAATAAAAAAGATGATAGAAGCACAAAATAAGGTGACTATAAAAAATGCACCTTTGATTATTTTGTCGATTCTTGTTTTATGCTGATACTCATTCTTTCGAATATGTCTTGTCATAACATCTTAATAGAATAGGGAAACCCTATTCTATTTCACTCCACTTAGTAAATATCCCCTGATAAATCTTAAGTAATGTTTGTGCATCGATAGCTGTTAACTGATTGCTGTGATTAACCACAGTAACAATCGCATCTACACAAATGGTTCCTGAAGTGTGAGCTGCTGGAGCTTCTGTTGTCTTTAACTCACGCGATAAGAAGGCGATGTGTAAATAATTCGCTCCGTCTTTTTCACTTCCTTGTGTTCTTTTATAAGCATCTCCTGAACCAGTATGGCTGTGCTCAATCTTAAAATAACCGCATTTCGTAGCAAATTCACTGGATAAAGCTTTTGCAATCTTCTCTACTGAGGTTGAACCACCGAATTTGATTGTAACACTACTATTGTCTTCTAGGCAAATTGGATATGCCTCTTTGATCTCATCCCAAGTTGGATCGCTTGTTTTCACTGCAATAATCCCATCTTTGCTTTGTATGGTTGCCTTTGCATCTTTTGTCGTTAGAAACGCCAAATAAGCAGCAACAATTTGTTGTTCTTTATCGCTTGCATACTCACTACGAACAATGTAATTAAAATTACGTTTTAAAGCATAACTACCATTTAACACATTTTCTTCTGTTGGGGCAATCCCTTCATAACTCAATCCCTTTAATTCTGAAGAAGCAAGTGATGCTAACGAAATATAACCAATCCCAAACTCATCGTTTTTCAAGGCACTGATCATCGAGCCATTTCCATCAACCTCAACATAACTTGAAACTAACTGTGTATTATCAGTAATCGCTTCACTAAAACCGATTGTTGAGAAAAAACCATCTCTTGTCCCACTTGTAGTATCCCTTGTATAAACTTTAATACCCTCTTCTGTTGGTGCTTTACATCCTACACTCACTAGTAAAACCCCTAGCATAAAAAATGCTATCGATAAATAACTGATAAATTTCTTCATGAAATCATTCCTCCTTTTTACACTACCATTTTACTATAATAAAAACTGACAAAATATCATAGACTTGTAAAAGAATGTAAATAAGTTGTAAATTAACAGCGTTTTTATGTTATAATCATAAAAAACAAAGGAGATTATCAATGAAATTAGATGGTTTTGGTATCTTTGTTCAAGATATGGAAAAGATGGTTACATTTTATCGTGATGTATTAGGGTTTGATATCCAGTGGAAACAAGGAGATCATAATGTTTATTTGGTAAAAGATGGTACATTATTTCTTTTCTATGGTAGAGATGATTTTGAGAAGATGGTAAATCGAAAATTCGAATACGTTCAAGGATTAAATCCTCACTATGAGATTGCACTCAGTGTTCCTAGCTATCGTGATGTGGATCTTACCTATCATGAAGTAATCGCAAAAGGAGCAATCAGTGTTTTACCTCCAGAAACAGAACCATGGGGACAGAGAACTTGTTACATTGCTGACCCAGAACATAATATAATCGAAATTGGTTCCTTCATAAAATAACAAAAGCCTTCAAAGAGATTGGATCTATTTGAAGACTTTTTTTACTTATATTGACCAAGGCTTAACATTATTAACTCTTAGTTATATTCATGTTTCCCATCATTCGCTAGTAAAAGAAATAATAAATGCTATAATGGTATTGTGAAACGGCCGTCACAAGAAAAATAAGGAGATGATAATATGCAACTTAAACTAGGTGACAACATCAAACGGTTAAGAAAAGCCAAAGAAATGACACAAGAAAATCTCGCAAAACTTCTAAATATATCGAGTGCTGCAGTAAGCAAATGGGAATCAAATGACTCCTATCCTGACATTACCATGATCATTCCTTTAGCGCAGATATTTGAGGTTAGCATTGATGAACTTATGGATTATAATAAAACAAAAGTCGAAGCACAAATTCATCACATCATCAGTAAATATCATGAATTATCTCGAATTGGTAAGTTTGAAGAAGCAAAAATTTTGATTTTAAAAGCAAGAAATGATTATCCCAACGATTATCAAATTATGGATCTTTATATGTGGTTTGTTGCTGGAGGATCTGCAGACAATAATCCTGAGATTTTAAACCTTCATCATGATGAGTTTATGCAAATCTGTAATACTTTACTGGAAAATTGTTCGGAAGAAAGATTACGTTTAAATACAATCAATATGAAAGCAAAACTCCTACACGCAAAAAAAGATACAAATGGTGCTTTAGAGATTTTAAAAGGATTTCCTTCTTGGTATTTAGCAAGCGAGCAAAAAACCGAACAATTATTTGCCAAGAATACCCCAGAATTTCGCTATTGGATTCGTAAAAACATGATTGAATTACTTGATTTTGCTTCAAACAAAGTTGTGAAAGCAATATGGTATCAACTAGACTTAACAACAGATGAAAAAATAGCAAGAGTTTGTACATATGCAGCGACTCTAAAAGAATTAAGTAACAAGCCAGATTGGGGCTTTTTAAGTTATATCGTTAGTCTTACTTATGGAGAACTTTGTGGAAAGATATCCTATTTACGAGATCGAGATGAAGACATCATTGCCATAAGAGAATTACAATATGAAGCAGCAAATACTGCCACCATCGCTGCCAAAACAGATCATGTTTTACATGACTATATTTTTCAAGCTATTGGTGCTGATAATTACATCCAGTGGTTGATTCATTTTCACAAAACAAATGAGTTTGCAACGACCAAAAGATTACGAGAAAATCCGAAATTTTTAACTTTGTTAAAAAAATATCAATAATAACAAATAAATCCTCTTAAAATAAATAGGAGGATTTTTCATGTAATGATTAACATACCCTTTTTAAAATGCTCTTCTCGTTCATACACTAAATATGAATCATTACTCTAGCAAAAAAAGATCCTATTTCTCACAAAATAGGATTGTTTTTCGTTATAATATTGTGGATCCCCTCTAACTTTGGGGAGTCATAAAAGATTTCTTGCCAAAGCACTACCATTTTGATACAAATGCGTACCCCAATAACGAATTGTTAGATATTTTTTTATCTCATTCATTATTTGGTTTAGAATTACTGACTTTCCACATCTTCTAATTCTGACAATAACTTTTACTAAATCAGAATCATAAAATGGTCTAATTTTCTTTGAGTATTGTTCTCTTATAAACATCACTTCTATATATATTAACTAAACACCTAATAATAAATCAATATTATTGTTCATTATCATTGAACACTTTATCCATGTTTGGCAAAACTATTCAGTAAATAAAAAAGTTTGATAACAAAACATAATAAAATGCTTTTATATCAAACCTATTGTGCTAATATGGGTTGAAGCAACCATTTTAATATAGTTCGTACCCCTTTGATAAAAGTTTGTAATCACTATTAATTTTTATAATTGTTTAGGAAACAATTTATTAAATCAGCAATTTTAATATCTATAATAAA
>JAQUVC010000033.1:10039-11700 GCA_028693535.1 Bacilli bacterium
TAATAAATATTTAATATAGTCCTTCGTAATTACTGGTACTTCATTTGCTTTAAACTTCTTTAATAATCAACTATTATAGTCTTTAATTATATTTTTTTCATTTGCTGCTAGAACAAAAAGAACGATTGATAATGGTAAGTTATAACTATATTGTTCCTTTACATGTTTATAAATATCTTGTTTTGAAATACCATTCAAATATCGTAAATAGTATTCTGTAGACATTACAAATTCTTCTTCGTCCCCTGATCTCATGTCATTAATTAAAAAACTATAACGTTTTTTCAAGTAATCATTAGATTCCATAAATGCTTGATATTTTTTAAAAAGTGCCTCTGAAGCAAAACCATGCATTAATTCATGTGCTATCATATTATCAAGTCTTGTTTCTAATACATTATCCAGATACCCATTATATAAAGTGAATGCTGTTGGACTTGCCATATATGATACATATACATTGATATCATCTAATTGATTGATATTTTTTAATCGACAAATATTACTAATAAGTGCATCTATATTTGTTTTTTAAAGAGTTAATTTCTTCTTTTCAATATTATAGAATGTACTAATAATTAATGAAACAGTAGACATACTTAAACATTCTTAAACTAAATCTTTGTTAATAATATTTAGTTGCTCTTTTGTCATCCAATCTTTTTCTGAAAAATATATACCTTTTTCAAGATAACAAATTGCATCTAATATCATACTTAGTTTAATATTTATCATTTGTACATCTGCTATAAGATCTATGATGTTTCCTTACAAAATAAATTATTACAAATCAAAGTAATCTTTAATTTTATTATTTATTTCGTTTTTTATTATTTCGTTTTTTATTTCTCCTACCTTTGTTTCTACAATTCTAGCTTGATCAATTGTTCTAATTTGTTGAACCATTAAGATGCTATCCTTAGATAAACCAGTATCTATCTTATTTATAATAAGTTCAGTTGGGTATATTTTCTCATACCCTTTATATGAGGAAAAAGGGATTATAGTGCATATTGGTAAGTTTTTATTCACTGCTTCATTAGAAACAACCAAGACAGGTCTTTGTCCTTTTTGTTCACTTCCTTGAACTGGATTTAAATTAACAAGAAATATTCCCCACTTATCTACCACTCTTCAGACACCTCTGTTTCAATTGCATCAAAATCTTTTTGGGAAGTCATTGTTCTTTCAATAAAACTTTTATCTTGAGCAGCTTCTTCCATTTTTATCATATATTGTTGCTTCTTTTTTTCTTTTAAGAATAATTCAAGCGCTTGATTAAAGCCATCGGTCGTTGATGCAATTATTTTTTTTTCCACTAATTCATTTAATTGTTTTTTATATTCAGATTTAATATTAATTGTCGTCTTAATAACTTGCATTTCTTTTCCTCCTTTTATATTTTTTATTATATCACATCCTTTCTTTTTCGTCAACAAATAATACCTTATATTTTACCATATGTTATACCATATTATATAATACATTATATTATATGTAATATTATATGTAATATTTATATTCCGTTATTTAAAAAATAAATTATGTAAACTCTCGGAGAATGATTAAAAAGACATTAACAATGTGAATCAAATCACTTACTAAAACCTTTTCGTATAATAAAAGGTCTGACTTTATGTCAAACCTATGTATTCAATATG
>JAQUVC010000145.1 GCA_028693535.1 Bacilli bacterium
ATCAGCAACCCAAAAAGGTAATACTTGATCTTTTTTTGTCTTTTCTTTGATATAATCCCACTTAATGGAACTAATGTTAAGACGATTAATTGGCTTGTTGAAATGATTCATTGTTCTTCTCCTTTGGCTTGCATACATCGATCCACTTTCGATATGGAATCATTTGTGATAATTCTTCTGGTGTTAGTTTTACTGCAGAAGCAGCATCACCACAAGCAGGGTAAATCACTTCATATGCTAGCAATGATTGATCAAGATAAATTGCTGTTTCTGTTTTCATTCCAAAAGGACACACCCCACCTACTTCATGATTGGTATAGAATAATGTTTCCTCAGGATTTAACATTCGCGCTTTAAAACCAAATTCAGCTTTGAATTTCGCATTATCAATCTTTACATCCCCGGCTGTAATGATGACCATCGCTTGCAAGCCATTCCCAAATGCCAATGTCTTTGCAATTTGGCCTTCATTAACACCAAGTGCCAAAGCAGCAAGAGAAACCGTTGCTGTAGACACCGTAAATGTAATAATTCTATTCGCCTTGCCTAATTTTTCTAAATATTTTTTCGCAATCAATAGTGACATCTTCTACCTCGTTTATACAATTATATTACTAAAAGAGCGTATTATCAAGGAATAATTGAAGTATTTGCTGTTGCTAGTTAACAATTTTTGTTATATAATTACACTCATAAGAGGTATTATTTTATGATGTACATCATTGATTATGAGATTTGTGCCTGTTTTTTGACACTTTTTTTAATTATTTATCACTTGATTCACAAAAAACTCCCCATCATGGTGAACCGAATATTTTTATCCTTACTCATCTTTTTAGAGATAAACATTCTTTTGAATCTCGCTTCAACAATTATGTTACATTATAAGGAATCTCTTAGTTATTCTTCTTTATATCTAGTCATGATTGTTTACTATATTAGTGAAGCTATAGCCCTAAACCTGTTCTTCGGCTATATCGCTATCCTAACAAAAATCTATGATAAACTTCGCCAATTAAAAATGTTGTTGTTGTCCATACCAACCCTTCTTTTCATAATACTAGTGGTAACAACACCCTTTACCAAAGCCTTGGTTTATTTTGATGAGCATAAAAATTTTCTTTATGGAGATTTTTATATCATTAATTATTTAATCGGTTTGTACTTTGTCCTATTGGTTTTCATTTTAATCATGATATTTCGTAAAACTATGAAGAAAAACACAATTTTGCCTATTTTTTCTTTCCTTTTCTTGCTAATTGCTATTTCTATTGTCCAGTATAACTTTCCTAAATACTTGTTTATCTCTTTTATTAATGCCATTGGCTTAGTAATCTTTTTCTTATCCATACAATCACCACGCAATCACATTGACAATCGGACCGAACTATTTAATACTTCTGCCTTACAAACCTATATTGACTTTGCCAAACAAAAGGGCAAAAAGTACTCCATCTTCGCTTTTTCTATTGAATCTTATGATCACTTGAGTTCTTTGTTTGGTGTCCAATCAAGTAATATATTGCTTGTAAAGATTGCTGATTATTTAGTGGAAAAATACCCTGACTATCTTATCTTTCGTTACAACGTCAATAAATATATCATTTTAATCCCCCAAGAAAAAAACAACTTCACAAGTTTAAAATTCATTTTTGACGATTTCCCTTCAACTTGGGAAATAGAACATCTCCCTTTTACAATTATGACGAATGCATTATCAATCAAGTCTGATATCATTAAAAATGTTGAAACATTTTTCTTGCTCATTGACCATACGTTTAACCAGATGAAAAGCAAATCTTTGGGGTTATATCAAGTAATTGATGAGCAAGTTGTACATGATTTTATTGAATTTGAAAAAACTAGTAATGCTTTGGCTCTCGCTATTGACCAAAAAAAGGTTGAAGTTTACTATCAGCCACTTTATTCCATCTCGGAAGGAAGAATCATCTCTATCGAAGCTTTAGCTCGAATTAAAAACCAAGAGGGCGAATATATTTCCCCCAACATCTTTATTAATATCGCAGAAAAGAGTGGACTAATCTCAAAATTAAGTGAACTTGTTTTACGAAACGTTTGTCACTTTCTTAAAAGAGTTGATATTAAATCCTTTCATATCAATCGTATATCAATCAATCTTTCAGGAATACAGTTCATGCAAACCGATTTTATTGCTTCGCTGGTTTCAATATTGAAGGAAACTAACGTGTCTAACAATTTAATCGGTCTAGAAATTATCGAATCAGTGGCCACTTCTTCTATTATTAACATTAATGAAATCATGAATGAATTAATCGATTTGGGCTTTAGTTTCTATTTAGATGATTATGGCAAAGGATATTCAAATATTGATAGCATTTCAAGCCTTCCTTTTGAATATATAAAAATAGATAAGAGTATCATTGAAAACTATGACACCAACAAAACTGTTCGTCTGTTTCTAAATAGTCTTGTAGAAATATTAAACGAAAGCAATAAGAAAATCGTTGTTGAAGGCGTAGAAAGCTTGGAGCATATTCAAATACTAAAAATCTTAGGTGTTGATTATGTTCAAGGCTTCTATTATTCAGAACCAC
>JAQUVC010000146.1 GCA_028693535.1 Bacilli bacterium
TCTTAACAAAAGCATTTTTGTATGGTATAATTCTAAATGTTACAAGAAAGAGAAAACAATGATGCAGACAATGAAAAAAACTAATTGGGGAAAATTTTCTTTCAGTTTAATCGTGATTGGCGTTTTATTAGCAATATTGGTATTCATTAGTATTGACCTATATCAACCACTACGCCTATTTATCGAAACTGATAATATCATTCCTTTACAAAAACAAATTGATACCTATGGATTTTGGCGCTATTTCTTTATCGTTATTCTCCACGCTTTTCAGGTTTTACTGACAATTATTCCCGCACAACCAATTCAAATTGTAGCTGGGCTAACATGTGGTCCCTTATTGGGATTTGTTAGTTGTATAATTGGCATTTTCATTGGTAATACCATTATTTATTTCCTTGTTCGTATCTTCAAAACAAAACCTACTTTATTATATAATTCTAAACAAATTGCAAAATTAGGAACTATCCCAGAGAAAAAGCCACGCGAAGGCTTCTATCTATTTATGCTGGCCTTATATTTTGTCCCTGCCATTCCTTATGGCATGGTCGCATATAATGCTGCCAATAGTAAAATTAATTTCATTAAGTATTCATTATTAACAACATTAGGAACCATGCCTTCGCTCGTTATCTGCATTGCTTTTGGATCATTTATTCTTAACGGATATTTTTTAGTATCGTTACTATTGATTATAGGTGTTTGTATTGTTTCATTACTATCGATGAAATTTGGAAAACAAATCATCAATCATCTAACAAATAGGAGTATTCGTGCTTCTCTTATCTGGGTTATGTTTTTTTTAGTTCCCTTCATCATGGTAATTTATTTCTTTGTAAGGAAAAATGCTTTTGCTTTGCTTATTACATATGGTAGTATTATCTTTTTGGTTTTGCTGTATTGGCTTTTCAATAAAAAAGTATCGAGGATATTTGAAAATATGAATAAAAAATATAATATGGCTTACTTCCAAGGCCCAGTAAAAAAAATAAATGGTTTTCTATATAATATAATCGCTTTTTTTATGAAAATATACTTCTTCACTCGTTTTCGTGTTAAAGTGAATAAAACTAATTTACCAAAAATTGAGCGTCCTAGTATCTTAATCTTCAATCATCCTTCCAAGTTTGATTTTATGTTTTCTTTTTTACCTTATTTTCCAAAAACCAAAGTAAATACTGTCATTGCTTATTATTACTTTTGTAATCGTCATTTAGGAAAACTTTTGAAAAACTTAGGAGGTATCCCTAAATATTTATTTCAACCTGATATTAGTGCAATTAAAAACATTTCCCGAGTAATAAAAAACAAAGGTGTTTTAGGCCTTTCTCCTGAAGGAAGATTGAGTGCTTATGGTGAATTAGAAACAATCATTCCCTCAACAGCCAAACTAATCAAGAAACTAGGCGTTCAAGTAATCATATCGAAAATCAATGGTGCCTACTTTTCGATTCCAAAATGGGCTAAAACTTGGCGTCGAGGTCGAATCGAAGTCACTTATCATGAAGTTTTTAGTGCCAAAGAACTGAAAGAATTATCTATCAAACAAATATATCAGCGTTTAGTCGAAGAAATTGATTATGATGAATTTGCATGGCAAGAAACAAATCGTGTTAAATATAAAGGAAAGCGATTTGCTGAAGGATTAGATCATATTCTATATCGTTGCCCTGTTTGCCATAAAGAATATACTTATGAAGCTCTTGGTGATACCTTACACTGCAGCTATTGTCATACTGAGGTTACATTAAATCATTACTATGATTTTATTACCAATAATTTAAATATCCCCAAAAATATCAAAGCATGGTATTTATGGCAGAAAGAATATGAGCAGAAAAAAATTATGGATCCAGACTATTCGTTAACTAGTGAAGTGACTTTGAAACATCCAGATCCTAATGGCCATGGCTTTACAGTGGTTGGTAGCGGCCAAACTACTCTTACCCATCAAGGGGTTACCTATCGAGGCAGTATCAATGGTGAAAATAAAGAAATCTTTTTTAAGATTGATGGTATTCCAGCCATTCCTTTTGGAGTAAATGAAGATTTTGAAATATATGATCACAATACACTCTATTATTTTGTACCAAAAAATATTCGTGAATGTGTTAAATGGTCTGTTGTTGGTGAGTTAATTTATCAAAAATACATTATCGATCATCATATCGATATCTTGGAGTAACAAATGAATGAAGAAAAAATTATAAAAATCAACAAACGTTCGTTTATCACAGTTTGTATTATTCTCGTTTTCTTTATGATATTATCGTATGGATTAACATACATAATTCCCAAAGGGTATTTTGATGAACAATTAAATTACACTGCCCTTGAAGGAAAAGGCTATTCTTTTCTTCATTTTATCTTATCTCCTTTTCTTGCTCTAGCTAGTCAAGGGGGATTGAATATTATCGTGATTTCGCTTTTCTTATTAATACTAGGTGGAGCTTTTAATATTATTGATAAAACCAAAGGCTTAAATTCAATCATAAGTTTCTTAGTAAAGAAGTTTGCGAAAAAAAAGTATG
>JAQUVC010000034.1 GCA_028693535.1 Bacilli bacterium
TTCGAAACATAATTTCTAACATAATATTTTCTATGATGGCTCTTAGACCTCGAGCTCCTGTTTCTTGTGAATGAGACTTTTCAGCAATTGCTTTAATCGCTTCATCGTCAAACTCCAAAGAAACTCCGTCCATTTTGAACATTTTTACATATTGTTTTAAAATCGCATTTTTAGGCTCTTTTAATATTTTTACTAGGTCTTCCACTTCTAACAAGTCAAGTGAAGCAATTACTGGTAATCTACCGACCAACTCGGGAATAATTCCATATCGTTTAATATCTTCATGGGTAACCAATTTATATGCTTCTTTTTCATTTTTGCTTTGTAACTCTATATTAGGATTAAATCCAATTGCCTTTTTACCAATCCGCGAACTAACAATACTAGTAATTCCCTCAAACGAGCCACCGCAAATAAACAAGACATTGGTGGTATCAAAGGGGATAAATTCTTGATGCGGATGTTTCCTACCCCCGCCAGGAGGAACATTGGCAACCGTTCCTTCTAATATTTTTAGCAGTGCTTGTTGCACTCCTTCTCCAGAAACATCGCGAGTAATCGAAGGGTTTTCCGACTTACGACCTAACTTATCAAGTTCATCGATATAAATGATTCCTTTTTGCGCTAATTCAACATCATAGTCTGCAGCTTGCAATAACTTCAACAATACATTTTCAACGTCTTCACCAACATAACCTGCTTGTGTAAGGCTTGTTGCATCAGCTATGGCAAATGGCACTTTCAAAATATGCGCCAATGTTCGCGCAAATAAAGTTTTACCACTACCCGTTGAACCCAGTAGCAATATATTACTCTTTTCAATATCTACATCGCTTGCTTCATATAAATTATTTTGAATTCGCTTATAGTGATTATACACAGCAACAGATAAAACCTTTTTGGCATAGTGTTGCCCAATTACATATTCTCCTAAACGATCATATATTTGGTGAGGCGTTAAGTTTAACGCAAATTTTTGCTTTTCTTCCATGATTTGGTCGTTATTAAAATCACTTTGCTTGTTTAAAATGTGATAACAAAAATCGACACAAATATCACAAATATAACAGTTATCACCTTCTATCATATGTCTGTCTGATGATTCTGGCAAGCCACAAAAAGAGCACACCTTTTTTTCTTCTGTTTTATTTGTCATTACTCTCACCTCTTTTCTCAAACAGTTTTTATGCTTGGATTACTGCTTTCTCTTTTAATAAATCAATTGTTTTTAATGTCTTAAAGTAATGTTCCACTCTCTCTTTGGGAAAGTTCTTCTCAACAGCTGGTACTTCTTGATTGTATTGTTTCGCAAGATCAGCATAGTATACATCATAATCAGCTTTTAATAATTTAACTTTTTCTGTTTCGATAATTTTACCAATAACTAACTCTTCAAGAACAGACTTTGCAGCCGATTCTTTCATTAGCTCTTTATATTGTTCTAATGTTGTTCCTTGATAGCTTAATAATTGATCAGCAGTTAATCCATATGCTTTTGCTTGTTGTTCAACGCGATCAACCATTTGTTCAAGTCGATCATGAATCATCGTTTCAGGAATCGTAACCTTAGCTTCTGCACAAACAGCAGCAATCACATCATCAGTAAATTTGTTGTTATTTGCTTCCTTCTTGTCAATAGCTAGCACATTCTTCAAATGTTCACGCCATGTATCAAGCGAGTTTACACCTTCAAGTTTTAATTCTTCAAAGAAAGCATCATCAGTAGTTGGTAAAACGCGATGCTTTATTTCATGTAATTTAATCGCAAAATCTGCATCTTTACCAGCTAATTCCTGTGCTTGATATTCTGCTGGGAATTTTACTTTAATGGTACGTTCTTCTTCTGGTTTCATTCCCAACATTTGTTCTTCAAAACCAGGAATAAAACTACCGCTTCCAATTTCAAGGCTGTAATTTTCAGCTTTTCCGCCTTCAAACTCTACGCCATCAACAGAACCACAAAAATCAAATACTGCTGTGTGACCATTTTCTAAAGCTGTATTTTCTAATAGTTCAAGTTCACTGCGATTTTTTAATTCGCGAGCAACATAATCATCTATTTCTTGTTCTGATACTTCATCAGATTCTTTTTTTACTTCGACACCTAAATATTTACCCAATTCAACTTCAGGAAACACTTCAACAATTGCTGTATACTTAAATGGTTTATCCTTACCTAAGTTTTCAAAATCAATGTCTATTTCTGGTTTACCAACAACATTAACTTTTTTTAAAATCACTGCTTCCTCATAACTTGAATTTAACACATTATCAATTGTCTTTTGTAAAATGGCACCTTCGCCAAATCTATCCAAATATAGCTTACGAGGGGCTTTTCCTTTACGGAACCCTTTAATCTCGATATCAGCTAGAATACTCGTAAATGATTTTTCATATTCTTCGTTGAATGCTTCTGCTTCAACATTGATTATTAATTTAACTTTACTACCTTCTAATTTTTCTACTTTTACTTTCATATTATTCTCCTTATAATCTTTTAGTTATTATACCACAAATCTATTTTTTTGCAATGATTTTACTCGGGAAAAGAGTTACACATCGGCGAAAAATATCATTTTTATTTTTTCTGTTAGTTCATTAATAATTTCTTCAGGGTTTCCTAGTTCATATAGGGTATCGATCATCTCTAAAACGCGAATAGCCAGGAATTCTTTGTCAACAACAAACTTATTCTGTATAGCAAGTAATAATCCCTCAATAAAATTAACCAAAATTAATGCTAATTTTTCCATTATTGTGATTTTAGTTGCAAGATAGATATTTAAATAGTTTGAACCATCTTCACTATAAAACCCTTTTATTTTGTCATCAGCGAGTAGTTGACTACGCTTTATCATTGACATGCCATAAAATACATCTAAATTTCCCAAACAAGCCAAAAGCAAATAATAAAGTTCTGTCCAACTTTCATATCCTTTTTTATTTAATTCTTCACCTAAAATAATCATATCATCGTAACGATTCAAGCAAAACATAGCAATCAACAAATCATCAATAACTTGTGTATCTTGTAGTTCTTCCATTCGTTCTATGATTTCATCTTTCATTACTATAATAGCATGATAGTCTTGATTCTTCTTGTGAGAATTTATAATCTGAATCATTCTAACTTTTTCTTTAGGAAATTTCATAGTTAATCACCTTAAAACAATTTCGTTTTATCGAAATCGTCAAGCCATTTTTTTAGTTCTGCAACTGTTTTTTTAATAGTACCATCAACAAATGGATTATCTAGTTTCGCAACTTTTAATAACTCGATAAACGTCTTACTACCACCAGCACAACACAAACGATAATAATCATTCCATGCTTGCTCATGATCTTGGCGATTTTTAATCCAAAATTGATGAGCACAAACTTGCGCCAATGTATAATCAATATAGTAAAATGGTGATTGGAAAATATGTCCTTGTCTTAACCAATAATTGCCTTCATCCACAAAACTATTTTCATAAACTTTATAAGGCATATATTTCTTTTCTATTTCACGCCATGCTGTTTTTCTTTGCTTTGGTGTCCATTGCGGATTTTCGTAGACAGCATGCTGGAATTCATCAACAGTTACACCATAAGGAATGAATGTAATCGATGATGCTAAGTGTGAATATTTATATTTATCTGTATCTTCTTTAAAGAAGTAATCAATCCATGGCCAAGCAAAAAATTCCATACTCATGGAATGAATTTCACATGCTTCCAATGTTGGCCACATATACTCAGGAATAATAAAATCACGACTTGAATATACTTGGAACGCATGACCTGCTTCATGAGTTAATACATCAACATCACCACTTGTACCATTAAAATTAGCAAAAATAAATGGCGATTTGAAGTCATTGAAGTATGTACAATACCCACCACCGCGTTTTCCAGGCTTAGCATCTAAATCCATCAATTCGCGATCAATCATAAAATCAATAAATTCACCTGTTTCTTTACTCATTTCATGATACATTTTTCGCGCTTGATCTACTTGCCACTCGCGGTCGCCTTTGGGTTTTGGATTACCACTCATAAAGTTTAAATTCAAATCATAACTCTTTAACTCATCAATATTCAATCTTTTTCTCTTGTCTTCAATAATTTCTTTTACAATTGGTACCAAATCTTCATAAACTTGTTTACGATAATTAGCTACCATCTTGTCATCATAATCACTACGATCCAAACGTGCATAACCCAAAGGAATATAATTAGCAAACCCTAATTTTTTTGCTATCATATCTCTTAGTTTTACCAAGGAATCATAAATAGTATCAAACTCATGCACATGTTCCTCAAAAAACTTAAAGACTGCTGCTTCAGCATCTCTTCTTATGCTACGCTCAGGAGAACTCATGTATGGTGTCATTTGTGCTAAGTTATTCTCCTTACCAGCAAATTCTATTTTAGCACTAGCAATTAATTTATCATATTTTGTTACTAATTTGTTTTCTTCTTGTAAGTCTTCGATAATTTCTGGCTTAAATGTTTTTAGTGATGTTCTTACACTATTAAAGAACTTCTTGCCATATTTTTCTTCCAATTCCTTTGTCAGTGGACAACTAACCAAAACCAACGACAATTGATTGGCATAGCTTTCATAAATTGGCATGTTTTCATCAAAAAATGCTTTTTCTTGCGCATAAAACTCATCATTTGTATTAATACTATGGCGAACATAAACCAAGCCTTCCATTGTACTAACTGTTCTTCTAACTTTATTGATGGCTTCAAAAGCGAAAGAAACTTTTTCCATATCAGTAGAGTTTTTTATCACTTCAATTGCTTCTAAAAATCGTTTTTCAACATCTTTCATGTTAGGCCTAACGTATTGATATTCATTAAATTTCATATTTTTATTCCTTTCTTACTCTTATATTATATCATATTTTTAAATGATTCTATTTCTTTATGCTTTTGTTATTAAAATTGTTGTTCTCCAAGAATACCCAATTTTATTTTTTATTCAGTTCATGAACAAGGCTACGATAGAAAACATCACCTATTTGCATATAACCCGATAGACTGGGATGAACTCCATTTGTACCAATCATTTCTAAGATATCATTCCTTGCATTGACAGGTTGAGCAGCCATAGGCATATTATATTCACTATCAAATTGAGCTTTCACATCAAGGTATTTACAAAATGGACGATATTTTTCACTCCAACATAAATCTTCTAACCAACGATTATAATGAAAAGCTGTGTTTAGAGTCCCATACATATCACTATAAGGACCTTTGGCACCATAATTGTTGGCAATACCACCATTGATGGAATTGATTTGAATTCCCATACATCGAATTTCAGATTCCGGGAAATCCTCATGCAATTTGTCGATGAACTTTGTTGCATATTGGTGATGCGTAGTAAAGTCCATATTATATGGTATTGACAATCCATTCCATGTCAATAGAATATAAACAAAATCAGGAATAGCAAAGTGATTAACTTGGATATAATTTTTAAAGTCGATGTCATCAACCGCTTCATTCCAAAAAGGGTTGCCACTTTCAAAAGTAAACCCTGTAATAACAATATCTTCTTGATGAATTGCATTTTTCTCATGCGTAAACACATCGATCATTTGAGGAGTGATTTCTTTATGCCCTGGTCCTCGCTTAAACTTTAATCGTTTCTTGGTGATCGTTTCTAAGATCCAAGCATGACCATGATTCATCCAAACGCTATGCTGATCCATTTCAGTTTTATTATGGGCTGTAACATCAACCCAGATACTAGATGTTTTACTAGGAAGCAAGTTTGTACAAAAGCTTTTCCATTGCCAACCGCCATATCCTTCATAGCCAATCACATCTTCTCCAACTGAATACTTACATAGCCCCAAAAGATTGATTTTTTCTGCGTATCCTAATCCTTCGGGATTACCTCCCGTGTGACAATAACGACGATACCCTTCACCAGTCCAATATCCTCCCGCTGTGAGGCTATCTCCAATGCACAAAATAGAAACTGGCTTTTGTGGTGCTTGGGGCTTATTAACAATTAAACTGGTTGTGCTACTTTCAACAATCTCCCCATCATCATTCACAAGATCGATTTGTAAGCCATACTCGCCAATATCTTTTTCTTCTGGTAAAAACATAAAATAACGAGGATATGGCTTTCCCTTATCACAGGTAACTTTTATATAATAGTGATAGGGATTGACTGCCTTCACAATTCCGCGATAAAATAATTCAAAGCGGTCACCGACAACCAAATAGTACTCTTTTGCAAGAAATAACATTTTTTTCATATTGAAACACCTCAAACAAAAATGGCGTCCTAGAAGAGATTCGAACTCTCGACCCACAGCTTAGGAGGCTGTTGCTCTATCCAGCTGAGCTACCAGGACACACCATCGATATTATATCATAAAATTATCCAAAAATAAAATAAAAAAACTAAAGGTTTCCTTTAGTTTAATGATGAAATCTATATATTTCGTGCTTCTCTAATATCACTTAGAATATCATAATCTAACACTCCACAGACTACTGCATTTTCTATTAGCTCATAAAAATTATATCCTGAGCCAACCAGTTGGATTAATAGTTTTGCATCTAATTCATGTTCCATAATTTTGTCTAACATAACATATTTTGCATCCTCAGTTAAAAAAGGAATTAATTTTTTTAGAATTAGAGTATCCACCTTTTTAAAATCAGCTTTTTTTAGGAGAGAATAAACCCCATCATCACTAATAAATTCTGATAATTCAAGAATGTTAGAAATATCTATTCCCTGTTCGGCAAGAACTTCGGCTATTTTATCCATAGTTGTTGGTTTTACATAGGGAGCGACATTGATGACTTCATCAAGCGCCACATCATTTGTAAATTCTTTCTTGTTTAACAATAGTTTTGTTTCTGTTTTTGTAGCACCACTACCTGTAATCAGTTCATCAACACTAACTTGAAAGATTTCCGAAATTTTTATGATTGTTTCAATATCAGGAAAGGCATTGCCACATTCATAGTTGGATATTGCTTGCCTAGTAAACCCTAACAAATCTGCTAAATGAGCTTGTGACATATCACACTCTTTTCTTCTTTTGGAAATTATTGCACCAAACTTCTTTACATCAAACATCATATCACCTCATGTGTTTTCATTATATCAAAGATTTTTTCTTTTTTAAAGCAATGATTCATTGCGACGTTGCATATCTTTCTTATATAAAGAAAAAAAGACCAAAGAATTGGCCTTACAAAATACAAATGGCGTCCTAGATGGGATTCAAACCTTCGACCGATGGCTTACAAGAGCATTCGCTGCTTTTTAAGTTATTTTTAAATCTTTTTGTTGCTTTTATTAACTGTATTAATGTTTTTATAATAAATGTGAATGCGACAATTTTGAAAGAGAAAAGCAAACCTATTCATTCAACATGGAGCAAGTAACGGGAATCGAACCCGCACCTTCAGCTTGGGAAGCTAACATTCTACCATTAAACTATACTTGCACAAAGAATTTTTTTAAAACTTTATTCTTTCTAATTAGATATTAAAAATTTATCTTTTATCATTCTATTTATAGTATAGTTATACCTTTTTTTGGATCTTTTTGCAATAATTTATTTCTATTTTTTAAAATTAAAATTTAATCCCATTGTGTGAGAAACTTTCTTGCAAAAAACAAGAAAGTTTTATGATTATCTTACTTCTATTTAATAGTTTTAATATTTTTAATGATCTTTTTAGCCATTAGCTTGTACCCTTTTTCTAATGGATGAATTCCTTCAATTGAGTAAAGCTCTTCATCTTCATGGATTAAAACAGTAGCAAAATCATTTTCAAAAGCGATATATTCGCAGTGATACTTCTTAGCAAGTTTTCTTATTTCATCTACTTTTGTTAGTAAATCTCCACGCATACAAGTATATTCTTCCTTATATCCTATGATAAAGGGTTCAAGAATAACAACGGGAACACTAATTTCATCCTTTATTTTTTTAAGTAATAGATCATATTCTTCTTTAAAAACATTAGTGGCTTTTTGATTTGGATAGTTGTGCCAAGTATCATTTACACCTATTAATATAAATATATAATTAGGTTTGCAGTCCACAAAATCCTTTTGGAATCTAGTGAGTAAGTCATTTACTTTATTCCCAGAAATGGCTCTATTGATGACTTGAACATTATTTTTTCTTAAATACTTTCCGACAATTTTTACATAGGAATTACCTAAATCATATTCATCATTTCTATTTCTTCTACAATCGGTAACGGAATCACCTTGAAATAATACTACAGATTTTTCTTTAATGCTAATCATATTCCTCTTTTTCCTCTTTTCATTTCTCTCACCTCAAATTTAGCACATTATTTGCAAAAATAAATGGTACTTGGTCCATTCCCATTCTTTGAAACAATCCCCTGTTCATCAAACTCATTCAACCTTCTAATCAAAGTACTTTTTTCTTTTTTTATCACATCTTCAATACTCTGTCTCGATGATTTTGGGTAAGCATGCAAATATGAAATAATAGCTTCTTTTTTCTCTAATCTAGTATAATCAAAGTTTGTTACGGGTAATATAATTCTAATTTGATGTTTTTGAATATTAAAAGAAGGATTTATTTTGTCATACTTGTAGCTATCTATCATTCTTTTAATACCTATACCAAATTGCTCTTTAAATGAAGCCTAAAAACACAGTAACAATGATTTTGTATACTTTTCTTCTAACTCTACATTTTTTATTTCACATTTATTACCTTTGACACTATAATGCCACTTATCGAATCCTTTTACAACGATTAATTGATATATCGTTTCACATTGATTTTTTCGTAAGTTGAATACAAAAGTATTCCTATAAAGATTAATAAACAAGTCATTCGTGTAGAAAATAATTCATTCAATATGTGTTTGATTACCTATTTTGATACAATCACACCCCCCAAGCAAAAATAACACACCCTTGAAGGTAAATTACGCACGCCTATTTTAAATATATTTTTGATTACTTATTTTAATACAATTATGCAACTTTTAACATTCCTATTTGAAATATAACATTGAACTAATTACCATTTTGCATTTGAAAGATAAGTCATAGCTTCAAACTCTAAATTAGATATTGATTTACATATTTTAGAAGCGTCAATCAAATATGTAAATTCAATATGACAAAGATGACCCATTTTAATACAATGTGAACACCACTAGTGGCCTCTATTCTCAATAGCAAATCACTAGAATTATTTAAAACTCTTTAATAGTGCAGCACGGGCTGTCTGGCTCAAAACATTTTCTGTAAAATTAGATAAGAGACTATTAATAATTCTATTCTCTAATTAGAACTTCACTTGCTAATTCATCTACTGTCTTTCCAATAGACTCAATTCTTCTTACATTTTTAAATGTACTTTGATTTGCTAGACATAGTTCAATATTATTCATGCACCAGCAACCTTCTTGTTCTCCTCGAGCTAGAATTCTATCGTGAACCACTTCATATGTAGATTCTAAAAGAATATGTTCAACATTTAATCCGTACTCCTTCAAAGGATTTGCAATTTTATTAAAGGAATCTTTATTAACTAAAGTCATAGGAACATAGATATCACCTGAATATTTTGAAATAATCTCAATTAATAATTCAACAATATTTCTGAACCATAAATTATAATTTTCGAATATATATCCATTAAATAATTCTTTTGGTATATTTCCTCTAACGGCATTTCCTACTTCTTCTGCATCGAAGATGAAACTATTTGGATTTAATTCATGCAATTTTTCAGCAAGAGTTGATTTTCCTACTCCATAAGGTCCATTAATCCATATTATTCTATTTTTTCTTTCTTCTTTAATAGGTTCAATGTTAACTAATTCATTCATATTAATTTGATATATCTCAATTAATTTAACTAACTGAGTATAAGTCATATCATTAATACCTTGTTCAATTTTATTAATTGTTGCTCTTGAAGAATAACCTAATGATTTTGCAAATGCATCTTGTGACATTCCTCTAGAAGTTCGTATTTCTTTAACCTTTTCACCTAATGTTTTTATCATATTATTATCCTTATACTAGGAAGTTCATAACTAAATTAACCATAACTTTCATTTCTTCTGGTTTCGATTCTGCAGTTAAAATAGTAATAGCAACTAATGTATCATTTGCAATAACCATTCTTCCATTTCTAACTAGGGCATGGTTTCTATTTAAAAACTCTAAGAATAACGTTGCAGCAATTCTTTTACATCCATCTATAAAAGGATGATCTTTAACTAAAAAATATAGTAAATGAGCAGCTTTTTCTTCTATAGAAGGATACACTTCTTTTCCAAATACATTTTGATAAACAGCTGCTAGAATACCACTAAGTTTACCTTGTTCTTTTTCAACACCAAAAACAGAAGATGTATCACTAAATTTCATAGAATTTATGATTTGTCTTGCTTCATCATAATCTATTTTATATAAAGTATCACTACCAGATGGCTTAATAATTTTATGGTGATCATAATCATCTAATAAATCTAATGCATTAGTATATTCTTCAATAACATTAATTAAGGCTTCTTGATCAATATTTAAAGATGATGCAAGCATTCTATTTTGTACTTCTATTACTTTGTTTAAGGTCTCTAATCTTTTATTATTTACTGCATAACCTTGAATTAGATATTCTTTTAATACTTTACTAGCCCAACGTCTAAATATAACACCTCTTTGAGATTTTACACGATAGCCAATAGAAATAATCATATCTAAATTGTAAATTTTAATCTTACGAGTTACTTTATGATTACCCTCAATTTGAACTACCGAGGAATCCTCGGTTGTTGAAAAATCAAGCTCGCTATCTTTCAGGATATTTTTTATATGTAAACCTATATTATCAGTTGAAACATTAAATAGGTATGCCATTTCCTTTTGACTTAACCATACAGTATCATTTTCTTTATCAGCTCTTACGTCTAATTCAAAATCATTATCTACAAACTTTACTAATACAAATTTATCTTTCATAAAATGCCTCCTTTGATTATATTTTATCATATTGTAGATTAATAATCAACATAGTACTTATAAAAAAGCTTGATACTACTGTATCAAACCTATGCATTCAATATGGTGCAATTGATCGGATCCGAACCAACAAGTAAAAAACTACCTTTTGAAGACAGTCCATTTTCGGGTTTCATCGTAGTCTCATTTATTGCAACAAAATAATTTTTATTAAAAAAACCAAACTTTTCATTTGGCTTTTGGTTAAACAATTATGGCGTCCTGGAAAGGATTCGAACCTTCGACCGACGGCTTAGAAGGCCGTTGCTCTATCCAGCTGAGCTACCAGGACAAATTTACTCCATATATTATACTTTAATATCAATAAAATGTAAAGAGCA
>JAQUVC010000147.1 GCA_028693535.1 Bacilli bacterium
TTCTAGAGGGATTTTTTATATACAGAATCAAATAGCTATTATTCATACTCCATGAAAGAGCAATACCAATTATGTTAAGGTTTTTCCAAAATTTAAATACAACAAAAAAATTAAAAACCAATGTTTCACTATTGGATTTTCCTTCCATCATTTTAAATGATAAAGCTATTATTGAAAATCCCCTTAATAAAAAATCAGTTTTGGAGTAATAGTAACCAAAGCATCAAGAATATAAATTATGTATTTGCTTTTGAATGAACTATTAAAATCAATGGTTCTACTATTTTCACTGTTCTTCCAACAACCTCTTTTTTCATTAATACATCATATCCCGCTTCAATTTCAACTTCTTTTGCCTCACCAAAGTTAAAAATACCAATAAATAGTGTATCGTTCTTTTTATAAGTGATTTTTAAAATATCCGCTGATAAGCAAGAAACATCCATGATTCCATTGACATATTCATATTCTTTCTTTAATTTACCTAACTTCTTCATTATGGTGACGATACTAGCTTTGTTGTAATTACTCCAATCAATGACATCATATTCAAACAAATCAGGACGTTTTTTTGCCCCACACTCTTGACCATTGAAGATAAATTGTGCTCCTTTTAGAAAATATAACATCGCTGTAGCATTTCGCAATACAACATCATTGCTACAATACGACGCGATACGAGGAAAATCATGATTTTCTAAATATTTTAATTTCACATAATTCTTTGGATAGATTGATTCTTGCCTTATGAGGTCCTCAGCCCATTTTTGTAATGTACTCGTTCCTTTTAGGTAATTACCAAAATCATCAAAGATATCGTAATCATAACAAATATCAAATACTTGATAAATTTCTGAATCGCTACAAGCATCATATCCTAAATCACGTAAATATTTAATAAAGCCTAGATGGACGCTCTCAGAAATATAAATTAAATTAGGAAATGATTGTGTTAATTCTTGACGAGCTCGTTGCCAAAATGTCAATGGTAATAGTGGCGCAACATCACAGCGATATCCATCAACACCAATTTTTGCCCAATAGGTTAAGACATTGATTAATTCATCTTCTAATGCCCTATTATAGTCAAACTTAAAATCAATAATATCCCACCAATCACCGACGCGATTACAAAAACTTCCATCTTCCTTTTGATAATACCATTCAGGATGAGTTTTTGTATACACTGCATCATGAGATGTATGGTTAAACACAATATCAATGATGACCTTCATTCCCCTTTTATGAACCTCATCTAAAAAACGAGTAAAATCAGCAATGGTTCCAAGCTCTGGATCTATTTCATAGTAATTCATTACTGAATAAGGGCTCCCAATCGTTCCTTTTCTGTTTTTTTTGCCAATTGGATGAATTGGTAATAGTTGAATGATATCAACTTCTAATGCTTTTATCTCATCAAGTTTTTCCATTACCCCTTGAAAATTGTGTGTTTCAGAAAATTGGCGAACAAAAACTTGGTAAAATATTTTATTGCGTAATTCAATAGATGTATGAAGTGCCATTCTTATCCCTTCTTTCTATGAACCCATTATATGATGTTGGATTGCTTTTTTCAAGGAAAATAAAAAATGTGAAAACCTTCTTACCAAGACTTTTAACTTATGTTATACTATTAGAAATAGGAGAATAACGATGACTCAAATCAAACTATCACCAACAAATCTTGCCTTTGCCCAACAGTATCAATTATTACTAGATACTTATCAAGAAGAAACACAAATCTTTGCAACGAATCTACAAAACAACACAACAGATGAATTATTACCAAAAGTTGCTTATCGTGGTGGTGTTTACTGTGATAATCAATTAGAGTTATTATTTCTGAATGCCAACCCTCATAACTTAGTTTTATTTAGCGAACATCATCACATAGGGGCTATAAAAGCGCTAGTTCAAGATTTAGCTTACAATCAAATTGAAATCAAAGGAATTCTTGCTCAGAAAGATGTTTGTGATGTTTTTATTGCTGAGTATAAAAAAATATTGCCTGCTGAGTTTATTCTAAACACAGCCATGGACATCATGCGTCTAGACCACTTGATAAAGCCTAATCCAATAGGAACACTCGTTTGTGCTGATGTTGAGGAAACTGACTTTATCCTACATTGTATGTATGATTTTAATGTTGAGTGTTTACATGAGGCCATATCCTATTCAAACCTTCTTACAAAGTACCAAGAAAGAATCATCAACCATAAATTTTACATTTATTACAATGAAAATCATATAAAAACATCAATCGTGATGTTGAGTCGTGATTTAAAGGATGGCAAGGCAATCACTGCTGTTTATACTTTACCAGAATTTAGGGGAAAAGGCTATGCAACATCAATGATGTACTATGCCTGTGAAATTGTGTTTTCCCAAGGTTACCGCTATGCAACTTTATTTGTTGATCAAAGCAATCCCATTTCTAATCGTGTTTATCAGAAAATCGGCTTTTATATCTTGACAAATGCCTATGATTATCGTTTAAAATAAAATAAAACCTCTATTAAAT
>JAQUVC010000148.1 GCA_028693535.1 Bacilli bacterium
TCAACGTTTGCAGTATTAGGAAACATATCTACTGGTGTGACACTTCTAACAATATACGTTTTCTGTAAATGGCTTAAATTCTTAACAAGAGTTGCAGGGTTACAAGAGACATAAATAATCTTTCTAATCTTTGACTTTTGTAAGTAGGTAATGACATTTAATTCGATTCCTCGTCGAGGTGGATCAATTACTAGTACATCAGGGTTGAAGTTCTCTTTTTCGAAGTCTTGTAAGTGAGGTAATATATTACCATGATAAAACTTAGCATTATTGATATTATTGAGAGCTGCGAATTCACGAGCATTGATAATATTGCTTTCGTTATTATCAATTCCTCGAACTTCACCAACACTTTTTGCTAAATAAAGACCTATACTACCAATACCACAATAACAATCTACTATCTTTTCTTTTCCAAAAGGATTGATTATTTTTTTGATTTGATCATACAAAACAACTGTTTGTTCTGTATTTAATTGGAAGAATGAATCAGGGGAAATCATAAACTCTAAATCACCTAATTTTCCTTTGATTTTATCTGTTCCTGTTAGTTTATAAACAGGACCAGAAATAATTTCAATGGCTTTTGGATCATCATTGATTGTATAATTTACTGAAGTTAAATCAGCATAACTACCAACTTTTTTTAAAATACCAATTAATCGTGACTCTTTTTCCATTAATACAAATGTTGCTTGCACTTCTTGTGTTTCTTCAAATCCTCGTAAGACGATATAGCGTAAGTTGCCTTGACGGAACCGTGGATTATATACATCAATACTGCTTTTAGAAAGAAATTCTAAGATTAATTTCATTTTCTGGGTAATTAATTCATTTTCAACTAAGCATTCATCAATGTAAACTACTTTATTGGAATCCGCAGCATACATACCAACAACAACCTTCTCACCATCATGTCTAGTTGGTAACTGTGTTTTATTGCGATAGTTCCAAGGATTTTCCATTCCCAATGTTTCATTAAATTTAACTCGAGAATAATCTCCTTCATAATATCGTTCAAATGCTTCAACAACTAATAATTTCTTTTGGTTTAATTGTTCTTGATAATCAATATGTTGTAATTGACAGCCACCACATTTACCATAGTAAGGACATGCCGGTTTCATACGCTTAGGCGATGCTTTCTTTACTTTATTGACAATTCCATAGGCATACTTTTCTGTCGCTTTTGTAATTTTCACTTCCACTACTTCTTCAGGAATTGCATCAGCAACAAAAACAGCTAATCGTTTAAAGTAGCCAATTCCCTCGCCGTTGATTCCCAAGCGCTTAATTGTTAATAAGATTAAATCATTTTCTTTTACTAATTCATTCATTTGTGTATTCATATTTTTCACTTTCTATATTTGACGCGACTATTTAGTTCTCTCGTCTGGGATATATCTAATTTGCAAATTTGACGGTCATAGGTAAGAATTCCATTTGTCTCTTCTTCAACATCACTTACTTGAGTGTAAATAGCTGCCGCTAACCCCTTTTCAATATTGGGAATAATTTGTTCTTCATATAATTTGATGAATGCTTTTTGAAAGGAAACGGCATCAGTATAATATCGATACCCAAATGTTTTATTAAGAACATAGGAGTGTTCAAGAATTTTATAAGAATAACCACCAAATTCGCTTAAGATGATGGGTCGTTTGTCTTTTTTTAATTTTATCTTTTTAAAATAGACATGAAGACTTGCTAAATCACTCACTTTTTGATCAAACCAACCACTCGTTGCATCAATTAAGCGCGTATTGTCCATTCGTTTTAATATTTCTGTTACTTTCACACTATTAAACTGACCCCAACCTTCATTAAAGATGGTCCATAAAACAATGGATGGGCTATTATATAATAGTTTTACGGTTTCTTCCATTGATTCAATAAAGATTTTTTTATTTTCAGGAGGTATTGAGCGTTTTTCATCGTTTTTGCTTTGAAAGCCAATTGTTGGAAGTACCGTATCTTCAACAAACGAATAGGGTGAGTTATTCACCATATCTTGCCAAACAATCATTCCTAGTTTATCACAAAGATGATACCAAATCAGTGGTTCAATCTTGATGTGTTTACGAAGGGTATTAAACCCCAATTCCTTCATTTTTAAAATATCATAGATAAAGCCATCGATGGTTGGTGGTAAGTATAATCCATCGGGATAAAATCCTTGATCCAAAAGGCCATTGAAGAAATACGGCTCATGGTTCAATAGTAAGACTTTCTTACCATTGTATTCGCCAATTTCTACTTTTCTCATTGCAAAGTAAGAGCTCACTTGGTCAGAGTTAGTTGTAAGTATTAATTGATATAAATGTGGCGTATCCGGAGACCATAACGTTACCTCAGGTAAAGGAATAGTAACCGAATGCTCTTTTATTTTTTGATGATAAATCACTAAATTGTGATCCAGGACTTTGATAGTGATGGTTTCTGCTTCAGAATTTATCACTAGTTGAACATTTTTTTCATCGATATTCGGTGTAATTTTAAGTTGTTCGATGTAG
>JAQUVC010000035.1 GCA_028693535.1 Bacilli bacterium
ATGATTGTAAGCAAGTAATCATTTTTAACTATGATTTAAAACCAGGTTATGCTGGTGTTGAAAACCCAATCTACCAAAGAACAAAAAACATCTATCTAGAACTGGGTAATGCCAGTGATACGATTGCAAAGGTATTAGAAAAACTTTAAAAGAAAAAGTTGCCACATAATTGGCAACTTTTTTTATGCTTTTTTACCAGCAATTATGACAATGCTCACAAAAAGCAAACATCTGATTAAGAATGATCTTTTTTCCATCTTCAAGGATAACTTCCCCTGAAAATAAGCCAAACACTTGATGGCAAGCCATACGAATGATAAGAAAATTTGTTTTTGTATCATTATCGTAAATGGGGTTCATCGTTAGATTACAGGTATTATCTTTATTGGTAAAGTGCCATGGTTCTAGATAATCTTTCTGGTTAAAACGAATTTTTATTTCTCCAAACTTATAGGCTTTCCCATTTAGAAAGAACATATTTTCCGTCGCTTGAGATAAATCACCAAAGCCTGTCCCAATATTAAATCCAAATAAATCACCATTTGCTAGTCTTATTGAACCATTCCCCCATAACCATGTATTTTTATAAGGCCAGACACCACGTCCCCAATCAATCAAACCAAACGAATTTTCTGGAGAAAAGGTGATTACTTCATCATTAATTTTTACTTCACCAGAACCAAGAAAACAATTTTGTTTATTATTCAAATAGAAGTGACTTGGTTTATTTAAAAACGGAATACTAATAACCATGCTTTCAGCGTTTTCTAGCGTAGTTAATTCCATATTTACAGTAAACAAAGAGTACTTTTTGCTCTTTCCTGAAAAGGTAAGGTTTCTCTTATTTCCTATCACAGTAATCTTCATTTCAAAATGATCATGACTACGATAGGTGATACTATGGTCTGTTTCATTGTTATCATCTAAAGTAATTCGCGAAAATAACTTCATTTTTCTTAGTGAATATCGAACGTTTGTCTTGATGTGGAATAGTGTCACACTGACACTACTAATATAACTAAGATGACTGATGTTCATTTGTAAACACCACTCCCCATTGGTAATTTGGTAGAAATCCCATTCTTTCAAACGATGCATTAATTTGCTATTTTGAGGATTATAGTGAATGTTGAAGTGCTTACTATAACCTATTGTCTGTAATTTCCCTTGTTCATCCAGTAGATTAGGTGATCCTAAAATCTCTTTTTCCATTTTAGTCTTTATTACTAGTATTCATTTCTTCAGAAAGAATTCTCTGGTTATGATGTTTACGAGCAACAAACAAAGGAATAAATGTAAAGATGACTAGGATTGCAGAAACAAGAAAAAGAATTTCAGTTGGTGCTTTTCCTGCTAGAAAGGCAGGATCAACATCGGTTCCATAATTAATCAAACAATCGAAGCCATATTTTTCAATCATTGGATCGGCAATCATTGGACCAAATACCATTGGAATCAAGACGAAGAAAATGATTCGAATTCCCTCGAATTGTCCTCGAGCAGTTTCAGGGTATAATTTTTTACACCATACCATGGTTGTTTGCATTAACAATACATAGCCAAGACCAACTAAAATGATTCCAATGAAAAGAGGAATGTTACTGACACTAATTAATGCTGCTGGATTGGAATCAGCAGCAAATAAATACAACACAACCAACCCAATGATATCCACCAAGACTGCAAAAGCGAGTAAAAGTGGAGATTTATTTTTATTAATCAAGCCAATCGCGGGAATTGTAAATAACAGCGCAATAATTAGTCCAACCCCTTGGATAACTCCGGCGTCACCAGCAGTAAAACCATAATTATAGATGAATAGATTACCAATGTGAACAAAATAGACATTGAAAGCAACAAAGAAAATAGCAACCGTCACATTGACAGCGATTAATTCTTTTTTCTTAAAAAATTCTTTAAAATTGAACGCTTTCGCAAATTGTTGCCAGAAACTTCCTTCTTTGTTCGTTTTTAAATCCTTGGCATCTTTCATGGTAAAGATTGATAAAACACCTATGGCAATGACAATAAGACCCATAACAGCAAAGAATACCATATAACCAAAGACATCGATGATGATTCCTCCAACAACAGTACCTACAATAGTACCTAAAACTGGTTGAATCGCTAAAGCTGCTCCAATCGAACCACGGTTTTTATCATCAAGATTATCGGTAATCCAAGCATTAAATCCTGAATCATTTCCCATTGAACCAAAGAAACTCATGAGGGCATCTGCTCCTACAACTGCAACAGCCATAACCATCAAAGCATTGTTTAATGAATTAGGAATATACATGGTTAGTCCGAAAATAATCGTGAAGATACCCCAAAGAATATATCCATAGGCAACAAATGGTTTTCGCGAACCGATTCGGTCGCTTAAAGTACCAAAAATAAAAGTGGAAATCGTGGTAACAATGGCACTAATGGCTACCATCCAAGTAATAATACTTTGATCTGGCGCTATTTTCGCGTACACAAAGGTATTAAACCATTGATTCTCGATATTCCAACATAATTGTCCTGCCATACCAAGACTCCAAATTAAAATCCAATTTTTTATAGAAAGAGTAGGTTTTTTCTTCATAAATCCTCCATTATGTTACTCTTATCTTATCACAAATGGAAACGCTTAGCAAATATTTCTCCAAAACAAAAAAAGAAAGAAGATACTTCTTTCTCAGAGCGTTGACTTTGTCAACGCTCACATTTTTTTGTTTACTAATTTTTACTAAGTGGGGATTTATTTCATATATAGGCATTTGTGGGGGTATATTACTATAATATGCTTCTTTTTATATCTCGTGTGGGGAAAATAAAAAACTACCTTTTTCTTAAAATACAAAAAGGTAGTTTGTCATCAGTCTGAGAAAGAAGATACTTCTTTCTTTAATTCTTTTTTTCTTTTAAAACAGCAATGATTTCGGTTAGCAACTCTTCTGTTGTTGGTTTTGGTACAACAGGAACTGTTTCCTTTACCACTTCTTCAGCAAAATACTCAGGATATTTCGCCTTTAATTCATTGTATCGTAGATTACCAAGAGAATCTTCCTTTGCAAACATCTCTGGATGTTGTTTTTTCAAACGTTTTAATTGTTTTACTTGTCCCTTTACAAAACGTGTTTTCGCACCAGTAATGATCTTAATCGTAACAAATAATGTTAATCCAATAATTAAGAAATCAATAATACTTTGAATAAAAGCACCATAGCGTAATAATACCGCTGCTTGAGTGATTGCTCCTGCTCCATCAATTACTTCAGGTACTAAGATGACATTGGCATCTTGTAAATTAAAGTTAGCTATCACACCAATCACTGGCATAATCACATCGTTGACCAAACTCTTTACAATGGCTTGAAAGGCAGTACCTATGACAATACCTATGGCTAAGTCAATAATGTTTCCTTTGCTGATAAACTTACCAAACTCTTTAAAAAACTTTTTCATAACTTTCTTTCCCTCCTCTTTAACAATATTATACTACAAGTAAACTGCTTTTTCTACTGTCTACATAAAACATTTTCATTTTCTTTTGCTTTCGCTTTTTTTCCATATTTGTTATAATTGGCTTAGGTGATTTTATGATAACAACAATTTGCTTAATTCGACATGGCCAAACCGATTGGAATAAACAGGGCTTGGTTCAAGGAACAACAAATAATCAATTAAATGAGATTGGAATAAAGCAAGCAAACGATGCGGCTGACTTTTTATTAGAAAACGACCCAACATGGGATGTGATATTATCCTCACCTTTATCAAGAGCTTATGATACAGCAGTAATCATTGCGAAGAAACTAAATTTATCACAAAAAATTAAAACAGATCCTATATTTATAGAACGCCAATTTGGGATAGCAGAAGGAAAAGTTTTAGATAAAGCGATGTATAAAGAAATTTTTGAAGAAAGAGTCGAAGGATTAGAAAGTCTACACAATTTACAACAGCGAGGACTTTCTGCATTAATGGCGGTTGCAAAAGCTTATCCAGGTAAAAAAATCATCATTACCACCCATTCTCAATTCATCAAGGGAGTTTTATCTGCTTTAGATTCTAGTTTTAACTTTACAATGTATTTGAAGAATAGTTCCTTAAATTATTTTGCCATTATCGATGACCAAATAAAAATATTAAAATACAACATAACCAAATAAGATAAAATAAAAAAACGGTTCAATTTTGAATCGTTCTTTTTTTATTGCAACCAGGAATATTCCTTTCTTGCAAGTTCTAATTCTCTTACAATAATTTCTTTTACCATGGTGCTGATTGCATGGGTATTCATATTTTGATACTCTTCATACTCAATGACACGGCACACTTTTAATAAAATTTTAGTGCGGCGCCAAGGAAAGCGGGACTTTAGTCGATAAGCATTGTCGATAATGGTAACCACAATAGGCTGTTTGGTTTTCACTGCCACTTTAAATAACCCATCTTTGAATTCACCCAATTCTTTTGATTTACTTCTTGTTCCCTCGGGGTAAGCACCAATTGGATACCCTTGCTCTACCCGTCTTGCGCTTTTTTGAATGGTAATAACAGCGTTACGGTTATTGACTCGATCTAGTGGTAAATGTCCAGCGGAACATAACCAATTTCCAAGCATAGGAACTTTTAAGATATTATCTTTCATAATAAAGGTTAAATCATCACGTCCGTAACAACCTATCTGACAAATAGGATCAAAATAAGATTGATGGTTACTGATAAACAAAAAGGCAGGAATCGTCTTTAGTTGTTCTTTCCCAATCACAACCATTTTTATGTTAAATATGACCATTAGAAAATGACAAGTAATTCTTGTGATTGCTGTATAAAACTTTCGAGGGGGTCTTTCATCATTTTTGGGAATAAAAATAGCAAACAACCAACAAAGTAGGGCATACACAACAACAAAACCAACAGCGAACAAAACAAACATGATGACTGCTAACCACCACGGCCATGATAGACTCAACGTTAAAAGGATATCTGTCGTTAAGGCAAGCAGAACAAAAATTGATACTAACAGCATTTATTTCACCTTCTCATAGATACGAAACACTAATTCTCCAACAATGTTTTCATAGATAATTTGATAATTTTGATAATCAATTTCAGGAAAATAAACATCTCCTTCGTAATCTTTATTTACATGCGTAATGTATAAACGATCCGCATAAGGAAGGGCAAGACGATAAATTTGTTTTCCACCAATAATAAATATCTCTTCCTGATGGGGTTGCTTCAAAAAAGAAATCAAATCATGGATCACGGTAACTCCAGGATAAGTAAATTCTTGATTCAAAGTAGCAACAATATTATTTCGTTTTGGTAAGGGCTTATGTAAGCGATCCATAATGGAATAGAAGGTATTTTCCCCCATTAATACCGTTTGATTTACTGTTTTTTCTTTAAAATACTGTAAATCTTCGGGATAATGCCAAGGTAGGTCATTTCCTTTACCAATTAAATTATGATTACCAATAGCAACAATGATAGAAATCATACGGATACTTCTCCTTTAATGCGAGGATAGGGATGATAATCTTCTAACCAGAAATCTTCATACTTAAAATCGTTGATATCTGTTACCTGACGAAGGAACTTCATTTTAGGTAGAGCTCGTGGTTTTCGTGATAATTGTAATTGAACTTGATCGAGATGATTCAAATAAATATGAGCATCTCCAATGGTATGGACAAAGTCACCCAGTTCTAAATTACAAACATGAGCGACCATCATCGTTAATAACGCATAAGAAGCAATATTAAATGGAACTCCTAAAAAGGCATCCGCACTTCGTTGATATAATTGGCAAGAAAGTTTATTGTCGAGGATATAAAATTGAAATAATAAATGACAAGGGGGAAGCGCCATTTCACTAATGGATGCTGCTTGCCAACTACTCACAATTAAGCGTCTTGACATAGGATTTTGTTTGATCTCTTCGATTACCCAAGCTAATTGATCAACAAATTTATCTTGTCCTTCAAAATGACGCCATTGGTACCCATATACTGGACCAAGTTCGCCATGTTTTTGCGCAAAGTCACGATCTTCTTTTATCTTTTGAACAAAATCCTCTAAGGTTTCTCCTTGATACTCCCTTGTTTTTTTAAATCGTTCATAAGGCCATTCATTCCAAATCTTCACATCATGGTCAACTAGATATTTGATATTGGTACTACCACGAATAAACCATAACAATTCATGAATAATTGCTTTTAAATACACTTTTTTAGTGGTTAAGAGAGGAAATCCTTGATTTAAGTCAAAACGCATTTGATAACCAAATGTAGAAATGGTTCCTGTTTGGGTGCGATCCTCTTTTTTCACACCAACACTAAGAATGTGCTCTAAAAATTGAAGATATTGCTTCATATCATTTCCTCACTTTCACTGATAACTTGCAATTATTATATCATAATCCCTTGTTATTGTTAAGCATTTTATCAATTAAAAAACGACAAAAGCCTTTGCTTTTATCGTTAATCACGTAATAAGAAATCTTTACCCTTCATGGATTCTGGTTCAAATTCACTTAAATTAGGAAATTCTTGTTGGCGTAAAGCTTCATAGACAATAATTGCTGCTACATTGCTTACATTTAAAGCACGAACTTTATCGGTCATCGGTAAACGTATACAATGTTGTAAATTTGCCTTCAAGATTTCACTAGGAATTCCCGATGATTCTTTTCCTAAAACAAAGTAGTAATCCCTCTCAGTATTGGACACATCAAGTTTATGAACCGATGTTAAACCATAACGACTTAGAAAATACATTTCTCCTTTGTTTTTTTCCAGAAACTCTTCCCAGTTTTTATAAGTAAGATAATGAACATCTTTAATATAATTCGCACCACTTCTTTTTACTTCTCGTTCATTTAAACTAAAACCTAGTGGCTCAATTAGATGTAAAATGGTGTTTGTTGCTAAACAGGTCCGCATAATGTTCCCTGTATTTTGGGGAATTTCTGGCTGATATAATACAAGATTAATGGTTCCCATGCTGAATCCTACCTTTCAAATATGTTAAATGGTCAATAAGCCAATCAATATTATAAAACTTTTTTTGATAAAGCTCAATATCTTTGATCGAAAGTTTATGATTGTTGGCTTCAAGCACCAATAGATTACGAATCATTCGCTTGACAGGAATCCAGTTGAACGCTTTATTATCATATTTTCTGGCAAATTCTTCATTGGTTAAATCCACGATATCAACTAAACTGAGACTGCTATCTTCAAGATAATCAAATTCTTCTAAATATTCATAATTTTTTTGGTTGGCAGGACAAACATCTTGACAAACATCACAGCCATAATAGCATTTCATTTTATCATATAATGGATATTCTTTACTTACTTTTTGTGATAAAAAGGACAAGCATTTGTCTTTTTCAAACCCATAATCCAGTGTTTTTGTTGGACAATGCTCGACACAAAGATTACAATGAAGGCAAATATTACTGAATGTTTGTTCTTTCTTTACCATACTAGCTTCTAACTTTTTATCAGTGACGATTTCACCAATAAAAACACGACTGCCATATTCTGCTGTTAGCAATAAATTATTACGACCTATTTCACCAAGACCAGCAAGCACAGCCACTGCTTTTTCATCTAAAAAACTTTGATCAACGAGTACTTCATAACGATTTAACTTCAAATCTTTCGCTACTTCTTCTAGTTTTTCTTTCACAACCTGGTGATAATCCTCTCCATAAGCAAATTTAGCTGGTAGATAGCCAGATACTTGGTGATTTTTTTCGGGATAAGGGAAAAGAAATACGATAATACTTTTTACCCATTGGTACCTAGAATTGATTTCTTCTTCTTTCGCAAGCAAATAATCCTGATAACGAATGGTTTTATATTTATATGGAATCAAGCAAATCTCCTTCTAATGCTCTAAGGCATGAACCTGCGATAGTACTTCTCCAACAGGGGCATGGATAACCAAATCAGCATAACGATCATATTGGGTTATATCCTTATTAATAATCACTAGTTTACTGCCACGAAAGTATTTTATTAAGGTTGCTGCTGGATATACTGTTAAGGAGGTCCCTCCAATAATTAACACATCCGCTTCTAGAATATAGTCAATAGCCTTTTGTAGAATTTCATGGTTTAGTTCTTCTTCAAATAAAACCACATCAGGTTTTATGACATGACCACAAACATCACAAACAGGGATTTTTTTCTGCTTTAAAATCTCTTCAAGCGTGAAAAACTTACCACACTTTGTACAGTAATTTCGAATGACACTCCCATGAAGTTCTAGGACCTCTTTACTACCTGCTTGTTGGTGTAGATTATCAATATTTTGTGTAATAATTGCTTTTAGTTTTCCTTCTTTCTCCCAGTCACTTAATACTTGATGAGCAAAATTCGGCTTTGCTTGGGGAAAAATTAGTTTTTCTCGATAAAAAGTAAAAAAAACATCGGGATTACTAACAAAAAAATGATGAGAAAGAATTTCTTCAGGATTATATTTTTTACTACCATAGGAATTTTGATAGAGTCCTTTATCACTCCGAAAATCGGGAATGTTGCTTTCTGTTGATACACCTGCACCACCAAAAAAAACAATACGATTGCTGCTGTTAATAATTTCTTGTAAAGAAACGATTTTGCTATTCATCATCATTTGCCTTGCTATGGGAATCCTTATTTTTTTGCTCACCAAAATTTGGGATTAGCATTTTACTTTTCTGACAATATGCATATTTTCCTGCTAGCCAATAAGCTTGTTGATAAAACTCTTTTTTACCAAGATCACTGATGATCATTGTTTTTCGTTTTCCTTTTTTCTCTAATAAATCCTCAAAATGGTTAATTTGTACCTGAAATACCTCTGGTAACGAAATCATCTCTAGCACATCTACATACTCATCAATCTCTGTTTTCAATTTCAAAAGATAAGATTCGCTGATAATCAATAAATCGGCTTTCCGGCGATAATGATTTTTAAATACTTCTTTGCTTGTAAAGAAAGATTTGCTCGTTTTTATTTGCTTATTAAGGATAATTTTTGTTAGCTCTGTACTGTTAATGCTAAATAAATGGTTATAACGAAAATTTTTTTGATATAAATTGGCTTTAATAACCTCTTGTTTGATCAAAAGAATCAAATCCTTTTGTTCAAAATTGTTATTTACATACTCTATAATGGCACTAACAATGTTAATAACGGGTATTTCTAAAGAATTGAGTAATTCTTGACAATGTTCTACAATTAAATCACTTACGACTACTAACATTTTAATTCCTTGTGATTGCAAAATATCAATATTTTTTTGAACGGCTTTGTTAATAGCCTCTCCCGTTTGCCCTTCATAGGGTAGATTGTGAATATCGTTAATATAGATGAATGTCTCATAGCGATACGCTCTAACCAATTCTTCAAAAAGCGTTAATCCTTCATATCCCGAATCTAATACCCCAATTGCTAATTTATTCATAGCCCTCACCTACCACTATCATTTTATCATTTTTGTAACTTTTTTTCAATAATTATTCATTCATTATCGTTACTTTGCTGTTTTTAGCCTTTTTTTTGCTCAAGAGTCGTTTTTTCTTCCTTCTAGTGTTAACTTTACACAATCTTTAGAAAACTATTACAAATTAACCATTTGTTTCGGATTTGTTTCGTGCTATAATATCAATGGAGGCTATTTATGAGATATTTAGATTTAAAAGAAGTGACAAATGCCATTTACAACTTAACAATAGATGCTTGCTATAATATCAATGAAGAACTATTAGATCATTTAAAATCGTTCCGTGAGAAAGAAGAAAATCCATTAGGAAAAATCGTGATCGATAAGATTATCGAAAATGATCTTTTAGCTCGAAAGGAAAAAATGCCACTATGTCAAGATACAGGTGTCACAGTCGTGTTTTTAGAAATTGGAAACGATGTCCATTTTGATGGTGATATCTATCAAGCTATCAACGAAGGGGTAAGAAATGCCTATATAGATGGTTATTTACGAAAATCCGTTGTCATCCATCCCTTTCATCGCATCAATACTATGGATAATACCCCAGCCATCATTCATACAAAGATTGTAATGGGAGATCATCTAAAAATTATTGTTGCTCCCAAAGGGGGAGGCAGTGAAAATATCAGTTTAGTAAAGATGTTAATTCCTGCTGATGGAATTGAAGGGGTAAAAAAACTCGTGCTTGATACCATCTTCGCAGCTGGTGGAAAACCTTGTCCCCCTATTATTGTTGGTATTGGTATTGGTGGCAATCTTGAAAAAGCAGCTTTATTAGCTAAAGAAGCTCTGATGCGCGATCTAAACGATCAAAGTAGCGATGAAATCGCAGCAAAACTAGAAAAAGAGTTATTAGAAGAAATCAATCGTCTTGGTGTTGGGCCAATGGGTTTTGGGGGTCGCACGACGGCTTTGGCAGTGAAAATTAATGTTCATCCTTGCCATATTGCTAGCCTACCAGTAGCCATTAATATTCAGTGTCATGCTGCACGCCATAAGACTATGATTTTATAGGAGGAATTATGACTACTATGATAAAAATAACGACTCCCATTACCAAAGACATGATAAAAACGCTTCATGTAGGCGATATTCTCGCAATTACAGGAACAATTTATACTGGTCGTGATGCTGCTCATAAAAAACTCGTTACCCTAATTCAAGAGAACAAACCGCTTCCTTTTGATTTGACCGATAGTATTCTTTATTATGTTGGTCCAACACCAGCAAAGCCTGGAAAACCAATCGGATCGGCTGGTCCAACTTCCAGTTATCGTATGGATTCCTACACACCGTATTTATTAGCTCAAGGTTCCCTTATTTCGATTGGGAAAGGCCCTCGTAGTCAAGCAATCAAAGAAGCTTTGGTCAATTATCAAGGATTATACCTATCTGCTATAGGAGGTACCGCAGCACTAACTGCTGATAGCATCAAGAAATGTGAATTAATTGCTTATCCAGAACTTGGGGCAGAAGCCATCTATAAATTAGAAGTCGTTGATTTCTTTGCTGTTGTTACCTATGATTCTTATGGTCATGATCTCTTAGAAACAGGTATTTCTACCTACCAAATAAAATAAAAAGATTTGGAATACCCAAATCTTTTTTTATGCGTGCTTGGTATCAACTTTTTTCGTTTCTAACAATTTATGCTTGCTATAATCAATCGCAAAAGCTCCAAGAGGTGCTGTAAATAA
>JAQUVC010000036.1:0-7619 GCA_028693535.1 Bacilli bacterium
TTATACCATATTCTAGTGTGTTTTTAAACCTAAAAAGCATATATTTTTGTTCCATTACAAAGAAAATTGTCATTTATTTATTTATGAAAAGCAATATAAAAAAGTGAATAAAATTAATTTATCCACCAGTGTTTTATCCATTTTATTTTTTTCGTAATGCCTTATGAGTTAGCATAATATCTGCGATTCGTTTTTGACTGCCAAAGAAAATCATTCCAATCTCACCTTTAATACCAATAATCACACCTTCACCAAATTTGTCGTGAAGAACTGTATCTCCAGGCTTATAGGAACCTGGTTTTTTTTGTTCTTCAGTAATAATCTGTTTTTCTTGATATTCGTGGTCTAAATCATGAAATGGATTTTCTTCCATAACTTGTTTCGTAATTTTATTGGTTCCTGAAAATTCAAGTAAAAATCGTGATGGTTGATTGTGAAACCAAGTTCCATATAGCATTCTATTTTTAGTCGCAAGTAAATATAATTTGCTTTTTGCCCGTGTAAAGGCGACATAAGCAATTCTTCTTTCTTCTTCCATTTCAAAATCGACAGTGATTCTAGCCTCGTTAGGAAAAATGCTTTCTTCAAGAGCAACAACAAAAACATACTTGAACTCTAATCCCTTCACAGAATGAATTGTTGATAGGGTTATCCCATTTTTATTTTCTTTTTGATTTTGTAAATATTCATCCGACAAGATAGTGTGATCAAATGCTTCACGTAACCGCTCACTTTTCGAAGTTTCTTCAGAAGAAGATTCAATTTGGTAAAGAACGCTCTTAAACTCTTGTAAGTTATCGCTTCGTTCTTCGAAGTTTTCAGTCTCTTCTTTCAAATATTCCCAATAGCCGATTTTCTCAATTAGTTCATCAAACAATTCGTTTAGATTGACTTCATCAATCCTGTTTTGAAAGTAAGTAATCATATTCATAAAATCTACAAGTGTTTGGTGCTTGCTTTTATTTAAAATTGCATCTGATGCTTTTAATGCTTCGAACAGTTCTATTTTATATTCTTTACACATGGCTTCTATTTTACCAATGCTTGCTTCCCCAATTCCTCTTGCTGGAACATTAATAATTCTTTTAAAACTATGAAGATCGTTTTTATTTATGATTAGTTTCAAATAAGCGATAATATCTTTGACTTCACGTCTTTTTAAGTAAGAAACTCCACCAAAAACACGATATGGCAAACCAGCTTTGATAAAACCAATTTCAAAATTTCGTAAAATAACAGAACTACGATACAACACAGCAAAATCAGTCCATGGGGTGTTCTTTGTTTTCAAAGAATGGATCATATCAATGACATAATTAACTTCATCTTTTTCTGATTCTGTCTGCATAACAATAACATCATCGTCGTTTCCTAAATTACGAGAAAATAATTTTTTTGGTTCCCGATTATCATTATTGGCAATTAGTTTGTTGCAACCATCGAGAATTTTTTGTGTCGACCGATAATTTTCTGTTAAGTGAAAAATTTGGTATTCGGGGAAATCGCGTTTGAAAAGCAACATGTTTTCATAATTGGTTCCCCGAAAACTATAAATACTTTGATCATCATCGCCAACCACAAACAAATTTCTACTTTTTTCTGTAAGTGCTTTAACAATCTTGTATTGAATAAGATTGGTATCTTGAAACTCATCTACTAATACATAGTGAAATTTCTCTTGGTATTTTTGCAGTATCTGGGGAAAATTTGTAAATATTTCTCTTACTTTTAGTAACAAATCTTCGAAGTCTAATAAATTCAAACTCTTCATTTTTTCTTCATAAAGTTTAAAAATCTTGTTTTCCCATGGGTTATCAATCTTAGCAATATCAAAACATTTGCTATAGTTTATCACTTTTTGCATATGTTTGGCTTTTTTCTTTTCTTCTTTACTCTCTTTTAATACATCACCAATCATTTTTAATTGTTCTTCCTCATCAACTATCGAAAAAGAACGACTATATCCTAACACTGTGATTTCTCTACGCAAAATTCTTGCACATAGTGCATGAAATGTACTAATTGTCGCTTCATATATTTCTGGGCCAACAAGATTAATTAGTCGTTCATGCATCTCATTGGTTGCTTTATTTGTAAATGTAATAGCGAGAATACTAGCGGGATGGATTCCCTTTTCTTTTACCATGTAAGCAATACGAAAAGTAAGAGCTCTAGTCTTACCACTTCCAGCACCAGCAAAAACCATGACTGGACCAGAATATGCAATTACTGCTTTTTTTTGCTCTTCATTCAAATTACTTAACATCTTTTTCACTTCCTATTATTATTTAATCGCTGATTTTAATGAAACGATACGGTTGAAAACAAGATTTTCATCTCTTGAGTCTTTATCAACAACATAATACCCATCTCTTATAAATTGAAATCTCTCTAATACTGAAAAATGCTCTTTCTCCCCTTCAATGAATCCTGTTTTAACAGTCCAAGAATTGGGATTTAATCGTTCAAGGAAACTACGATGATCTTCAGGATTATCGATAACTAATGTTTCAAACAAATTGAACGTAGCAGGTAAAGCTGTTGTTGCTTCGACAAATTGGATTGTTCCATTTGGTTTTCTTTCATTAAAACCACTACCACTCTTTGTTTCGGGATCATACGTACAATGCACCTCAACAATATTTCCTTCATTATCGCAGATTACTTCATTCGCTTTAATAAAGTATGCATAGAACAACCTTACTTCTAAACCCAGTGCCAATCGCTTATAATGTTTATTTGGCTTTTCTAGAACAAAATCATTTCTGTCAATATATATCGTGCGAGAAAAAGCAATTTTGCGTGTTCCTAACTCTTCGTTCTCAGTATTATTTACAGCATCTAGGTATTCTATTTTTCCCTCTTCATAATTAGTAATCACTACTTTTAGGGGATCGAAGATTGCCATCAAACGATTGGTTTTTAATTTCAAATCTTCCCGAAGAAAATGCTCAAGCATATCGCCTTCAATTGTTGAATTAATACGCGACAATCCCGATGCTTTTACAAAACTCTTGATGGATTCGGGAGTATACCCTCTTCTTGCCAACCCAACTAATGTCGGCATTCTAGGATCATCATAGCCTATTACTTTTTTACTATTTACCAATTCCCGTAAATATCTTTTACTCATAATCGTATTGGTAATATTCAAACGCCCAAATTCGATTTGTTGTGGAACATGGGGCATCTCGCACTGCTCAACAACCCAATCATATAAAGGACGATGGTTGTCGTATTCTAAACTACATAGAGAATGAGTGATTCCTTCAATTGCATCTTGAATTGGATGAGCAAAATCATACATTGGATAAATACACCATTTATCTTTCGTACGATGATGGTTGATATACAAAATACGGTATAAAACAGGATCACGCATATTGATATTGGGACTTGCCATATCAATTTTAGCACGCAACACTTTTTCTCCTTCTTGATACTTACCATCGCGCATATTTTTAAATAATTCTAAATTTTCTTCAACACTACGGTTACGATAAGGCGATTCTATTCCTGGAGTATTGAAGTCTCCCCGATATTTACTGGTCTCTTCTGGTGTCAAATCACATACATAAGCAAGCCCTTTTTTGATTAATTTAATTGCTAATTCATATGTTTCATCAAAATAATCGCTACCGAACAATACTTTTGCAGGATGGTAACCCAACCATTCAATATCTTTCTTGATTGCTTCAACAAATTCAACATCTTCCTTAGCTGGGTTTGTATCATCGAACCTTAAATTGGTTTTTCCTCCCAAGTTTTCTGCTAATTCAAAATTAGTAATGATTGCTCGAGCATGCCCAATATGCAAATATGCATTGGGTTCAGGAGGAAATCTAGTTACTATTGATTTGACTTTTTTGCTTTCTAAATCATTCATCATGATTGTCTTTATAAAATTTGACATTTCTTCCATTTTTTCACTTCCTAGTTATTTTGATATCTTCTATGTTTTTTGCCTGTGCATATTTCTGATAAATATCAATAGCAAATTTTTTGTTTTCTTCATACATACTTGTTCCAAAACAAATAATCATCAACAATATTTTTTTTGTATTATTAGTAACCATTGTTCTTTTAGTGTCACTTGTTGTTGAACCAAAAGGTCCTATTTCATCTTCATAAATGGGAATATTGCTTATATTTAAAAGTCCACGACCAATTCCATAATATTCATCGCTATCTTTACCTACTCTAACCATAACATTCCCTTTGATTTTTTCATAATCTAGTACAGCTACTGCTCTTTTTGTTTCAATAGATAAAATGTTCCCTGCATCAACAACATTATTGATTTGGTATAAATGATTTCCCTTTACTAACCGTCGCAGCAAAGATTCACAAGCCAAACGATAACGACTCGGATCTTTTCCCATCTTTTTATAACCATCTCGAGCTTCTTTGATAAGAGGAATATTCAATACATTCTCTAATGAATATTCCCCTTTTATCTTCTCTTCATAAATTGTAATCAATTCTGATATTTTTTTGCTATCCTCAACTTCAACATCCATTGTCATTGCAATGATATTGAAAGTGGGAATAATATCAGTTATTTGTTTGTTTATGGTAATAATCATTCTAAATTAAACTTCTCTTCCTTTGCTTTTTCTAAATCAGCACTTTTTTCTGCAATATTAGCTTTAAGTTTTTCAATATTAAACTTCAGTTCTTCTTGCTTAACTTTTAGCTCTTTGATGCTTTCTAATAGTTTTGAATAGTACAATACTTTTTCATGATTAACTAAATTTTCTGATTTCTTGCGTAAAAAATCAATCTTTGCAATTAAATCTGATTTTAGAATGTCTAAATCTTCAAGTTTTGCTCTTAAACGAAGTACTTCTGATTTCTCATCAGGGTTACCTATTAAAGCATCAATTTTTTCTGTCACTTCCTGAGTTTGATTTAAATTATCATGATATTCTTGTGTAAAATCTTCGATATCATTGGTAATCTTTAAATAGTTGGCAACAAGTTCATCCGTCGTTCGGATACGCTTTTCTGCATCCATTCGCTCGCCATACTTAAGATTAACAGTATTCAATAAACTAATGAAACCATTGCACTCGGTGTTCTTTTCCTGCAGCTCATTTTCTAAATGACGAATATTGCGATCAACATTTTGTCTCTTATCGTTTAAAATCTGCTCTTTTATTTCTCTGTTAGTCTCTATTGCTTTACTAATAACCTGACTATTTTGTAATATGGCTGTCTGTGTTTGTTGTTGTGCTTGATTTAGTTCATTTAATTGACGAATCAAATCCTCTTTTTCTTCATTCTTTACATTATATGTTTTGTCTCGAACAATCAAATCGCCCTTCATTTCATTTAGATAATAATCAATTATTTCCTTCTCTGATTGATTTAATTGTACCATTCGCTCATCATAACATTGAACCAAATAATCATATCGCTCTTTTAAAGCAACCAATTCACTATCAAGTTTTTGCACACGATCCTCAAATAATTCCAACTCTATTAACGCTTTGCCTCTTTTACTTAAATAAGATTCTCGTCCCAAAGAAGTTCTATCTGTTAGACCGGCATATTCTTTTTCAATAGTCTCAACTTTTTCTTTTGCGTTAGTTACTTCAATTTTCTTTTGATTGATTTGTTGTTCAACTTGAATAATACTGCGGTTTAAAAATTTTTTCTCTTCTTCAAATGATTCATTTAATTCTTTTTTCATATCTCGAGCACGACGTATCTTACGTTTAAATTCAGGATCAATAATTTTTTCTTCATTAATGTCGTTGAATTTTTGACGAATCATCTGTAATTGCTGATCTTTTTGATAAATCTCTTGCTCTAGATTACGAATTCTTTGATATATATCTTGATTGCTATTTTTGTTAATCACATATTGTTGATCATTATTTTCAAGGGTGCTAATTTCTCGCTGTTTAATTTGTGAAATTTCATCCTTAATTTTCTTTATTTCTGCTTCAACATCATATTTATCGCTTATTTCCGTCATTTTTTCATCGAACAAGGTTGGCTTTTCAATTTCTTGTACTTCATCTCTAGCTTTTAAAACTTCATTTTCTTTTGTTACCGCAACTATCAATTCATTTTTAGCTAGTAATTCAGCCTTTACATTTTCCAATTCACTAATACTATCTTCTTTATCTTTTCTTATTTTTTCTAAATGTGTTTTTAATTCAGAAGAAATATCCTCTCCACTTTTATCTAAGACAAAAATATCATCATACTTGATAGATAAAAGTATCGCTTTCTTTTGCTTTGTATCATTTAATGACTCTTGTAATTTAGCTTTTTGTTCAGTTAAAAGCTTAGTATTTGCTTCCAACTCTTCTTTGTTTACTTCTAAATCCGCTACTTTTTTCATCGCTTCTTCACACAAATTCTTTTGAATAATTAATTCAGATTCTTTTTGTGAGAATTTAGTGTTACTTTCTTCTTCGAATAGTTGATTATGATTAATTAATTCTAGTTTTTCTACTTCTAGCTCTGTAACTTTTTTTGATGATTCTTTATATAAATTCTTTTGAGTCTCTAATTCCTCATCTTTTTGTATAGATTGATTGTTATTTTGTTCTAAAGTAGCGATTTCTTTTTCTTTTTTTGCTAATTCTTCACATATTTCTTCCATTTTAAGATTAGATTTTTCTAATTCGCTTTTTTGTTTTATAAACTCTTGATTAAGTTCCGTGAATTTTTTATCTACATTATTTAATTTAATTACTAAATCTTCTTTTTCTTGGTTAATCGCTACCAGCTTTTTTCCTAAATCTTGATTTGCTTTTTGCTCATCTTGCTTCTCTTTCTCAATAGCCGTTATTTGCTTAGATAATTTAATTACATTTTTATCAATTTCTGCTATTTTTGTCTCTAATTTCTTGTTTTCATTTATTAGAGAATCGATTTTTTCATAAGCTTCTTCAAGTTCTTTGTCTAAGTGATCATCGTATGATTCTGAAAAATCCTCTTCTAATCGAGATAACTTTTCTTTTATATCTATTTCTTTACTTTGCATTTTTTCAGCATCGCTCTTCATAAAGCCTTGATCAAGTAATTTTTGAGCTGCAATCTTGCGGCGCATTTTTTCTTGAATGCCTAGCGATTCTGGCTTTTCTTCTACCACTTTGTCTTGTTCTTGTACTTTTTCTTCTCTTTGAACTTGTTTTTCTTCTGCTTTTTCTTGAGCTAGCTTTTCAGCCTTCACTCTATCTTGCTCTACTTGTTCTTGAGCTAGCTTTTCTGCTTTCATTCTATCTTGCTCTACTTGTTCTTGAGCTAGCTTTTCAGCTTTCATTCTATCTTGCTCTACTTTTTCTTGAACTAGCTTTTCTGCTTTCATTCTATCTTGCTCTGCTTTTTCTTGAGCTAATTTATCAACTTCTTGCTTGTTTTGTTTTGCTTTTTCTTTTTCCTTAACTAAGTGTTCTTTCTCTTGCACTTTTTCTTTTTCTTTCGCTAAGTGTTCTTTCTCTTGCACTTTTTCTTTTTCCTTAGCTAGGCGTTCTTTTTCTTTCGCTTTTTCTTTTTCCTTAGCTAAGCGTTCTTTTTCTTTCGCTTTTTCTTTTTCCTTAGCTAAGCGTTCTTTTTCTTTCGCTTTTTCTTTTTCCTTAGCTAAGCGTTCTTTTTCTTTC
>JAQUVC010000036.1:7719-11068 GCA_028693535.1 Bacilli bacterium
TTTTTCTTTCGCTTTTTCTTTTTCCTTAGCTAAGCGTTCTTTTTCTTTCGCTTTTTCTTTTTCCTTAGCTAAGCGTTCTTTTTCTTTCGCTTTTTCTTTTTCCTTAGCTAAGCGTTCTTTTTCTTTCGCTTTTTCTTTTTCCTTAGCTAAGCGTTCTTTTTCTTTCACTTTTTCTTTTTCCTTAGCTAAGCGTTCTTTTTCTTTCGCTTTTTCTTTTTCCTTAGCTAAGCGTTCTTTTTCTTTCGCTTTTTCCGTATCAGAAAGAACGACCTTTTTAACTTTTGGTTTGGACTCTTTTTTAGCTGCAATGTCTTCATTAACAACTACAGTATTAGGTTTTTCTGTCATAGTTTCACCTTCTTTATTATCGGTAATCGGTTTTTCATTGAATAAATATCGCTCTTTAGCGGTTTTTTCATTAATTAGTCCTTTATCGCTTCTTATCTTCAAATACTTCTCTCTGTTCTTTGAATCCTCGAGCAGACTTCTTTTAATTATTTCTAGTTTTTCAGATTGGCCCTTATCCCTAATCATTAGCCTCACCCCTTAGAATATAAATTTTTTAATTACCTCATAAATCACATAAACCACCACTAGTAATGTACCGATAATACTAAGTAGCATCAGTAAATTTTTTATTAATAAAACCCAAAATTTCTTCTTTTTAAAATTGGAACTCTTTTCAATTACTGCTTGAGAAATTGTATCTAACGTTTGATTACCAATTTTTCCTTCACACACTAAATTCATAGCATAAGGAGCAAACGTATAATTCTTCTTTAAAACACTTGTCGTATAATATTTTTTAGCTTTTTTTATTTTCTTTTCGTACTCTTTATCCAATATTCTTGTATTTCTTTCAAGCATATAATGAGCACAATTAGTAATCTTTTTAAAGTCTTGAATATTAATGTTGTAATATCTTGCATAGATTAATGTAACAATAATCAAATACAAGGTTACATTCATAATTACTTTCATCCAGTTGTTTTCTATAAACCCATTGGTAAGAAGGTTTTCCATCTGAACAAAAAAATTCCCGCCAAATGTTTTTGTAAATAACCCATTTGTTAGACAAGCTATAAAAATTAATAGAATTAGCATTAGCCATAATAGCAATTTAAACTTACCAGAAAAGCGTTTTACTTTTATATCTCCAGAAGTCTCAATGACGCTAGTGCTTTCTATTACCCTTGTTTCTTGAGCTTTCTTGATGTCTTTTTCCCAAAAAACAAAAGTCTTTTTTGCTATTCTTCGTCGACGATAGCGAGAATAAGTGGCGTTTCTAATCAAATACCCAAAAGCTTGATAATCCTTCTTGTATTTTATACGGTAATCCTCAATACTACTAACAATATATGGTGAATTTAGAGGATTATAAAGAAATGGATTTCCTTTAAGAAATTCAATTCTGCCTAAATCTACAGTTTCTGAATCTTCTTCCGCCCATGAGGAACTATATAATTTCACTTGTGGATTATCTTTCATCTGTAATCTCCTATTAATTTGTTAGATAAACCTTTATTTCGGAATCAATAGTTGGTGCATCTAGAATATCGCTAATTAAGTTTTCCGCTAATAGATTCCGATCTAGCAATTCAAATATTAATCCTGTATCTTTCATAAATATTTTTTCCAAGACACCATATCTAGCACTATCAGTTATAATTCCTGAATTAGCCAAATCTTTCATTCTAATTAGACCTTCACTTATATCATCCATGGTAATTAGAGCGCTTTCCGTTTTTAAAATATATTCAAAAGCAACATATTCAAAATATAAATCATATCCTGCTAATTCTGGTGAACTTAATGTATCACTAAAATAACTAGATAACAGTATTTCATTTTCCCAAATATGTTTTGAAAAGAAATCTTGATAGTTTTGTCCTAAAACCAATCTTGAAGGGTATGATATTCTTACATCAATCAAAGATATATTTTCTTCATATCTTTGATGTGTTTTAAAGGCTTCACTAATGGTCTTTAAAACCACTTGATCATATTCGCTTTTTTCTAATGTTTTTTCATTTGTATACTCTCTTGAAAACTCTTCAATAAAAGCCTTCGTTAATGCTGGATCAAGAAATAGGTCATTAAATGTTGCTACATATTCATCAATAGTACAATCTTCCATTGTCATTTTACTTAATTGATATAAGTCCTCATGATTGTTATAGAAAAAAGCCATTGAATTATATGAATTAATGAAATGTATGGTGTCACTTTCCTTCATAAAGGCAGTAAGTATCTCGTCTTTATTATCTTCTAATACCGAAAAAATTTCATCAAAAGTATAAGTGGTAAAACTATTTTCTAATATCTCATATAGAAAATAAACATATCCTCTTTCGGTAAGTAAATATTCATATTTTTCATGAAATTCATCGTATAAAGCATTCTCTTCTTCATCTAATAAAATATAATGAAATAAAGGTTTCTTTTCTCCCATTTCCATCAAAGTTAACACATAATTATCATCAATTAGTGCGCTTCCAATTCTGTTTTGAGAAGCTAGTGATAGGTTTGGTAACATCTCATCTTTAAAGTAGATGTTCAACTCCGTGAATTTGCTTACCATATCAGCCAAATCTTGATATGCCATAGCTGCTGCAGTCCCCGTAAGTTCTGCCAAAGCATTTGACCATGCTTCGTATTTTTGTACATTATCATTTTGATAAACATGAAGTGTCGAAATATCAAATATTTCTATACTAGTTTTTACCATTACGTTTGCGAGAGGTTTTGATATATTGCTCATCATAGTTGTTCCTAAGGCAAACAGTAGCAACACCAAATAAATATATGTATTTACTATCGATAACACAGCACCAAAAATACGAGATAAAATCGCTGTTTTCTTTAAGATTATTTTTTCTTTGCTAGGTGAAAATAATTTAATAATAAGACCTATTATTAAATATAGCAAGAAGTAAAGGATGATACCCACCACAATACTAAAAACAACATTTTCATATTTACCAAATGTAAAAATCTTTCCTAGCCACAAAAATACCTTTTCTTTGCTGTGATTGATGAAACTAAATTTCAAAAGCAAATTTACAATATACTTTAAAGAAAAATGGAGAATCAGAAATGGCAATATTAAATTGATCGTTTTTCTTAATTGGCGACCAAATCCATAGTAACTACCAAACAATAGTCCTGCTATAAAAACTATGATTGCTAATATGTCAAAATTGAACGTCGCGAAAGACTCCATTTTTGCCTCCAAAAACATCTTTTTTTATACTATCTTTTTTTTATTATATCATTTATAATCTTTTTTTACAATCCTTTTATTAATTTAGAAAAGGCAACAAAAAAAGCTGAATTTTAAATTCAGCTT
>JAQUVC010000037.1 GCA_028693535.1 Bacilli bacterium
AGGACTAAGAAATTAGTCCTTTTTTGATTTAAAAAAAGCTAGTTGTTATTAACTAGCCTTAGTCCTAAAATGTTGTGATTTGATCAACTGGTTTTTGTTCTAAACCACGGATATAGAAATAGTAATTTGTACTAGCAACGGTATAATATGGAGCTAAATACAAAGTCCATAAACCAAAAGTAATTATCACAAGCAGAAAATGTCCAATGAAACTAAGTCCAAAAACAAATAGTTCCCACTTGTGGCCACTCATCAAATCTTTACTTTTTGCCATTGCATCTCCGATACTAATTTTCTTATCATCAGCAATAATTCTAATTGTTTGTGAATAAGATAAAGCAAAAATAATACCAGGGATAATGAATAAAATGGTGCCTAGAAGAACAATTAGTCCCACTAATAGTGCAGCGCCAATGATTTTTAAAGCATAACTAAAATCATCAATCGGTTTGTATAAAAGATCTAAATCAACTTTATTGTTCATTAATAGGTTCTTACTAACCCAAAATACAGAAGCCTCTAGCAACAAAGCGATGATACTACCAACAACAGTTGCCGCAACAGCGCCACCAACAAAACCAACAAGTAGCAATACAACAATCATCATTAAGAAGTTATTTCCTTTTTTTAATACGTCTTTGGCTTCTTGTTTTAAAGCTTTACGATTATACTCTCGTTTTTTATAATAAAAATTTCGTAATTGATCCTCTTTTTCAGGTTCGTTTTCTGCTACATGTTCCCCACAAAATTGACAAAATTTTGCCTTATCATTAATTTCTTTTCCACAATTCTTACAAAACATTTTTATAATCTCCTTTTAATAATAGTAGTGATATATTCAACTAAATCATGAGGAACATAACTACTTATGTCACCACCAAATAAAACAAGTTCTTTAATTGCTGATGAAGACAGAAATAAATTATCCGCTGAAGGAAAGAGAATAAAGGTATCTATCTTGTTATCAATGGAGCGATTAAATTGAAATAAAGTAATCTCATTTTGATAATCAATAAAATTACGCAAGCCTCTAATAATAACCGATGCTTTTTTACTGCGAGCATAGTGTAAGACCAAAGAAGAACTTCCTTCAACAACAACATTAGGAATATCTTTGGTAGCAATTTTCATCATTTCGACTCTTTCATCATTTGTAAAACAATATTTTTTATTGGGATTGAAAGAGACTAAAATATAAACAGTATCAAACACTTGGCTTGCTCGCCTTACAATATCTAAATGCCCATTTGAAACTGGATCGAAAGAACCAGGATAGACTGCAATTCTCATCAAATATCACCTCTTAAGTATTATATACCTTTTATTATAAAAATACAATTGCTTATGAGGGGATATTAAAAAAAACTTTACTTTTTGGATGGTTTATTGTATGATAAGCATATAGTTTAAAAGTGAAAAAACAGCAAAAGGAGGATGATTATGGATACAAAAAGTTTAATTTTACAAGTTCTCACAAATAAAGTTAAAATAGTAATCAGCCTCGTTTTTTCAGCAATTTTCATTGTTTGTTGTGAAATCTTTGCTGCTATTTTATTAAAACAGATTTTAGAAATCGTAATTATCGATGGCAATCAGAGTCAATTACCTGTTCGAATGACACTTTTTGTTATTGCGCTTATTGCAGCATTTGTGTTCAGTATGATTAAGAAGCGTCAGGTTTCTCAACTAAATAGTTTTATCTTTAGTAGACTAGCAAACGAAGCTTATACTGCGGTTTTAGAAGCAGAAATGTCAGAATTAACAAAAGAAAATGCTGAAACAGCAATTACGAACATTGTTGATAATTGTCGTACTGTGAGTGATAAATTTTTCAAGAATAATTTAGTGAAGTTTTTTGATCGTATTCTATATTTGGTTGCTATTTTTATTGCCATGATGGCCATTAAACCAGTGTTGGGATTGATAGTTTATGCTTCGTTGGTACTTTTTTATATTTTAGTAAAAGCCATTGAAAAGCATATTGCGAAAATAGAACTTACCGGACAGAAAAAAGTTGAAGAAGCGAGTGATTTTATTCGTGATTCTCTCGTAAATATTAAGGATATCAAATTACTGAATGGTATCAATTATGAAAAAGAAAGATTTGGTGAATGGACAAACGAATATGCGAAGAGTAAATTGAACTCTGACTTAATTGATGATGCAACTCGTATCAATTTACAAGACTTCTTTGTTGGAATTGTATTTTCAATTATTTTAGGTTTGGGCAGTTGGTTATCCAGTGATGCAAGTTTTGGTATTACAGCGGGAACCATTGTCATATATGTTATCTTTATTCCTCTAGTATATACTACCTTCAAAGCATTGATGAATAATCACATATCTTTAAATTATATTGAAGAAGCTCATTTAGAACTAGATTTATTGTATAGTTTAAAAAGCGAAATCAAATCAGAACCGGTTAGTAGTCTGGAAGATGTTCATAGCTTTAAATTTATCGATGTTGATTATGCTCTTGATAAAAAGAATATCTTAATTGATAAAGTCAATTTCGAGTTAAAAAGAGGAGAAAGACTGGGAATCTTATCAGAAGATGAGAATTCTAAAGGGCTTATCTTTGAAATGATTACGAAACTTGCAAAGCCGACGCGAGGCTCAATCTTAATCAACAATTGTGATATTTTAAAGTTGAATACTCGTTATTTACGTGACTTAATTACCTCTGTTTATGCAGGAGCAACTATTTTTCATGGTTCTATTTTAGAAAACATTATTTATCCTGAGAAATTCGATGAATACAAATACAATGACGCTCTAAATCGTAGTGGCCTAAAAGAAATCATAAGCGAATTACCGAATCGGGAACGAACAATGATTGATGAAAAGACAACAGTGATTACCAAAGACACGATCCAAAGAATTATTTTTGCAAATGCCTTTTATAAGGATTCTAAGATTTATCTTTTGGATGATGCAACAAAATTCTTGCAAATAAATACAGAAAATGAACTTATTAATGAAGTGTTCAAACTAAAAAATAAGATTATTATCATGATGACAGACAAAGTTTATAATTTGAGCTTGTGTGATAAAGTATTAATTTTAGAAAAGGGTAGGGTCGTTGAATATGGTAAATATTCAGAATTATTACAAGATAAAGAATCCAAATTCTATCAATTAATTAAAAAAGCTACCTTATCAAAGAAAGAAAAAGTATCATAAAAGCACTAACTATGTGATGTTAGTGCTTTTTTTATTAGATTTTTATGCGAATCCATTTTAAATTAGTAAAGCGAGCATTATTTAAGAGAAAGCGAATAATTTGGTCAATAAACATTCCTATCCATGACCCGATTAAACCAAAGCCTAACAAATAACAAATGGTATAGGAAAGAACAGGACGAATTACCATTACGCTAATTAATGAACTACGAGCGGTATATCTCGTATCACCAGCACCACGCAAGATACCTGTTGTTACCCATTGTAAACTTTGGGGGAAAATGATAAAGGCAGCAAAAAGCATCATATCGCTTGCTGCTTGGATGGTCGTAAATTCTTTTGAAAATAGGGAAGCTAACCAAGTTCTTGCAATAATAACAAAGGTGAACATGAATAAACCGATAAAAAAGCTTAAGATTTGTGTCATTCGCCCATAAGCAAAAGCGAGTTCTTCCCGTTTTTCGCCTAAACTTTTGCCGACAAGGCTCGAAGCACCAATCGCAAAACCATCGGTTATGTTAAAACTTAAACTGATAATACTTTGTATGATTGCATTAACTGCAACTGCTTCCGTACCTAGACTATTTACAATTTTAGCGCTGATAAAAAATCCTACCCGCATTCCTAGTTGCTCTACGAAAGCGCTAGAGCTGATTCTAAAAATTTGCCCACAGCTCTCTTTATCTAAGCGCCAATTATCTGTTAGCTTAACAGACAAAAATTGATTGCGGCGATTGTAGATGGCGAATATAGAAATAACAAAGGCTACCAAGTTGCCGATGATGGTGGCAATTGCTGCTCCTTTGATTCCGAGAGCAGGAAATCCAAGGTTACCATTAATCAGACAATAATTAAGAAATACATTGATGATATTGGCGGTTACGTTGGTTGCTAAGGTAGTTTTGGTGTTGCCACAAGCTCGTAGAGCAGAAGTGATGATAAGACGAATATAGTTTAAGATAAGAATCGAAGAAACGATGCGGAAGTATAGGACACTATTATCAATGGTATCATCCTTAGCCCCAGCAAGAAGCAAAAATGGTTTTGCTAAAAAGAAGGCAAGGATTGTCATTACAATCGCGATCATCACCCCAATCATCAGCGATTGACGGAGATAATTATTGGCACCTTCTTGATCCTGCTGGCCGCGTTTGCGGGCGATAATTGCAATAACTCCAGCATTTAAACCAATACCAGCAGACAGGGTGATAAACAATGGCTGTTGAGTCAAGGCAACTGAAGCAATCGCAGCATCACCTAATCTACCAACCATCATTGTATCAAACATACCAATCAAGCCGATTAAGAATACTTCTAAAGCAGCAGGAACCGATATTTTTAAAATATTATTTAATATTTTCGATGGCTGTGGTAATTGCCAATTGGGTTTATAGTTTTTTATTTTCTGAGACAGTAGTATATTCATAATAACCTCAAATTATACAGCATACATTATACATTACATTTCATAAAAATGCTAAGAAAAACGTTTTTATTAAAAATGATTAACAAATCGATTTATTTATGGTATAATATAAAAAGGAAAAAATTATTAATCTATGAGGAAATAAATATGGATAAAGTAAGAACTAGATTTGCCCCAAGTCCAACTGGATTCATGCATGTTGGCAACCTTCGCTCTGCATTGTATGCTTTTTTATTTGCACGACAAAACAAGGGTTCTTTTATTTTACGAATTGAAGACACCGATATGGAACGTTATGTAGAAGGTGCTGTAGAAGTCATTTATAGTACCCTAAAACAATCGGGCATTACGTTTGATGAAGGACCAAATGAAGGTGGTGCTTATGGACCATATGTACAAAGTGAGCGTCAAGACGTATATTTAAAATATGCAATCGAACTAGTAGCAAAGAAAGCGGCTTATTATTGCTTTTGTGATAAAGAGCGCTTGGATAGTTTAGCAGATGCAACAGGGATTAAACGTTATGATAAGCATTGTTTGTCTCTATCTGAACAAGAAGTAGCAGAGCGTTTAGCTCGTAAAGACAAATATGTTATTAGACAAAATATGCCTACAACCGGATTTAGCGAATATGATGACATGGTTTTCGGCCATATTAGTGTGCCTAATGAAGAATTAGAAGACCAAGTGTTAATTAAATCCGATGGTATGCCAACCTATAATTTTGCCAATGTTGTGGATGACCATCTAATGGCAATCACTCACGTCATTCGTGGCAATGAATATCTGAGTAGTACACCCAAATATAATTTGTTATATCAAGCTTTTGGTTGGGAACTTCCCAAGTATATGCACTTAACTCCAATCATGAAAGATGAAACAAGGAAACTATCAAAACGTCATGGTGATGCTAATTTTGATGATTTTATCAGTAAGGGTTATTTACCAGAAGCCATTGTAAACTATATCGCTCTTTTAGGATGGAGCCCAAAAGGAACACAAGAGAAGTTCACGATGGCAGAATTAATTGAACACTTTGATGTTAAGGGATTATCGAAATCGTCAAGCATCTTTGATGAAGCAAAAATGAAATGGTTAAATGGGGAATATATTAAAGAATTACCATTCTCTAAATTTATGGAAATCGCAACTCCTTTCTTTGATCAATCAGCAATTAAGGGAATGTATGATTATGAAAAATTTGGTAGGCTATTACAATCGCGAATTGAACTATTTAGTGAAATACCAGAAAAAGTAGAATTCATTGTTCATTTTAAAAAGATTGATCAGGAGCTTTATACCAATAAAAAACTAAAAATTGATAGTGAAGTAGCAAAAATTGTTCTTAAAAAGATCAACCCTTTGCTAACTAACATGAAGATATGGAATGAAGACAACCTTCATCAAATCATTGTCCAAACAGCAGAAGAGTTGGCAATGAAATCGGGAGTGGTTTATACGGTGTTACGAATTGCTCTAACTGCAACCAATGTTACCCCTGGTGGTTCCGTGGAAATGGCTGATATTCTTGGCCAAATTGAATCAATCAGACGATTACAATTAAGTCTAGCATGGCTAACTGAATAAAAGGTGGATAGAAATGCGTGATGCCAATGATATTTTAGAAATGATAATCAAAATCGCTGTCGATGATGAAAATATATTGGCCGTTTGCTTGAATGGTTCACGAGCGGATAAACATGCTTTTTGTGACCAGTATTCTGATTTTGATATTATTTATGTTGTTAGAGAAATACGCAATTATACTACTAACCAACAATGGTTTCGCCAGTTTGGAGAGGTTTTAATATCACAAACCCCTGATGTTTTCACTGGTTACGATTTTACTGGGAATGAAAAGTTTACCAAACTAATGCAATTTATAGATGGTTCTAGAATTGATTTGACTTTGGTTGATGTTACGAATATGAAACATATCACTCAAAGCACAGAACCACAACTTGTTTTGCTCAACAAAGATAACCTTCCCGAATTAAAAAATATCTTTACTTGTGATGACTATCTAGTAGGTCTTCCTAACCAAAACGAATTTTTCGAATGTGTGAATGAATTTTGGTGGGTTGTTCCCTATGTTGCAAAAGGCTTATGCCGACAAGAGATTACTTATGTGAAAAGCCACTTTGAAGGCATTCTTCAGGAAATGTTATGGAAGATGCTGGCATGGAAATTGAGTTTGCTATATCATAAAAAAATTGCATTTGGCAAACATTATCGCTATATAAAGCGTTATATGAATAGCCAAGAATATGAGACGTTTATCAATACTTTTGCCAATGGCGAAGTCAATGATGTTTGGGAAAAACTATTCAATATCTGCGATTTCTTTGATGAACAAGCACAACTAGTAGCGGTTAGTCTTTTACTCGATTATGATAAAAGGATAGCTGGAAAAATGAAAGCTTATATCACAAGGATCAAGAATGATTGAACCAATTATTTAAAATAGATAAAGAAGGATGTGGATTTATGATATCGAAAGAAGTATGTCAGAAAATATTAGAATTGTGTTTAACTACAGGTGGCGATTTCGCCGAAATGTTCATTGAAGATACCATTACCAACAACTTGGAATTGACAATGGGAAAAATGACAAAGGCCAATACCAATCATCTTCATGGAGTTGCCATTAGAATTTTAAAAGGATTTCAAGAAGTAAATGGGTATACCAATGACTTTTCGTATGAAAGTTTAGAGAAATTAGCGTTGCACTTAAGAAGTAGCATCGAAGGTGAAAATCTTAACATTGCCTTTACTTTACAAGAAGAAAAAACGCCTGTTATTACGAAGCCACAACGCTACCCATCTTCCTTATCTAATCAGGATAAAGTATCTTATATGATGAAGACATATGAAGCAGCGAAAGCCTATTCTCCTGAGGTGAGTCAAATTTTGTGCAATTTAGTTGATGAAGAACAAACGATTCTAGTTGCCAATACCTTAGGAAAAATGGTCAAAGATTTTCGTAGCCACATTCGTCTAGGAGCAACGGTTGTTGCTGGTAGTGGAACGAATATGCAAAGCGCATCGGATTCGATTGGTGGAAACCAAGGCTATGAAGTGCTAGATGTAGCCAATCTCAAAGAATTTGGTGAGAATATTACATCTTCAGCGGTTACTATGGTTCACGCTGATGAAATGGTCGGTGGTAAAATGACTGTAGTAGTTCACAACGCTTTTGGTGGTGTTTTATTACATGAAGCATGTGTACATGCTTTGGAAGCAACAACTGTTGCAAAGGGCTCATCGGTATTTTGTGGTAAATTAGGCAAAAAGGTTGCCAGTGATATCGTAACTGCCATTGATGATGGAACAAGATTCAATCAATGGGGATCACTAAACATTGATGATGAAGGCCATCCTACACAAAAAAACATTTTAATTGAAAATGGTATTTTAAAGAGTTATTTAGTTGACTATCGTAATTCACGCGTGATGAATCACCCCGTAACTGGAAGTGGTCGTCGCCAATCTTATAAATTATCACCAACATCACGAATGACAAACACCTTTTTTGCCCCAGGTAAAGATAAATTTGAAGATATCATTGCTAAGACAGAATATGGATTATTCGCGAAGAAAATGGGTGGAGGAAGTGTCAATCCATCAACAGGTGAATTTAATTTTTCTGTTAGCGAGGGATATTTAATCGAAAATGGTAAAATTACAAAACCTGTGCGAGGAGCTGCCTTAGTAGGCAGTGGTGCTGAAGTTTTAATGAACATTGATATGATTGCTGATAATTTATCATTCGGTCATGGAATGTGTGGATCTGCAAGTGGTTCCATTCCAACAGATGTTGGACAACCAACAATTAGAGTACAAAATGTAACAGTTGGTGGAAGGGGGTCTAAATAATGGATTTTAAAAAATTGATTCAAAAGGCAATGACAAAAGGCTTAAGTGCTGTTGAAATTTGTAACACCATCAGTGAAGAAACAATAATTTCTTTGTTTAAAGGTGAAGTAGATAAAGCAGAAATTAAGAATAATAGTGTTTACAGTGTTAGAGGAATCTATCATGGTAAAATGGCATATGTTACCTTCGAAAATGAAGAAGAAGATAGTGATTATGTCATTCAAAAATTAATTGAAAATGCACAAGCATTAACTACGGATGAAGAATTTGAAATCTTTGCTGGTAGTAAAGAATATCCTGAATGGGAAAAAGCCGATGGTGGTTTTACGAAAGCATCCATGGCTGATAAAATTAAGTTAATTAAAGATGTTGAATATATTGCGAGCAATATGGATAAAAGAATTGTTTTCTTACCATATTGCCGTTATAACGAAGAGAAAGTGAGTCGCAGAATTATCAATTCTTATGGATTGGATATCGCCAAAGATTACCATTACGGTGTATTAATTTTACAGGTAATCGCTAAAGAAGAGCAAGATACACAATCCGCATTTGAAATTGATGTTTCTTTGAATTATGCCACCTTAGATCCACAAAAGGTTGCTAAAAAAGCCGTGGAAAAGGCTCTTTCAAAGCTAAACGCCTCTCCAGTGGAGTCTAAGACTTATCCAATCATTATTGAAAATGAAACGATGTGTGATTTATTACAAGGTTTTTCTTCAATGTTTTCTGGTGAAGCAGCAATTAAAAAGTTGACTTCTTTAATTGGTAAAGAGGGAGAAAAAATAATGGATGATTCTATCTCTATTATTGATGACCCGTTCTTAAAAGATGCAATTAATCGCCAACCTTTCGATGATGAAGGTGTGGTTTGTTACAAGAAAAAGGTCGTTGAAAATGGTGTTTTTAAAACGATGTTACATAATTTAAAAACAGCCAAATATTTTAAAACAACATCAACAGGAAATGGTTTTAAAGCAGGAACTGCTGGAGCAATTTCGGTTGCTGGTGTCAATTTATATGTTGCACCAGGTAATGTAAGCAAAGAAGCGATGATCGCTAATACCGAAGAAGGATTATTAATTACTGATATGGCAGGTTTGCATGCAGGGTTAAATCCAATTAGCGGCGATTTTAGTGCGCAATCGTCAGGATATTTAATTAAGGATGGAAAGATAGTTCGACCAATTAATTTGGTTGTGGTATCTGGTAATTTCCTTAACATGATGAGTCAAGTAGAAGCATTAGGTAGTGATTTATATGTATCATATAATGGCATTGGTGCCCCTTCAATTCAGTTTAAAGGTCTACCTGTTTCTGGTAAATAATAAGTGGTAAAGAAAAGTATCTCTTATAATGAAAGAGATATTTTTTACGAAAGGAAATATGAAAAAATTTGAAGAATTAATGATTAACCCCTTACTAATTAAGGGAATAGAAAAAATGAAGTTTGAAGCAATGACAGAAATTCAAGAGAAGGTGATTCCAACCGCTCTAGAAATGCAAGATATCATTGCACAAGCGCCAACAGGAACAGGGAAAACAGTAGCTTATGCCCTTCCTATTTTGAATAAAATTGATATCACTACGGAAGTGATACAAACAATTGTAATTGCACCAACAAGAGAACTTGCTGTGCAAATAACAAAGGAAATTAATACGGTTGCTTACTATTTAAAAGATGTAAAAGCAGTTGCTATTTATGGTGGTGAATCAATTGATCGCCAAATAACAGCATTGAAAAAACGTCCACAAATTATTGTTGCAACACCAGGAAGATTAATGGATCATATGGAAAGAAGAACTGTACGATTAGATAATGTAACGACAGTAATTCTAGATGAAGCTGATGAAATGTTAAATATGGGGTTTAAGGAAGATATTGACTATATTCTAACAAATATCAAACTTGACCATCAAACCATGCTTTTTTCAGCAACAATTTCCAAAGAAATTGAGCGAATTGCGACTCGATTCTTAAATAAACCAATCACAATCAGAATTGCTGCTAGTGAGCTAACAGTGCCAACGATCAGTCAAAAGATGATTGAAGTAAAAGAAAAAGATAAAGTAGAAATCATTGCTCGTTTAATCGATATCAATGATTATAAATTAGTCATGGTTTTTTGTAATACGAAAAGAATGGTAGATGAAGTAACAAGTCAATTGTTATTACGTGGCTTTATGACAGAAGCTTTACATGGTGACATGAAGCAAATGCAACGTGATCGAGTAATGAATCGCTTTCGTGGTGGTTTAATTAATATTCTTGTTGCCTCGGATGTTGCAGCGCGGGGGCTAGACATTGATGATGTGGATGTGGTTGTCAATTATGATGTTCCAACCGATGAAGAATATTATGTTCATCGAATTGGTCGAACAGGTCGTGCCAAGAAGCTAGGATTATCGGTTACCTTAGTGACAAGATCAGAAAAAAATCGTTTGAAATCCATTGCTAATTATACCAAAGCGGTTATTACCCCAATGAATATTCCTTC
>JAQUVC010000038.1 GCA_028693535.1 Bacilli bacterium
TAGATGAAGCTCTTATGAAGAGTTACTTATTGGAACAATTTAATAACAAAATAAAATAAGGTTAGAAGAAAGGATGTTTATAATGAAAGAATTAAGAACAATTATGGAAAAGTTTGCTGCATCAGGTTGGGATTTAATTGCTAGCCCTGCGAAACAATGGTTAGCAGGAACTGTGGATAAGAAAGCATTGATAATAGCCATCAAAGAAGCCGACAAACAATGTGGAAACTGTGGCTGTGAATTGGATCCTTTATACAAAAGAGCATTAGAATTATTATAATTATAAAGTTATGAGAGAGTAAGCATGAAAAAACAACCCTTGTTTTCTCTTTCATTATTGGTGAATTTATGAAATATACATTTAGTATCATGTCACAAGAAAGTGCATTAATGATAGCAAACCAGTGGCATTATGAAGAGCCCTATTCTTTTTATGATGCAGAGGCGGATAGGGATGATTATCAAGAACTAATCTCACCAGAACTTCGAAACAGCCATTACTATGAAGCAAAGATAGAGGATGATTTAGTTGGCTTTTTCTCGATAACTATTGATGATGGCCAAATAGAAATAGGTTTGGGACTAAGACCGGATTACTGCGGAAAAGGGTTAGGAAAAGAATTTCTTTGCCAAATAGAAGAATACCTTATCCCGATATTTCATTTTCAAAAACTGATTGTCTTTGTAGCTTCATTTAATCTAAGAGCCATGAAGGTTTATAAAAGCTGTGGATATCAAATCATTGGTGAAGAGAATAGAAGAACAAACAATGATAATTATTTGTTTATAAAAATGGAAAAAGAAGTTTATCATTAAGATCACACAATGGTGATCTTTTTTTAAAAAAACACAAAAGAAGAAGATTACTTTTTAAAAACTTCCCATTTTTATAAAAAAATGTTATAATTTCCGAAGAGGGTTTGTTTATGAAGTGTATCATTTGTGGAAAAGAAATGAATAATAACGTTTGTAGCAATTGTGGATTTGTTTTTTTACATGAAAAAACAAGTGTTTTTGCTAAAATATTCAAGAATAAAAGTATTGAAGAATCATCTGACGAAATCAACGGTGTTATTGATTTTCTTAAGTTTTTTTACAATCTAAAATATTTGAACACATATATATCTCGGAAGAGTATAAATGAAATTCTTGTGAATCAAAAAGAAAACATAGATTTCTTTACAAAACAAGTAAAAAGCGATGATATAAAAAGATATTGTAAAAGATATTTTTTTCATCCAACTAATGTTACTCGATATCTAGATTTGTATAATCATTTTTATGATTATTTAAGCAAGATGAATAAAGAGTATGTTCAGAAAAAATTGTTAGAAGAAAAAGAGTATTTTGACACTATTTTGAAAAAATGCGATCCTAATATAGTTTTAGATGAGGAACAAAGAATTGCCATACTTACTAGTGAAGACTATAATTTAGTTGTCGCAGGTGCTGGTGCAGGAAAAACCACAACCGTAGCTGGAAAAGTAAAATACTTAATTGACAAAGAAGGTGTAAAACCCGAAGAAATATTAGTTGTATCCTTCACTAACAAAGCTGTAACAGAACTAAAAACAAAAATAATTAATAAATTGGGTTTGCATTGTGAAGACATTAGTACTTTTCACTCTATCGGCAGAAAAATAATTCTCAAAGATAAAAATAATGTTTTAAACAAAGTATTAAGCGAAAACTATTTTGTTATCAATGATTATCTTACAAAAACAATTGTAAATGATAAAGATTTACTAAGAAAATTAATCTTACTATTTGGTTATTACCTAGATTTACCAGAAGAATTGGTTTCTCAATTAGTACTTGATGAATATTTCGATTATAATGAAAGGAAAGAATTTTCATCTCTGAAGAGTAATTTAGAAGGAATCAATGAAACCATTATTGATTGTAGAAAAAAAGCTAAAATCACAATTAATAATGAGCAATTACGCTCTAGCCAGGAAGTACAAATTGCCAATTTTTTGTATCTAAATAATATTGATTACGTTTATGAAAAACCTTATAAATACAATATTCCAAATGCTAGAAAAATTTATACACCAGATTTTTATATTAAACAAAATTGTAATGAATGTTATATTGAGCATTTTGGGATTACAGAAAATGGAAGCAACAATAGGTATACACAAGAAGAACTAGATAAATATATTATTGAAATGAATTATAAGATTCATCACCATGCAACATTTAAGACCAAGCTAATTAAAACATTTTCAGCTTATAATGATGGTAAAGAACTAGTTGATCATCTAAAGGAAGAATTACTGAAGCAAGGGTTTGTGCTAAATCCAAGACCAGATTTAGAAGTATACAATAAAATTTTGCTTTATGAAAAAGATAAGTATGTGACTAAATTTTCTAATTTAGTTTCAAGATTTATTCATAATTTTAAAGCAAAAGATTTTCATGAAGAAGATTTTAGCACTTTAAAATCAAAGACAAAAAATCCAAGAAGCATAATTTTTCTAGAAATCATAGAAAGAGTATATTTATATTATCAATCATATTTACGAGAAAATAATGCTGTTGATTTTGAAGATATGATTAATGAATCATCGGCATTATTAAGACAAGCAGCCAGCAATAAAATTATGTTACCATATAAATACATTATTGTTGATGAATATCAAGATATATCGAGGCAAAGGTTTAATCTCGTTCAAGAATTATTAAAAGTTACAAACGCAAAAATAATGGCAGTTGGTGATGATTGGCAATCTATTTATGCTTTTTCTGGTTCTGAAATAGCATTATTCACGAAGTTTAAAGAGGAAATGGGATATGCTGAGATTTTAAAAATATCAAAGACGTATCGTAATTCACAAGAATTAATTGATATTGCTGGAGAATTCATTCAAAAGAATGCTACTCAATATAAAAAAACCTTAAAGTCTGATAAATCATTACGAAAGCCAATTGTCATTTTCACATATAGTGATAATATAAATAGCAATGAGAGAAAGGGAATAAAGGGAATAAACTACGAGAAAGCAAAAAAATTAGAAGAAATTATTTCCAAAATTATTCAAGTTGATGGCATAAATTCCAATGTTTTGTTGATTGGTAGATATGGTTTTGACATGTCACAAATGCTAGATACGGGATTGTTTGCGAAAAAGTTCCAAGGAAAAGAAGAAAAATACTATTCTGTCGCTTATCCTCAACTCTTAATGACGTTTCTTACCGCCCACAGTTCAAAAGGACTGACTTATGATAATGTAATTATTTTAAATAACTTGAATGGAGTTTATGGTTTTCCTGCTCAAATAGAAGACGATCCTGTATTAAAATTTGTTACAAATAATGATCAATCTTATGAATTTGCTGAAGAAAGAAGATTATTTTATGTTGCTCTGACAAGGACAAAAAATAGAGTATATATTCTTGCTCCACAAACTAGACCATCGCGATTTGTAATCGAATTAATAAATGACTATCCTAATGTAACATTGGCAAAAGATAATGATATTTCTAGGGATATAATCCAAATTAGAAAAAGTAGAAAATATTGTCCAATATGTGGGTATCCATTGCAATTAAAACTAAATAAAACTTATGGTCTAAGATTATATATTTGTACAAACGAACCAGAAATATGTGATTTCATGTCAAATGATCTAAGAGGAAAAGGAAATATTCATTTGTGTGATCAATGCGATGGAATTATGATTGTAAAAAGGCATAAAGATATGAATAAATATTTTTATGGTTGTACAAACTATAAAAATGATAAGTCAGGTTGTAACAATATAGAAGAAATAGAAAAGTATTAACTTATTTCAGCCGCCTAATAGCGGCTTTTTATTTCTAATGTGATTTTAGAGAGGTTTAAATATAGTGTTAGCAAATAGCTATGATATAATATTCATAGAATAAGCATAAAATAGGAGGGTAAGATGATAGAACGAAAAGTAATAAAGCAAATACAAGGGTATCAAACTCAAGATGGAGCGGGAGTTCAATTGGTTAGAGTATTAGGCAACAATACTGTTATTGAATATGATCCTATATTGATGCTAGACTCATTTGATAGTACAAATCCTGATGATTATATAGCGGGTTTTCCGCTACATCCTCATCGTGGTATTGAAACAATTAGCTATGTATATCGTGGCTATATGACACATAAAGATAGTTTAGGAAATGAAGATACCATTGGGGAAGGTGAAGTACAATGGATGACTGCTGGATCAGGTATTATGCATGAAGAAAAACTTCCAGCTGCAAAGCGATTATTGGGAGTGCAATTATGGTTAAATTTGCCAGCAAAAGACAAGATGGTTGCTCCTGCATATCAAAGCATTAAAAATCAGGACATCAAAGAAATTCCTTTCGAAGGGGGAATGCTAAGGTTATTGGCTGGTGAATATGAGAATGAAAAAGGATATGCTAGTCAATATCTTCCTCTTAATTATTATGACATTCATTTGCAAGCCAATGCTTCGATTACGATAAAAACAGATCGTAATCGTTCAATCATGCTTTTTACATTACATCATAGTGCTATCATTGGTGGAGAGCTGGTAAAAGAAAAAACAGCAGTTAAAGTAGCGATGGGGGATTATATTCAGATTGAAACAAAAGAAGCGTCTGCCCAGGTATTGTTTGTTAGTTCAATTGCAATAAAAGAACCGATTGCTTGGGGAGGTCCTATTGTCATGAATACCAAAGCAGAACTGCAACAGGCTTTTTCTGACTTAAGGCAAGGAACTTTTTTGAAACAAAAGATTTCATATGAATAGATTCATTGGTAATCGTTTCAATTGAGGTTATTATTAAGGAGAAATTTCTCTTTATAATCGTCTTTTTTAAATGATTAATTGTGTTTTAAGAATAAATATTGTATAATATTGTTAACAATGTTGTTTATATCAATATTATAATGAGGTGAAAGAATATGTATGATGTGAATGTGTTATTAGCAGAGGCTATCAAGGAAGCTGAGTGCTTAGATGAAGATGAAATATTTTTGGTAAAGGATTTATTTAAAGGATATATTTGGAATCGAATTTTACGAAAAGATCGCCTTTTATTAGGAACATTATTCTTAAATTATGTCAATCACACAAGTAATCAATTGAGAGCAATTGCTAAAACTTCTTCAAATCAACAACAATACATGAAAATGAAATAATCAAAATACTTATGGAAGGGGAGTTTTCTCAGAGGAGAGAACAATGCACGTAATTCAAACCAGTAGGGAAGAGGTGAATTATGAAAAATCATAAAAAAGGATTACAAGTAACAAAAAGAAAAATAAGAGCTACTTTAGGTGATCAGTATATTACCATCACGGCTATTGTATTTACCATTATTTTTGTCTTGTTAAGCTATACCTATTTAAATTTTCAATGGAATAAATATCAAGATGGAGCTTCCTCAGAAGCAATCCAATTGGCGGAATCAATGGAAGCCTTGCTACACCCTGAACATATTGGGGAGTTAAGTGGTAGTATAGATGATGTTGGAACACCTGAATATGAGGTTGTTAAGCATAGCTTAATGCGCTTTGTTGAAAGAACGACAGATGTTCGTTTTGCCTATTTAATGATTCAAAAGGATGGTCAGTATATTTTTCTTGTCGACTCAGAAACGCCAGAATCTCCTGACTATTCAGCACCAGGTGATGTTTATGAAGAAGAACTTGACACAATAGGTGATGTATTTCAGTTACAAGAAACAGTGATTTCGAAACCGAGTGCCGATCAGTGGGGAACATGGATTAGTGTACTTGTTCCCATCAAGGAACCAAAAAGTGGTGAGATGATTGCTGTTTTTGGGATTGACTACCCAGCAAACAACTGGGATCTTGCGATAAGAAAACAAATGATTTCTGATTTTATCGTTGTGTTTTCAGTATTTCTACTATATAGTTCATTTCTATATATTTGGACGCAACACTATCGACTTGGTCAGTTAAATAAAAAACTGGTAATGGATGAAGCGCTATATCGTAGTGTTTTTGAACAAGCTCCTATTGGGATTGCTGTTATGCAGGATCAGTCCCATGCTATCCAAACAGGGATCGGGGGTATGAGCATAAATCCAATGTATGAGAAAATTCTTGGTCGTAAAAAAGAAGAGCTAGCAAATATAACATGGGCTGATTTAACGCATCCAGATGACTTAACAGAAGATGTTCAAAAATTTGAACAATTTAAAAATGGTGAAATTAGTAGTTATACAATGAAAAAGAGATATCTCAAATCAGATGGTTCTATTGTATGGGCTAACATGAAGATTTCTACTCTTCTTGGGCTTGATAATGATCATTCCATGCATTTATGTTTAATTGAAGATATTACTCAACAAGAATATACACAAAAAGCCCTGAAAGAAAGTGAACATCGTGAAAATGTAATTGTGACTCATTTGCCAGGACTAGCATATCGCTGTAAATATGATGAAAATGGCACCATGTTAGTTGTTTCCGATGGCTGTTATAAACTAACAGGCTATGAACCAGAAAAATTTATCAACAATCGCGATTTACCATTTAATGATATTATTACCCCAATTTATCGTAAAAAATTACTGGCTGTTTGGGAGGAAGCAATTCAAAATCACCTTCCTTATGAATGTGAATATGAAATCACAACGGCAACTGGTGAGAGAAAATGGGTGATTGAACTTGGGGAAGGCGTTTATAATGAAGAAGGAATGATTGAAGCCCTAGAGGGAATTATCCTGGATATTACCGATCGGAAGAGTTTTGAGGATCATCTGCAATATATGGGTGAGCATGATAGTTGGACGGGTCTGTATAATCGTGAATATCTAGAAAAAATGATGGAAGCAGATATTAAAAAAAACACTTTAGAAAAGAAAGCGGTTATTAGTATCAATTTGAGTACAGTACAATTACTAACTGCAAATTATGGATTTCACTATACTCAGAATTTAGTTAAAAAAGCAGCAGAAATATTATATGAGTATGTTAGTGATCAAAAAATGTTATTTAAAACCTATGAAAACCGATTTGTTTTCTATATAAAGGGATATCTTGACAAAACAGAACTAACTGAATTTGCCAATACAATTGGAGAAGCATTGGAAAGGTTATTTATTAGTGAACGAATTGCAGGGGGAATAGGAATTCTTGAAATCGAACAAGATCAGCATTTAGATGTGGACTTGCTTTTAAAGAGACTTTTAATTGCATCTGAAAGATCATTGAGTATTTTTGAAAAAGATTTTCGAGCTTGTTTTTATGATGCAGAACTTGAAGCACTTGTTAATCGTGAACGTGAGATTAGAGAAGAACTAGCAGAAATTGCAATTAGCAATGATGCGGGGAAACTATACTTACAATATCAACCCATTTTAGATTTGAAAACAAATTCTATTTGTGGGTTTGAAGCCCTTGCTAGGCTAAAAACAGAATCCTTAGGAAATGTATCCCCCCTAGAATTTATTGCCATTGCAGAACGAACAAAATTGATTGTTGCTATTGGTGAAGAGGTCTTTAGAATTGCTTTGAAATTCTTAAAGAAACTAAATGATGAAATCGATCAAACCCTTGGTGTTGCTATTAATGTTTCCGTAATTCAATTACTACGTCCTGATTTTACAACAAGGCTTTTTGAATTGATTGAAGAAGCAAGAGTCAATCCGCAAAATATAGGCATCGAAATTACAGAATCAGTTTTTTCTGCAAATTATGACGACATAAACAATATTATTGATGAACTCAAACAAAAAGGATTAAGTGTAGCTATTGATGATTTTGGTATGGGATATTCTTCGCTAGCAAGAGAAAAAGAATTGAGTGTTGACTGTTTGAAAATAGACAAATATTTCATCGATAAATTATTGATAGTTTCTCCAGAAAAAGCAATCACGAGTGATATCATTTCAATGGCTCATAAACTTGAGCATTGTGCGATTGCTGAAGGTGTTGAAGATGAAAGACAATTACAATATTTACAAAAATATGATTGTGATAAAGCACAAGGATATTTTATTAGTAGACCACTCAATGAAGAGGTAGCGTTTGAGTTTTTACAAGCATTCAAACAAACAAAGAAAGGCTTGTGAAAACAGAAGGGTCAAATATGAGAAAAATAAAGACGAATAAGTCGGTTCGGAAAATAGTTTTATCAACATTTATTATAACTTTAATTGTGTCAGTCGCCCTATATGGGATAGTCGTGTATGCTAATTGGACTTCATCAGCAAAAAAGACAACTAGGCTGATAGCAACGGATATTACCGATAGTATTTATGATCAAATTTATGATTTTATGCAAGTGCCATATAAAACGAATGAAATAAATCATAAGATTATCGAAAATGAAATGCTTGATATATCGAATGATGATCAACGAAATCGTTTTTTTGTTGGTATCATCGAATCACAGAACAAAGAAGTATATAGTTTCAGCTATGGTACCATAAATGGTGAATACTATGGAGCTCGTAGAAATACAGAAGGAATTGCTGAAATCAATGTTTGTAACGAAGAAACGGGCTGGCATTCATGGTATTATACAGTAAACGAGGATAAAACAGCAGGAGAATTTGCTTTTGACGCTGGTCATTTTGATCCACGAACAAGAGCATGGTATATTGCTGCCGTAGAGAAGGAGAGCCCAACGTATTCTCCAATTTACAAGCATTTTATTGTTGATGATTTAGCCGTTTCTGCTGCTTGGCCGGTATACAATGAATCCCAAGAACTCAAAGGAGTCATAGGAGCCCATTTGCTATTAACGGATATTGGTCAATATCTCATTGATGCCGTAAAGGATTATCAAGGCATCGCAATTGTTATTGAAAAAGATTCTCGGGCGTTAATTGCCAATTCCCTGGGAGTTTCTAATTTTACTATTCTTTCTGAAGGAGGGTTTCAACGAGATACGATCGAGGATATCGAAGATGAAGATGTACAAAAAGCATATCAACAATATCTAGAAAATGGTGATGTACAACAAGTATATATTGGAAACAAAGATAAATTCTTTATTAACACGAAAGAAATAAACTTAGAGGGTGTTAATTGGCTTGTCATAGCTGCTGTTCCTGAATCTATATTCATGAAAGATGTTTTGAATAGTATGATATGGTCAGTACTTGTAGCCACCCTTTCATTACTACTATTAATTTTTATTTATATCATTTTAATGAGGCGTTATTTAAAGCCAGTTAAAACACTATTGAATGTTTCTGAGGAGTTCTCACAAGGGAACCTTAGTAAAAGAATTGACATTGTACGCAATGATGAAATTGGTTTGATTTCTCAAGGATTCAATAATGTCGCCGATAAATTAGAAGCACTTATCACGAATCTAGATGATACAGTGAAACAACGAACAGCAGAATTAGAAGAAAATAAAGATGCATTGCAGTTGATTTTAGACTCTGCGGCAGAAGCAATTTATGGAATTGATATGAAAGGAAACTGCACATTTTGTAATTTGAGCTGTGTCAAGTTATTGGGCTATCAAACTCAAGATGATCTATTAGGTAAAAATATGCACTGGCAAATACATCATCATTATAAAGATGGTAGAGTCATGGCAGAATCAGAGTGTAAAATTTTTCAAACGATGGATACCAAAGAAGGAGCACATGCAGATGATGAAGTGTTTTGGAAAGCGGATGGGACGGCATTTGATGTGGAATACTTTTCCTACCCTCAAATTAAAAATGGTGAAATTGTTGGGATTGTTGTTACATTTATGGATATTAGCGAGCGTAAGAAAAAAGAAGCGGCGATTGAGTATTTGAGCTGTTATGATACCCTAACTGGTTTTCATAATCGTAGTTGCTTCGAAAAAAATAGAAAAAATATGGAACAGCCGAAAAACTTACCATTAGCTGTCATTTTTGCTGACATCAATGGGTTGAAAATGACCAACGATATCTTTGGTCATGCTACTGGTGATAAACTGATAGTAGAATCGGCTAACATTTTAAAACAAGCTTGTCGTGAAAATGATTTGATTGCTCGTATCGGTGGGGATGAATTTATTATTCTATTGCCAAAAACAACCAAAGAAACGGCAGATATTGTTTTAGAAAAGATTAAAGATGAATTTAAAACTGCGCATATTGAGGCAATCAAATGTAGTATTTCACTGGGCTGTGATGTGAAAGAAAATCCAGAACAGTCGTTGGATGCAGTTATGGCAAATGCAGAAAACGCGATGTATAAGGATAAGACCTTAAATCGTAAGACAATCAATAAAAACATTATTGATACCATTATCGACACCTTGCACAAACGCAATCCGAAAGAAAAGCGCCATTCGAAGGATGTTGAAGATTTATGTGTTAAAGTCGGGCAAGCAATGAGGCTGCCAGAAACAGAAATAAGCAAGCTAAAAAGAGCAGCTTATCTACATGATATTGGTAAGATTGTCCTTGATGAAAAACTCTTGAAAAAGGATTATTTTACGGATGAAGAACGGGAAAAGATACGATTACATGCTGCTGTTGGATATCGAATTTTAAACTTGTTTGATGATACCCTAGATTTAGCGGAATATGTTTATGGCCATCATGAGAGATGGGATGGATCTGGATACCCAAGGGGATTAAGGAAAGAACAAATCCCATTGATTTCAAGAATCATTACGGCAGTTGAAACGTATGATCGTGTTTTGCATAGAGGAGAATTATCCTTTGAAACACGGAAGATTGAAGCGAAAAAGATTATCGCAGAAGGTGGAGGAACACAGTTTGATCCACAAATCGTAGAGGTCCTCATTCGCATTATCGATACAGAAAGCAAAGGGGACTAAGATGGGGGATAAAAAATTAACGAAAGCAGAATTGATGAGTCGAATCAATTCTTTAGAGATGTTAAACAAAGAATTGTTGTTAGAAAAAGAACAAG
>JAQUVC010000039.1:0-3910 GCA_028693535.1 Bacilli bacterium
AAAAGTCGATTTCGACTTTTTTATTTTTCCTTGTTTATTTTTTCTTTAAACAATTTATATATCTCTCTTGTAATTCTTGCATCTTCTAATGCATCATGCGTTTGCTCGTCCAAAATCAAATCAGCATATTCTTGATACGTATTAAATAATCCCAAATCTTCTTTTTGATTGTAATAGTTTTTTATAACTTGCATCAAATTAATATGATTTTTTCGTAAATTTAGGGGTTTGATTTTGTTAAGAATAAACGATTGTTCAAGTGTAAGAATATCACTTTTACCCCATGCAATAATTTTTGAATTGTATTTTTTTAAACATGATTCTAACAGTTTATAAAAATCAATATACTCAATTGCATGATCAAATTCTTCTCTTTTTCGAGAAATAAACGTAAGTGTCCGTGAATTTAATCCGTATTTTCGAAGCGGTTTTACTAAATTACTATCTTGAAAAATTACTTTTCCTTCATTGTTTTCAACAATGATTCCATATTGTACAATCTCCGCAACATGAGGCATAGACTGGTAATAAGCAGGAAGTGAAAATTCCAAATCAATAAATAACCTGTTTCTAGTTTTGTTTATCAGCTTCTTAATGTCTTTCTTTATTGTTTCTATATCGTAATATATTCTTTTTTCACGAAATCTCGGCTCAACAACTTTAATAAAATTACTGATTTCATAGCCGTAATATTGACCATACTTTTTTAATTCTGGTTTTATCTCGACAAATATATATGGTTTTTTATAGAAGTAAGGTCCAAAATCCTTAAACGTTTTTCTTGTCATATATAGACAAAATAACCTGTTGTCGTATTCAATTTTTAAAACTCTTTCTTGGGGAAAAACTTTTAAAACTTTTCCATAGATTTTCATATATTCTCCTTACTCATCACCATACAATTTAATTATTTCTTGTTTTTGACTATCTGTTAATGCTAATTCATCAAGTTCTATAAGAAAATTTTCGCTTCCAAGAATTTGTAGGATTTGTTTTTTCTTAACTTCACCAATTCCCTTAATCTTTTCTAAACTAGAAGTAAACGTATTTTTCGAATGCACCAAATGGTGAAACGTAATCGCATATCGATGAACTTCATCTTGTACTGCGGTTAAAAACAGAAATAATCCACTCTTTTTGTTGATGAAAATTTCTTTATTCCTATAAAAAAGCCCGCTTGTTTTATGATTATCATCTTTAAATAATCCCAGAATAGGAATCTTCACATTAAGACTGTTTAACGCTTGTTCAGCTGCAGTAACTTGGGGCTTTCCTCCATCAACAATAATCAAATCAGGAAATTGTTTTCCTTCTTTTTGTAATCGCGAATATCTTCGATAAACCACTTCTTCCATTGTGTGAAAATCATCAGCGTTCACAACCGTTTTTACTTTATACTTGCGATACTCTTTTTTATTTGGTACACCATTGCGATAAGAAACCATTGCACTAACACTGCTTGAACCTTGAATGTTTGAATTATCAAACGCTTCGATAACATCTATGAAATCAAGTTCTAAAATTTGAGCCAATTCAACTATTGCCCCTTCACTCTTCTCATATTTCTTTTTTTCTTTTTTTATTAGTACATCAATTTTTTCTTGAGCATTGATTCTGACTAGATCTATCATTTCTTTCTTCTTTCCCCGCTGAGGGATTGAACTAATGTTTTTTATGTCTTCTACAAGTCCAGAAACATCCATCTTAGGTAGTAATATTTCTCGTGGTAATGGATTTCCCGCAATTATATAAAATTGATTAATAAAGCTTACAAACGTTTCTTCTGGATTATCAATAAGGTCTAATAAAAAACCCGTTCGTTCGACCATCTTATAATCCCTAACGTGAAAAATCTGTACACTTAAATAGTCCTCAGTTGTCACGTAACCAAAAATATCCGTATCATTGAATGATAGTTCCATTTTTTGTTTTTCAACAACTGCTTCTAAATTTCTAATCATATTGCGATATTCTTTTGCTTTTTCAAAATTCAAACTATTGCTTGCTTCCTTCATTTTCTTTTCTAGGTTTTTGATTCGCTCATTGCTATTACCTTTTAGAAAAGTATTGACCTCTAGCAATATCGTTTCATAGTCTTGTGCTGTAATTTCTTTAATACAAGGCCCTAAGCATTGTCCTAAATGATAATACAAACATTCCTTTTTGGGTAACTTATAGCATTTTCTTAGCGGATATACTTTGTTTAAAATATCAACCACTTCACGTGCTGCTGTTGCATTGGGATATGGACCATAATACTTAGCTTTTTTATTTAATTCTCTTGTATAAAAAATGCGTGGATGTTCTTCTAAAGTAAGGCAGATATAAGGATATCTTTTGTCATCTGTTAGTTTAATATTGTAATGAGGACGATGTTTTTTAATCAAATTCATTTCTAAAACAAATGCTTCCATTTCGTTACTAGTTATGATATATTCAAAATCATCTATTTGCGAAACAAGTGCTGTTGTTTTTCCATCGTGACTACCAATAAAATAACTTTTAACACGATTAAACAAATTTTTTGCTTTCCCCACATAAATAACTTCGCCATTTTTATTCTTCATAATATAACAACCAGGTTGTTTTGGTAAATTATTTAGTTTTTCCTTATCCATTTTTTTCACCACCCTATTTAAAAAAATAGCCACTAGTGGCTATTTTTTCAAGCCTTGTAGAATGTCTTCGATTTTTTCTCCGTACTTGTCGTACTTAAATCGCAGTTCTGGAACTTTTCTAATTTCTAGAACTTTCCCTAAAGAACTTCTTATGAATCCTTTGGCTTCTTCTAATACTCTTGCCGTTGATTGCTTTTGATCTTCGCTACCCATTACAGAAAAATAGATATTAGCAACAGAATAATCATTATTTAAATCAACTCTGAAAATAGTAACATATCGCAATCGTTCATCTTTTACTTCTGTTAAGAGTATCCGACCCAATTCTCTTTCTATGATTTTTTCTAATCTAACTTGACGATGTTTCATTATTACTTTACCTTTTCCATAATATAGGCTTCAATAATGTCACCTTCTTTGATATCGTTATAGTTTTCAATCGTCATACCACATTCATAACCAAGTTTTACTTCTTTCACATCATCCTTAAATCTCTTTAATGATGAAAGCTTTCCTTCATAGATTACAATACTGTCTCTAATTAAACGGATATCAGAATTACGAGTAATATATCCATTCGTAATATAACATCCTGCAATTGTTCCTATTTTTGAAGCCTTGAATATTGTTCTTATTTCTGCTTCACCAGTTATTTTTTCTTCAAATACAGGGTCAAGCATACCTACCATCGCTGCTTGAATATCCTCTAATACTTTATAGATAATATTATATAATCTTATTTCGATTTTCTTTTCACCAGCTAGTTTTAATATTGCCGCATTAGGGCGAATATTAAAGCCGATTATAATCGCATTTGACGCAACAGCCAAAGTAATATCTGTTTCTGTAATAGCACCTACACCACCACGAACGATATTTATTTTTACTCCTTCAACCGCTACTTTTTCTAAAGAACCGCGTAACGCTTCAATAGAACCTTGAACATCGCCTTTCACAATTAAATTTAATTCTTTTTGTGAATCATCTAATTTATCAAAAATCGTTTTCAAGTTGATCTCTTTACCAACGCCTTTTTCAATATCAAATGCACGATTACTACGTTCTTCACTAATTAGCCGTGTTGTCTTTTCATCTTCAAATACCATGAAACTATCGCCTGCTTGGGGAACATCAACCAATCCAGTAACCTCAATTGCTTTTGATGGGCCTGCTGATTTTAGTATTGCTTTTGTTTCATCTTGCATTGCTCTGATTTTACCATAAGTATTACCAACAACAATTGGATCACCAACTTTTACAGTTCCATTTTTCACAAGAAATGTAGCTACTGG
>JAQUVC010000039.1:4010-10634 GCA_028693535.1 Bacilli bacterium
ATTTCTTCAAATTTAGTAATATCTTCAGAAACTTTATTTTTTAAAGTAAATCCCGAATCTTCGGCTAACAATTCAACAATATCGCGATCAATCGCTTGCGTTGCTGAAACCATAAATCCTAAGTCAATTAATTTACGAACTATTTCGCCATATCCTATGCCTAAACCATCTGCAATTTGAGCAACGGTCATTCCAGGAATAAAATATAACACATTCGCTTTTTCTTTTTTCTCTTCAATATTACTTTGTCGTCCTTGGCGATTCTTTTGTTTCTTTTTGATGTTCTTTAATCGGGTATATTCTTTTGTTTCTTGAACATAATCATTATAAGAATCATCATAAACCCGAGTTAGTTCTACATTCACTTCTGGAACTGGTTTTGTTTCCACTCCTTCAGACGCGTCTTCTACAGGTGCCTGTTTTTTTACATCAGTTTTTTTCGCTGGACTTTTCTTTTCGCTATCCTGTGCTTTTATTACTGGTGCTTTTACTTCCGGCTTTGTTGGTTCTTTTTCAATCGCCTGTTTTTCTTCGCTTGGTTTCTTCTCAACTACTTTTTCTTCAATTGCTTTTACTTCAATTGATTTTTCTTCAATAGGTGGCGTCGGTTTTACTACCACTTCTTTTTTTACTTTTATCGGTTTTATATCCACCTTGTATTTTTTGCTTAGTTTCTTTACAACATCACTTGTTATGTCGGTTTCTAAATCTGCCTCGATATTAATATTGCGTAAATTAGTTATCAATTCCTCTTGAGGAATTTTTAGTACTTCTAATATATCTTTAACTTTCATAAATATCACCTCGTTCTAAAAGTCTCTGCAAAGATTCATAAAATCCTTGGTCAGTAATCGCCAATATTTTCACTAGTGTTTTTCCTAAAGCTTTTGTCAGTTTTTCTGCACTAAAGCTAAAATCAACCGTTACATTATAGAAAAAACATTTTCTTTTAAAATTATCAATCGTTCTATCTGAAGCGTCACTAGCCACAAAAACAATCTTTGCTTTCTGATTCTGAAGAAGTTTTATAACATTTTCTTCTCCAGTAACAACTTTCCGCGCTTTTAAAGCTAATCCTAATAAATTTAATGCTCTTTCATCATTTGTCACCCTTACCACCTAACTTTTCTAATAAAATTTCATAGATTTCTTCAGGCACAACGGTTTCTAAATGTTTATCTAATATTTTCTTTTTTCTTGCTTGTTTTATGGCCTCTAAACTTTTACTTAGGTAGGCACCGCGACCATTGGCTTTTCCTACCTCGTCAATAATAATATTACCCTCAGGTGTGCGAACAATTCTAAACATCTCTTTTTTTGGATATTGTTCATTAGTTGCAACACATTTTCTAAGAGGAACTTTTTTAGTCTTGTTCATGAGACACCTCCTTATTTTTGAATTACATTATATTGAAATTCGATACCTTCTTTGGTCGCATCTGATATTTTTTTAATATCAATGCGCCAGTCTGTTGCATAAGCAGCCAAACGAGCATTTTGCCCGTTCTTACCAATTGCTAGAGAATATTGGTCATCGCGAACAACAACAGTTGCTTTCTTTGTTTTTTCATCAACAATGACACTTAATGATCTAGCAGGAAGTAATGCTTCGGCGATTAAATCAACAGGATTGTCCTTCCATGTGAATATATCAATTTTTTCATTATTTAAATCTTCATTGATACTCTTTATACGCAAACCGCCCTGACCAACACAAGCTCCTTTTGGATCTAAGTTAGGTTTTAATGATTGAACCCCAACTTTTGTCCTACTTCCAGGATCACGAGCAATACCCATAATTTCAATCGAACCATCAGCAATTTCTGGAATTGTTAATTCAAATAATCTTTTTACTATTTCTTTATTAGAACGAGTTAAAAATATCTTTGGTCCTTTCGTCGTTTTTTCTACTTTCGTTATGTATACTTTTTTGCTTTCACCAATTATGAACTCTTCGTTTGGCAACCCTTCTGTTTCCGGCATTGTTGCTTCACTATGCTTACCAATTGCAAACGTGATAAAACCATTGGCATTATTAATGATTTTTGCATTAATAATTTCACCAATTTTTTCATTAAAGAATTTATATGCTTCTTCTCGCTCTAACTCTTTTAATCCACTCAATAGAGTTTGTTTGAACTTACTAGCAGACTTACGCCCGAATGCATTTAAATTAACTTCTGTTTTAATTACACTACCTGCTTTGCTCTTTGGTTTTAGGAATTGTGCTTCTTCTAAAAGGATTTCACCTTTGTTGCCTTCCGTTAATTCTTCAACAACATAGCGATAATCATATACTTTAATTTTTTTCTTTTCAAAATCGCATTCCATTTTAATTTCGCCCTTATACTCCGTATCTCTACAGGCAACAGCAATTGCTATTTCAACCTTATCTAAAACATCATGGATGTCTAATCCTCGATCAAATGCTACACTCTCTAGTGATTCAAAAAAATTCTTGCTTATCATAATGTCCTCCTAAAACTTTACAGCTAATCTAACTTTGCTAATTTGGTCAAAGGGAATTTCAATCATTTTAATTCTTCCTTTGATATTCATTTCTATTTTAATTATTTTATCTTGATATTCACGTAAATATCCATATATTTCTTTCAGCCCTTCAACCTTTACATAAGTACTGATACATATGTACTTGTCTTTCGCTTCCCTAATTTCTTCATCGGTCTTTAGTTGTCTTTCTATTCCTGGAGAAGAGACCTCTAAATAATATTCTTCATCAATAAAATCTTCTTTATCTAATTCTTCACTAATCAAATTATTCAAATCTGTTGCTTGATCTATATCTAGCGTTTCCTCATCTATTGCAATCACACGTAAAATCTTAATGTTGTTTTCTTTTATGTATTCTATTTCTACAATCTTTAAATTTAATTTTTCTGCACATCTGTTTGCAATAATTAATGCCTTTTCAACAATTTCCATACTACACCATTTTTAAAGGAGTGAGATAACCTCACTCCTCAATTAGTACACTTTCTAGATATATTATACCATAAATCTTGAAAAAGTCAAAGAAATTCCCTTAAAATATTATTTTTCTTGTTTTAAGGTCAAATAGTGCATAATGATTCCTCCAGCTACGCCAACATTTAGCGACTCTAACCGAGGATTTATTGCAATTTTAACATTTACATCTGTTGTTTGTAATAGTTCTTTACGGACACCATTTGCTTCGTTTCCTAACAAAATTGCATAGGCTTTTTCTCCAGCAATTACCTTTAGATCGTTACTAGATTCAAGTGAGGTCCCTATTACTTTTACATTTTGCTCTTTTAATTTTGTGATAATTTTTTCTAACTTACCAGTAATAATGTTCGTTTTAAACAATGCTCCTTGTGTCGCCCGAATAAACTTATCGTTGTATAAATCGACACTATCTTCACTAAAAACAATCATATCTATATTGAACCCGACAGCGCTTCGTACCAACGTCCCAACATTTCCTGGATCTTGAAGATGGTCAAGCAAAAGAAACTTATTGCCTGTTAACTGATGATCAGGAAAATAATGGCAAATACCAATTATTTTTTGTGGCGTTTTTGTAAATGCCACCTTATTGATGATTTCTTCAGTTACTAGAATATTCTCAATACCACCAACTTCATCTTTTTCATCAACAATTAAGACTGTTTCCAACACATCTTTTGCCTCTTTGATTAGATGATACCCTTCAATAATAAACTTCTTTTCCTGATCACGATACTTTTTCTCGTGTAGTTTTCCAAGTTCTTTGATATATTCATTGGTAATAGATGTAATTTTCTTCATATTATAAATAAGCAACCAAGCAAGAAACCAATGCTACAAGTATTTGTGAAGCAAACACATAAAAAAACATTTTCTTGTTCGCTTTGCTCTTAAAGGCATATAGCCAAATAAATAAACTGATTAATATTAATATCAATGAATAACCAATCATCAACAAGTAAAACATAAAAGCTGTTTGCATGACTGCCGGTAGTGTCGGATAAATATAATCAATGAAATATAAGGGCAGCATAGGAACAATCGGATAAACACTTAAAATGCATATCAATAAGGCATAAATAGGAACCCAAATCGGTAGACTCTCTAAAGTCCCTTCTTTTTTGTTCTGTTTTCTAATTTCTTTTAATTCTTTACGTAAGGCTTTGCTTTCTTCTTTGTAAGTTTTATACTCTGTTTCTTCAAGCGTATAAATTTCCTGATTATATAATTTGTCTTCGAATTCTTCTAAAATGATATCTAATTCGTGAAGTCTTTTTAAAATTTGCCCTTCTCGCGGTTCCTTTTCCAAATTAATTTGTTCTTCTTGCAATGTTTTTGTTTCTTTTTCAGATACTACATTCTTTTCTTTTTCCATAAAAGCTCCTCTATATTTCGAAATTTTCTTCTTGATAAACAGAATACTTTTTAAAACAATCGAGGTTGACTTCTTCAATGTTTTCAATGGCTTCTGTTATCAGCGGTTCAAGATTACACTTATTTTCTTCATAAATCACTCGATCAATTCTTGGCTTAATAATAGGATGCTCAGGAACAAATACCGTACAGCAATCTTCATAAGGACGAATTGAAATATCATATGTTTTAATTTTACGTGACACTTCAACAATTTCTTCTTTATCATAAGTAGCAAGTGGACGAATAATCGGTACATTCGTAACTTCATTAACAACTTTTATACTTTCCAATGTTTGTGAAGCAACCTGCCCTATGCTTTCACCATTAATTATAATATCAATATTTTGTTTGCGACAAATATCACTAGCAATTTTATACATGGCTCTTCTCATTAAGGTAACCATATAAGTTTGGTTTGCTTGGGTGTGAATGGCATCTTGTATCTTTGTAAATGGTACAACCAGTAACTTGATTTTACCATCCGTTGTATAATTTGCCAATACTTCAAGCAAATCAACGACTTTTTGTAGCGACTTTCCACTTGTGTATGGTGGCGAAGCATAGTGAATCGCTGTGATGTTTACTCCTTTTCTTAATGTTAGGAAGCCTGCAACAGGGCTATCAATCCCCCCGCTCATCATAAGTAGTCCTTTTCCGGCAATTCCTGATGGATATCCACCCAAACCCTTCATCGTTTGAACAAATATATAAGTACCTTCATAACGCAAATCAACATCTAGCGTTAAATCAGGATTGTGTACATCTACTTTTAAACCCTCAACGTTTGGTAGAATGCGGCGTGCTACTTCCTGAGAAATCTCAATTGAAGTCGCAGGAAATGATTTATTTCCTCTGTTGGTTGCTACCTTAAATGTTTTTGGCTTGCCACAAGAAACTTCTTTGATTAATTTTATCGCTTCTTCAGAAATGCTTTCATAATTGGGCTCTGTTCTTTTACACAAACTATAAGACCAAAGGCCAACAATGGTATCTAAAATATTGATTACTTTGCTATAATCAACACCATTTAAGTTGATATAAAACCGATAATCCGTTCTTCTAAAGGTTAACTCTGGATAAACACTACATTTATTAATGATATTGTCTGCTATTTTTTGTAAGAATTGACGGTAATTTTTTTTCTTTAATGTCATTTCTCCATATCTAACCATGATTAAATCATACATTTGCAATTGCTCCTATTTCTCGGGCTATCTCATCTATATCTGTTGGTAAAAGAAGATGAGACAAGCTTATTCTTATTGTTGTTGTTGCTAATAATTCAGATTTAGTAATATGATAAACCGTTTTTTCTGGTTTCTTCAATTTTGAAGAACAAGCAGACCCTGTTGACACATATATCTCTTTTTCCTCAAGAATATGGACCAATGTTTCACCATTCACATGAGGTAAAGAAATATTGATAATATATGGGCTCGCTTCTAAACTACTATTAAAAACGATTTTCTCGTTATTGGTTAATTGGTTACGAAACCTACGGTTTAATCCGAAAACATATTGGTAATGCTTTTCCCATAAAGGAATAAACTTTTTTAATGCTTTACATAGTGAGACAATCAAAGCTAGTGAAATTGTTCCTGGTTTTACCCCGAATTGAGCACTTGATCCATACAATCTTTTCGATAAATCAATGTTTTGATGATAAATTAGCGCTCCGATTCCTTTAGGCCCATATATCTTATGTCCACTAATTGTCAATAAATCGATTTCCCCAAACCCAAAATCGGGATTTATCTTAGCCACTCCTTGCACAGCATCAACATGCAATTTCGCTTTTGGGTATTTTCTAACAATATCAATAACTTCTTTAATTGGTTGAATCGCCCCAACAATATTATTTACCCACATAATGGATACCAAAATTGTGTTCTTATTCATTTCTTTACGCAATTGATTACTATCTATGATTCCTTTTTCATCAACATCTAAATAGACTACTTCATATCCCTCGGTCTCTAAATTTTTAAAAACCTCGTATACAGAGGGATGTTCAATTTTACTAGTAATTAATTTCCCGTGGGAATACTTTTTAGCAATTCCATAAATTGCTAGGTTGTTTGCTTCCGTTGCGTTGCTTGTATAAACAATATTGTGTTCTTTTACCCCCAGCAAATCCTTTATCTCGGCACTTGCTTGCTCTAAAAGAACATTGCTTTTTTGCCCCAAACTATGAAGCGAGGTTGTATTTGCAAAATAATT
>JAQUVC010000040.1 GCA_028693535.1 Bacilli bacterium
ATTCCACTAGATGGGCATATCCGACGATTGATGGTTGGTACGTCAACCAAAGTATCAGAAAAATTAGCACAATTATCTAAAACGATATCTGCTGCTTCAAACAATCGTTTTCCGGAAGGATGCTTGGATGTTAGTTTTTCAGAATATTCAACTGCAGTTAAAGCAATAGTCTTTACTCCCATTTTACGAGCTGCTAATGCCATTTCAATGGGCATTTTGTTATACCCAGAAACAGAACCAATAATCAAAACATCTCCTTTACGGATATTAACTTGTCCTAATACAAATTGAGGAAACCCATCAACGGTATCATAGGTAATCTTTTGAACTCCCTGGCGGCTACGAAAGCGTGTCGGATTTGCTACTTCACAGTTAACACGAATGGGACGTAGGGCCATCATTCCCCCGGTTCTACCGATGCATTCATGCATTAGCATATGACCAGTGTCAATAATGTGCCAAATTCCATCATCAGCAAGTGAATCAGCAATCACTTCTGCTGCTTCCATGATTTTATCTTTTTGAGTTACTTCAATTTTTACTAATACTTTTTTCATTTCTTCAAAGTATTGATCGATATACATAGTTACACCTCAAAATTTATTCTATCAATATCGATGCCCTCATCGAACAATGTTTTTAGAATTGCTCCATAAATCACATCTAATTTATTTTCAATATAATATAGTTGTCCATTGCTAATTTCATGGACTTTTTCACAAAACAAATTGACAACAATTTCTCCTGCTTTGTGTACTCCACCAGTTAAAGCAACCGGTAAGCGACGATTCGTGCCACTCTTTATGTAAGCCCGATACGCCAAATTAGCCATTTCTTTCGTTGCCTCTGCAATGATTCTTTGCGAAGCTTCATCACCAGTAGCTGCTAATTGGCAAACCAAAGGAGATAGGGAAGCCGCTTTTTCGCGTTGATTATTTTCACGATAAATCGCTCTTCGGAGAATAACAAAATCCTCTACTTCAAAATATTTCATGACTTGGGCTAAGAGTGGGGTATTTTGATTATCATCATAGTTTTTAGCGCACTCTTTTAATGCCATAACACCAATATGATAGCCACTGCCTTCATCACCCATCAATGTTCCCCAACCACCAACAGTGTAGTGTTTGCTACCGATATATGCGGTAGCAAAGCTACCTGTTCCCGCAAGAACAACGACACCATCTTCATCTTTAAAGGCTGAAAATTTTAATTCATCGCTTTCATGCATGATTTTGCTTTGAATCCCCATGATTTCTTCAAATTCTTCCAAACATTCGCGAAAACCAGGAATAAATAAATTACAATATTCAATTTCTGAAGCGAAAATATTTGCTTCGTCTAAAGCAGCATCACAGGCTTTCAAAACATTTCCTAAAGCTATTTTATAAGATGAAAGGCTAGCATTTCCACCACCTGCTATTCCTCGACCAAGGATTTGGCCTGTTTCAGTAAAAACTGCTGCGATTGACTTTGTTCCACCACTATCAACAACTAAATATTTTTTCATCAGTACAAGCTCCTAATCCTTTTTTCATATTCATCAAATAACCCTTTATTATGTTCATCACCGCCATCAATATTAGCACTTTTGTAAATTGTTGGGGTAATGCCATCCGTTTCATAATGAGAAATAATTGCTAACACGATTCTTTGGGCAATGTAAACACTCGCGATTGTTGAAACAGCACCAATATTGCCATATTTGGTCATAATAATGCCATCTCCATTGGGAGCATGATTATCGATGACGACATCAGCAAGCTCAAATAAATGTTTGCCCGATGGAATTCTTGATGCTAATTCTTTGGAAACTGTTTTGCTTGTGATCACAATTACAGGATTTTGATTGGCCTTCGCACATTCTGCCATTTCAATCGGAACAGCATTAATTCCTGAATTGGAAACAATTAAAAAAGGTTCAAATGGCAATTTAACAACACTATCAAAGACGATCTTGGCAATTCCTGGTAAGCGCTCAAACTTCGTGCTACGTGCTGCTCCCTCATGTTGCATTAGAAAAGGTTCCAAAATGGGGTTAACTTGAATTAAGCCACCAGCGCGATAAAACATTTCCTCCGCAATCATGTGAGAATGTCCCGTGCAAAAAATATGTAACAAGCCTTTTTGACGCATTGCTTGGTAAATCATCTCAGCAGCTCGCTCGATATTTTTTGTTTCCTCTACATCTATTATATTAATAAATTCTGTTACTTTACAAGTAAAATCTTTATAATCCATAAGCTTATCCTTCAATTTATAATACCAAGTGCCATAACTTGGCACTTGGTATCACATTTTTTTAAAACGATACTTTCTATGATCCACCCAATAGGTAATAACTCAATTTATCATTTACCGCTTTTAATCTTGTGTCTATTTCTGTACTTGATAGACCTGGTGCATCCCAGAAGTTTGTTTCCATCAATGTCTTGAAATATGTTTGCCAGTTAGGACCAAAGGTATCCGTTGGATAAGCAACTGTTCCAGGATAACTTAAGGCATCAACAAAGTACTGACGATATGGTTTTTCAGCAATCCAACTAGCAATATCGGCCGTTGATGAACCAGGTAATCCCATCCCCGCACCACAAGCAATCGCTTGGCCTTCTGGACCTGAGAAGTATTCTAATACCTTCCATGCCCATGCAGAATTAGAGGTACATGACGGAATCGTCCAACAATTCAAGAATGTATGTGATTGAGTTTCACCACTTGTTCCTTTTGGCAAAGGTAGAACTGTGAAATTTGCTCCCGCAAGTTCAACAGTATTTACTTGTGACAATCCCCCAGAAATCATCGCTGCATAACCACCTGTGAAAGCAGCACTGAATCCGCCGTGTTCAGTTGTTTCTGATAAAGACATAATTCCATCTTTTTCAATTAAATCATAAAGAAACTTAACGGCAGCTTTTGAGCCATCAGTATTGATTAAACTTTCATTCTTAGCAGCATCAAAGAATGCACCACCGAATAAATAGAACCAAACATAAACTGGATCTGGATTGGAGTCAAAAGAATAACCCCAAACATTTTCTGTCTTAGCAGCAAATTGTAAGCAAATATTCTTAAAATCTTCTACTGTCCAATCAGCAGTTGGCAACGCAATTTTGTATTCATTAAACATATCAACGTTTAACATCATACATTTAGTTGTAACATCACGAGCAACAGCATATACGCTATCTTCATAGTGTAACCCTTCTTTTACGGAAGGATATAAGTCATTTAAATACTCTTCAGTTACAAAATCATCTAATGCAAGAATCGTTTCATTAGATGCGAACAAAGGGATTTTATCTGATGCAAGCATCATAACATCGATTTGTTCTGAACTACCACCAGCAAGTTTAGCACCAGCAAGTTTTGTTAACATGGTTTGATAGTAAGTTGATACCTTTACAAAGTTTAATGTAACATTATACTCTGCATACTTTTCTTCAAATCCTGCCTTCATTCCTGTTAAGCCATCATGAGCTGGATCCCACCAAGAATACACATTAACTGTTGCATCCTTAGTCAATTCTCCACCATTTTGATTTGGTTCTTTATCACATCCTACAAGTAATGTAAGAGCGAAAAAGAAAGTCAAAATTAAAACTAGTTTTTTCATTTTTTTCCTCCGTGTGTTTTTATTTTTCTTCTCTTTTGAGAAGTAGTGGACTGTTTAAGTTCCCGTAAAACCAGAACTCATTTGCGTATTGACAAACTGTCTTTGGAAAATAATATAAATAATTAAGATGGGTAAAATGGAAATAACCGAACCCGCCATCAATATGGATTGGCTTGTTTCCCATTCTGATAATAGCTTTAAACCCAGTGTCCATGTCCATTGAGCATCATTTTGTAAGATAATCGATGGCCACAAATAAGCATTCCATGTTCCCCTAAACGATAGAATGGCAACGGTTGCTAATACTGGTTTTGAGTTAGGAAGGACAATTCGAAAGAAGACTCCCGCCCAAGAACAGCCATCAATAATCGCGGCATTTTCTAAGTCTTTAGGAATGGATAAAAAATACTGTCTGAATAAGAAAATCGCTGTTGCACTTCCTGATAAGGCAGCGCGTAAGATTAACGCCCAATGGCTATTTAAGAGTCCGAGCTTAACCATAATGGCAAAGTTAGGAATTAGTGTGACATAGGAAGGAATCATCATGGTTGATAATAATAGGATAAAAATAATATTACTTCCTTTAAAACGCAATCTTGCTAAGGCAAATGCAGCCATAGAAGAAACAAAGATACTACATAATGGGATGACCAAAGCTAAGTACAACCCATTAAATACCATGCGTCCAATATCATAAACTTGCGCCAAAGCGATAAAATTATCAAAGGTAAACGGATTAGGAATCAAGTTTAGCGCTGATTCATGATAAATCTGGTAGTTCGTCTTAAATGCCGATGCAAAGGTCCATAAGAATGGATAGATAAGGGTAATACATAACAAGATCATAAAGCCGTTGTAAATGATACTACCAACGATTCTTTTGTTTTTAAAAGTCATCGACTTCTTTATTTTTAGTTTTGCTTCCACGATATTCACCTACATCTTCTCTTCTCGTTTTAAAACAAAACGAGTAATTGTGAATCCTAAAATCAATAGGAATAATATCCAAGCCAATGCTGCCGCATAACCCATCTTATAATTTTGGAATGCTTGTGTGTAAATATAGTACATCAATGAACTTGTATTTAGGCGTCCTTGTGTCATGATTAACACAACTTCAAAGATATTGAAGGCTTCAAGAACCAATAGAATGGTAATTGCAAATGTTGTTGGTCTTAACATCGGTATCGTGATATACCATAATTTTTGTATCTTATTAGCCCCATCGACTTCAGCTGCTTCATATAAGTTATCAGGAATTGTTTGTAATCCTGTTAAGAACATAATCATATAATAACCACTCATCTGCCATACTCGCATAATGATGATGGAATTTTTCGCCCATTCCGTGGTTGACAACCATCCTGGAGGGTTTGCTACCCCTAAGGATGTTAAAATACCATTCAGCATTCCTTCGGAAGAATTAAACATCCATTTCCACACCAAAGAAATTGCAACAGTTGAAATAATACATGGTAAAAATAAACAAGCCCGATAAAAAGATGTCATTCCCTTAACTTTCTTATTTAATAAAATAGCAAAGAATAACGAAATGACCAATACCGATGGAACTAAAAGAATCACATAATAAAATGTATTCCATAGATAGTCCCAAAAGAAAATATCCTTGGTAAACAAATTAATATAATTGGCAAATCCAATCCATTTTGGTGTGGTTAACATATTCCAATCAGTAAACGAGATATATAAAGAATATAGCATTGAAAATGCTGTAAACACCAAAAATCCGATTAAAACAGGAGCGACAAAAATCCAACCGGTAATGGCTTCCTTTTTCGCTAGTGTTAAATGATACCACTTCTTTTTCTTTTTGATTGGCGGCTGTTGGTTGTAACCGCTTACACTATTTTCCATTTTACACCTCAATGATAATACAAATTTCTTATTCGTTATAATGTTATAACAACTTGTCTTATTTTTTTAACCTGCATAGCAGGTTATTTTTCTTTTAAACTTTAATTATTCATCGTCACAGTGAATTTATATTTATCGCCGCGATATAAACTTTCTGTGAATTCATAAGGACGATTATTCTTGTCATAAGTTAATCTTTCAATGGCTAGGAGTGGTGAATTCACCTTTACTTCTAGCATTTCCGCTTGTTTTTGATTAGCTAACGTTGCTTCGATGGTTTGATTGGCTTTATATGGTTCAATTTGATATCTTGATGATAATGTTGCATATAAAGATTTCGTTAAGTCGTGTTTTTCTAAATCGGGAATTAAATGAAACGGCATATGAACTTTTTCATAAGCCATTTTAACGCCATCAGCACATCGAATTCGCTCAAGCACATAAATCTTACTGCCTTCTGATAGATCTAATTTACTCGCTATTTTTCTAGAAGGTACCGTTAATTGGATATTTAGGAAAATTGTGGTTGGTTCTTTACCAATACTAGCCATTTCTAGAGAAAAACCTTGCAACACATTAAGCTGCATATCTGCTTTTTTCTCGCTCACAAAGGTTCCTTTTCCTTGCACTTTTACAATCAAACCTTGATTCGCCAACAATTCAAAGGCATGACGTGTTGTAATGCGTGAGGCATTAAAAATATCGCAGACTTCTTGTTCTGTTGGCATTTTTTGCCCACTTTGCATTTGATTTGTCAGAATCATCTTCTTGTAATATTCAAATATCTTATAATATAATGCACTATTAGCCATATTCCACCTCTAATTTGTTATAACATTATAATATCATATTGTAATATACTAGTCAATGGTTTTAAAAAAAATAGCTTTATGAAGGATTCTTTTTAGCTAGTTTTTGATGTTGTGCATTAGTTCTTTGATATCGGCAAGCAATTCATCGCTGGTAAAATGATTAATGTTGAAGTATTCAATCACCAAGTTGGCTGTTGGTGTATATGTTTTATATAATTGATAAAATGTTTGATAGTCGAAGGTGCCTTTGTTAATCCGCTGATGGGCATCTTCTATTCCATCGTTATTGTGTATATGGTATCCTAAGATTCGTTTGTTTAATTTCTCAATGACATATTGATAATTATACCCATTGATATTCATATGACCAATGTCTATCAAAGCATATAAGTCATTCTCATTGATAAACGATACAAATTCTCGATCGGTAAAGATAGGAGCACCTTTGATTGGGAGTGCTAATGTCTCGACAAGCAATTTCAAATTATTTTTATCACATAGTTGCTGAAGCATGATACAGTTTTTTATGGCATTTTTTTGTTTTATCAATCTTTCTTCAGGCTTGATATAACCATTGTTCGTATGAAAGACAATTTCTGTACTTCCAAACTGATGACATAAGTCAATTGTTTGTTGCCAGTTAGCTAGCATTTTAATATAATCCTCTGAATTCACATCGCTGGTTGATTCACAATCCACCATAGGGGAATGGAATGTGGAAGGACGAGACCCAATATCCGTATGTAATGCTAGCAATTCCTGTATTTTTTGCACTGTCATTGCTGAAATAAAGTATTCTAATCCAATTGTAAAATCAGCTTTTGTACAAACCTCTTTGATGATTTGGTAATTTTTATTCCCGTTTAAAATTGTGCTGATATAACATCTTGTCATAAGCATCATTTTCCTCTTACAGTGGCGATTATATCACACCGCTTTTTAAAAAACAACCCTTTTTCCGAAAGAAATAAAACTTGATATGACAACGTTTTCATGTGATTATAACCTTTTAAATGCTTTATTATATCGTCATAAATATGATGTTATATCATTTTCATAAATATGATTATCGTTTATTGACAGGGTTTTATCGCTATGTTATGATGGGTTCAGTTTAGGAGGACTCCAACCCATGATTTCATCGCAAATTATCATCATACTTTTACTTTTTATTTTTTGGATGACCTCTACGGCTTTTTCAAAACGAGAATCATCTACAAACTCTTTCAAACAAAATTATCAGATTACAAAAACAAATCTAGAGATTGGAGAAGAATTAACATCACCAACGAATCTAAGCAATCGTGATTATCAGTTTTATGAGGTTATTTCTATGTCCAATCAGATTTCCTGGTCAACGAAATTAACCCTTGATCAAGAAGCTAGTGATATTAGAACCATTGTCTTTCATTATTCTGGAAAAGCGAATATTTCTTGTCCTATTCTTAGGTTATCCCTATATAATAATCATACGACTCATTGGGAAGTCATTGAAACAATCTTTCTATCTACTACAAATGTCAGTAAACAAATTGTCCTTTCTCGTGATTTATCGCGTTTTATCACTCATCATAGAGATTTGAAGATTCGCTTACAAGGTTCTAATTCATCAGCTTTTACTCTTCAAACTGATTATTTAGGAGTAACCATCTATGCTACTACTACAAAAGATGTCATGAGTTGCCGTCCAAAATCCTATCAAATCGAACAAGGAATTCTTATTCGAGGTAATCTTGAACCTTTGAAGGAAAAAGATACTAATGGTATTGTTATAACTTCTAGTTTAAAACATCATATAACTGTCCAAATCTTATTTGATCTTCCGACAGCAACTAACCGAATTCACACGCTAACGGTTACTTTAAATACCAAAGCTACCGGGATTTTAGATCCCACTTATCTTTCATTATTAAATTATCAAACAAATACCTTTGATGTATATAAAATAGAAGCAAGTCTTCTAGGGAGCACTTCTTTTTCCTTCACCCTTTTCGATCAATTAGAAATAGCAAATTATATCTCAGCAAACCATGAATTAACACTACGAATGAATAATTCCTCTATTTCATCCTTTACGAGGGAGATAGATTTCGCGGAAGTATTGCTTGAAGTTTCCGAAAATGAAAGCTTTACAATCGCTCAAATATCGGATATTCATGAGCTCATTGGCCACGAACATTTTCTAGCAATTATTAATGAAGTCAATCAGAACAGTGACCTTGATTTTTCCATTGTTACGGGGGATATTACCGATCATGGAACACCTAAGCAATATGATTTGTATTGTCAAGACATTCAATCTTTCAAAAATCCAGTTTTTACCCTGCCTGGAAATCACGATAATCGTTGGTGGAATGCCAATGGTAAAAATGATTATATCCAGCACTTAGGTCCTTTATATCAATCCTTTAATTATAAAGGAATTCATTTTGTATTGTTAGATACTTCGGTAAATTTTGAACTTGATGGTAAAATCAACAAAGTCCAAAAAGAATGGTTACTAAACGATTTATCGTTATTACCAAAAGAAATGCCCATTATCTTCTTTGGTCATCATCCATTTCGTATCCATAACAATGTTACAGGGCGTGATGAATTATTAAAGCTCGCGGAAGGGTATAATTTAATCGGTTATCTATCGGGTCATATGCATTGCTATGGTGATTTTATCGAAAATGGTATCCCAATTAACAACATTACTTTTGTTAAAGACAATGCGAATCAAGAATATGTCACCATTCATTTCACATCACGAAATTATACCATCTATAAACACCAAGCAGCAACCTCTAGTAAAGAATTGTGGTTAACAGGAACAATGATAAATACGAGGAAACCATCATTTTCGATTGATCCTTTAACTATTGCTCATAATGGAAATGTAACAGTAACAGTTCATATAACCGATGCCCCTGATTCAATTACCAATGTTCAAACTCGAATTGATAATTATGGAATTTATACCCCATTAATTAATATAAGTTATAATACTTGGCAAGCGACAATTGACATCTCAGCTTATCAACCAGTAATCCCTTACGGACATCATTTTATTGGTGTGGAAGTCTTTGATGAGAATAACTATTTATGGTCAAGCTATTGTAATTATGAATATTTAGGAGGAAGTCTTACAACTCGTTGGGTCTTTTCAACAAACGATCTTATCCAATCTACTCCTACATATTTTAATGGACTTGTTTATGTGGGTTCTTATGACCACCATTTATATGCCATTGATGATAAGACAGGTTTATCCAACTGGAGTTATCAAACTGGAGATTCGATTATTTCCAAACCCGTAATTTATCAAGGAGTCACGATAAATTATGTCTTGTTTGGTTCCAATGATCAGTACCTTTATTGTTTAAACGCACAAACAGGAGAGCTCATTTGGAAATATCGAACCCACGGTAGTGTAATGTCAGATCCTATCATCGAACAGAATATGGTCATCTTCGGTTCAGGAGATGGGTATATTTATGCTGTTGATGTTATCAAGGGAGAACTTGTTTGGAACTATCAAGTAGAGGGGTTACTACGTCAACAACCACTTGTTCATAAGGGAATTTTATATGCTTTTGTTCGTAATACGTATCTTTGGTATGCACTCAACGTAATTGATGGTAGCCTAGTATGGCGAGGAAATGCCAATACTAATGAATCCTACTTCGTTTGCGGGGATGTAAGACCTGTAATTGCTGGTGAGAAGCTTTGGTGTATTGATGGCCAAAACTTTAAATTTGGGCAACTCGATATCGAAACGGGAGCCCTGGTATGGACAACAACTTCCGCGGAAGTCTCATCTCGTGGAATGACAACGGATGGAATCCATGTTTACTATGTAACCAATGGCGGTAGAGAGCTCTATGCAATCAATGCAAAAACAAAGCAAGAGGTTTGGTCTTTAGATCTACGATGTAATGAATCCGATAGTGATTTACAAGCTTTTATGATTGATTGTGGAATCCTCTATGATAAAGGTCGAATCATTCATGTTGCGGAGCGAGGTAGAATTACAATTATCGATGCTAGTAATGGTTGTATCCTTTATTGTTATGATGCAGTGGGTTATCCAGAACGTGTATTTTGGTCAACTCCAGAAGTTGCTAACAATAAAATTTATGTTTCAGGAATTGATGGCAAGGTTTATTCTATTTCATATCCTGATTAATGCGCTATAAAAAAAGTGATTCAATAGTTTATTGAATCACT
>JAQUVC010000041.1:0-2615 GCA_028693535.1 Bacilli bacterium
GCAAAAAGAAAACGTTTGTGCTAAAATATAAATGATAATTATTTAAAAAAATTATACAGAGGAGAAATTATGGTGAAGAAATTATTTACTTTTTGTTTTTTACTTTTATCGGTTTTTATGTTTGCTGCTTGTGATACTCCCGAAGAGGAAGATCCAAATGGAGATGATGTTCTACCGACTGCAATTACAATGAACAACACAGTTGCTACAATGGAAATGAATGACACATTACAGTTACAATGGACGTTAATTCCTAGCAATGCAACGAATAAAGAGGTTACTTTCTCATCAAGTGATCAGACCGTGGTAGCGATTGATACAACAGGAAACCTTCAAGCTTTAAAAGCAGGATCCGTTACGATTACAGTCACTAGTGTTGCTGTAAGCAGCGTGAAGGCAACGTTTTCTGTTACTGTAGCAGAAGTTGAAGTAGAAGAAGTAAAGCCTACTTTATCGGTAAGTAATACAACTATTACATTACAAAATGGTCTAACGGATAAAATCAATGTAACTTTAAACAAGGGTACTCATCCAGAAGCTGTTGTAGAATACAAGAGCTTAGATACCAGTATTGTTCTTGTCGATGCTAATGGAAATCTAACCGGTAATAAGGGTGGAAAGGCAACCATAGAAGTGGCTGTAAAAGATTTTCCTGAAACAAAAACAATGGTAACAGTGGAAGTATATCAAAAAATAACGGTAACAAATCCAATCACAATTTACATTGGTGAGGTTACCCAATTAGAATTCTTCATTGATGGTGTTCCTGCGACAAACGTTCAATGGTCTACATTAGAAGAAAAAGTAGCAACAGTTAATGCGGCTGGTCAAGTCACTTCAGTAAGTGTTGGTGAAGTTATGATTCGTGGAATTAGTGGCTATTATACCTACGAGGTAACTGTTGCCGTGATTACAAATCCCAATATTCCAACAACACTAGAAATAACGATGGATGCTGGTTTACCATTATTCTTAGATAGTTCGATCCAATTAACGATTGCCGTTACTCCAGCAACCGCCTCTCCAGAAGTTGTATGGACAACATCAAAAGACTTTATTGCCACCATCAATGAATATGGTGTTCCAAACTTTTCTCAAGGTGGTGATGTCGTCTTTACAGCAACTTCAACCGTTGATTCAAAAGTAAGCGCATCTATTTCGGTGAGCATGCCTAACTACATGAACCCTGTCAATTGGATTGATCAAATTCAATACGATGTTGTCTTACAAGAAATTATCTATGTTCACGGTATGCAAGCGGCTGATGACCCAAATGAGCGTGGTCCATTAAAATTATTATCGGGTAGCATCAGTAAGTATTTCTTTACTGATTTAGTAATCGATGATACCAAATATAAATTAAAACCTGGTTCTGCAAACTATCCTGAAAAAACAGCAACGAGTATTGATTTCATTACTGTTCACTCATCAGGAAGTTATACCGGTACCGGAGCAGGAACTGCAAATTGCGAATATACAAATGGCTGTAATGGAGCTTCATGGCATTTCTCTGTCGGCTCAGATGGTATTTTCCAATCGGTTCCTATTACAGAAATTGCATGGCATGCTGGTGATGATACTGCTATTAAGAATAGTTGGTATGATACAGGAATCAAAGCAACAGAAAATGTTCCTGGTTATGTAACTTTTAGTGACGATGGTTACTATGTAGTGAATGACCAAAAGTCAACGCTAAAAGCTTCCCAAACATTCAATGGGGGGACCATCATTAATGTCAATGCACAAACATTGATTCCTTACACAGGAATTAATACAAAAATTGGAGCCAATGGTAATTATTATGTTGGTACTATTTGGTGGAGTGATACCTATAAAACATTATCTAATAAGGGTGGTAACCTGAATAGTATAGGGATTGAATCAACCGTCAATGAAAATGAAAATATTATGCACACATGGTCAAATCTTGCAAAACTAGTCGGTGAACTATGCCGTCTAAAGCGTTTAGATCCTGTATTTGCTGTAAAACAACATAATACTTTCTCAGGGAAAGATTGCCCAATGACAATGAGACATGCTGGTAAATGGGACTATTTCATGGACATGGTATATGCTGAATACAATGCTGCGAAATTCTTAAAAGGCTTTACAATCGAGTTAATTGAAAATAGTCCATATATCGGTAGCAATGGATTAATTACATCGTATCCAAATGTTGATACAGAGGTCGAATATCAAGTTAGAATCTTCAATAATTCTGTTGGGTATGATCAAACCTTTACCATTCAAACGATGATTCCTGCCGCTAAGGCTGTTACAGCCGAAAATGCGTTCAATCTTCGTACAACCTACGATGTTATTCGCCCTGCATATCAAGCCTAAACAGAACTAAATTTAGAAAACTCTTGCATTTACCTAACTTTTATTGTATAATACACAGGTGAGTAAATCTAGGAGGAACAGTTATGCGCGTAACTTTTTTAATGAGATGTACAGTTTGTAATGAGGAAAACTACTTAACAGAAAAAAATAAGAAGAATACTCCTGACAGAATTGAACAAATGAAGTTTTGTCCTAAATGTAGAAAACAAACTTTACATAAAGAAAAGACTAAAAAATAAAAAGCATCAATCTATTTTGATGCTTTTTTGTTT
>JAQUVC010000041.1:2715-10309 GCA_028693535.1 Bacilli bacterium
GTGGAATTAGATTTTGGTGATAAGGCCATCTCAACAACAATCGAGGATAAAGGCAGAACCGCTTCCGGCATTCCTAGTTCCAAAGCTGCTTCACAAGCCGCTCTCACACGAGGGCCAAGATTCGGATTGGCAATGGAAATATCTTCATAAAAGATACAATAAAGTCGTCTAATTAGGGGTAAAAAGTCTTCGCTGGTAACTAGTTTCGCTAAATAATGTAAACTTGCATTCACATCACTACCGCGAATCGATTTATGGAGACCACTTAAAGTATCATAAAAACTATCTTCATTCTTATCAATACTGACATTGGCTTTTAGTAAAATTTCTCTTGTTGCTGCTAATGTCAATGTCTTTTCACTATTTAAGGTGAAATAAACACATTCGATCATATTGATCAAACTACGAACATCTCCATTTGATAAACTAATAATATATTTTTTAGCGTCTTCAGCAATCGCAATCTCTTTGTCAAGATAAGCAAAGGTGCGGCTAAAGATCGTCTCTAAGTCTTTTTCGCTCAAAGGATTTAATCGTAAAATGGTACAACGAGAACGAACCGCAGGATTGATCGAATGATACGGATTAATTGTTGTTAATCCAATTAACGTAATCGTACCTTTCTCAACGAAGGGAAGTAAATAATCCTGGATGTCTTTTTTCATGCGATGAATTTCATCAATGATTAAGATGAATGGTCGATTAGTTTGCGCTTTGTCAATCATCTCTTTCAACATCGCTTTATTGTCCGTTGAAGCATTAAAAGCATGGTAATCTACATTTAAATCATTACAAATGGCTAAAGCAATCGTCGTTTTCCCAATTCCTGGGCTACCATAAAGAATAATCGATGGTAAATTTTTATTCTTCAACATCTTTGTAATCACCCCATTTTTACCAATCAAATGATCTTGACCGACAATGTCTTTTAGTTGGGTAGGGCGTAATTTATAAGCTAGTGGTTCCATATTATCACCTTCTTGAGTATTTTATCATATTTTGTGTTGTTAGTCTAGCGATTTATTTGTTGGCTCATACTTTGATGTTGTCTTTTACTAGGAAATATAATATAATGTTATTGTTAGAGGGGTGAAACCATGATTATAAAAGAGCGGAATGCATTAATTAACTCTCTGATCAGCTATGCTCGAGAAAAGTTATATCTAGCAAGTACGGATGAGGTTTATCTAACGAACTTGCTATTATCTAAATTTCATCTGCAAAATTATAATGTCAGTGAAGAAAAAGAAAACAATCTAGATGATTTGATTACTAGTATTGAACTGGTTGCATTGAAAGAAAACTTAGTGAAGGAAGAAGATCTGGAGTTGTTTTCTACTGCTATCATGGGCATGTTAACGCCATTACCAAGCGTGGTTCAAACCAAGTTTTTCGATCTACTACATCATGTTTCTAGTGAAGAAGCTTGCCGTTTTTTATATGCTCTCCAAGTGAACAATCATTATATAAAATTAAGTAGAATAAAATTAAACCTTTTTTGGAAGGCAAATTTTCCCAATAATTATTTAGAAATTACAATTAATTTATCAAAACCAGAAAAAGATAATAAAGCAACCGCCAAGCTAGCGAATGACGTATCAATCAAATATCCAAAATGTATTTTATGTTATGAAAACTTAGGATACGCGGGAAGAGTGGACTCACCACCGCGTCAAAATATTCGCTTAGTCGATTTTAAACTAGCTGGGGAAGACTGGTTTATGCAATATTCCCCTTATCAATATTACGAAGAACATGTTGTGGTGATTCATAAAAAACATGTTAATATGAAAATTGATCACAGTACGTTTATTAAGTTATGCGATTTTGTTGATTTGTTTCCTCATTACTTTGTTGGCAGCAATGCTTCTCTACCAATTGTTGGTGGTTCTATTTTAAACCATGAACATTTTCAAGGTGGTAAGCATATGATGCCTGTGTTTGCTTCTGCTACGAAGTATGAGTTTGTGAAGAAAGGGTATGAGGATTGCCAAATTGCCTATTTAAACTGGTATAATTCATGTTTAAGAATCATTAGTCCAAATCGTGATAAAATCATCAGTTTTGCGAGTGAAATTCTTCATATATGGAATAATTATCAAGATGAACAAATAGGATTAATCGCTCATACGCAACAACAACACAATGCGATTACCCCAATTGTTCGTAAAGTGGATCAATATTATCATTTATATCTAATTTTACGGAACAATCGCACCAATGAAGAATACCCTGATGGAATTTTCCATGCTCATCAACCCTTTCACAATATTAAAAAAGAATCGATTGGTTTAATTGAAGCAATGGGATTATTTATCTTACCAGGGCGCTTAAAAAAACAATTTGCGGCTGTACAAGAAATATTAATGGGACGGGTTACATACTTAGATGCCATTATAACAAATCCTGATTTGATTGTTCATAAAAATATGATCGCAGAATTACTTAGTGAGTATGGGGCTAGCAATTCAGAGCAACGAGTAGAATTAATTCTTGAAAAATATATCAACGACACTTGTAAACAAATTCTTGAGTGTACTGCTATTTTTAAAAACACATCCATAGGAGATAGCCACTTACGAACGTTTTTAAGCGCGGTTGGATTAGAAATTATAGGAGGATAACATGGCAATATTAGTTACTGGGGGAACTGGATACATCGGTAGTCACACGGTTGTTGCTTTAATAGAAGCAGGGCATGATGTGGTAATCGTTGATAACTTGGTTAATAGCAAAATCGAAGTACTAGATCGTATCAATCAAATCACTGGTGTGAGACCCAAGTTTTACCAAATTGATTTGTTAGAGAAAGAACAAGTACGTAGCATGTTTAAAAGAGAACAAATTGAGGCGGTCATTCATTTTGCTGGTTTAAAGGCAGTTGCTGAATCCGTAACAAAACCATTAAGATACTTTCATAACAATTTGGGTTCTACATTAACATTACTAGAGTTAATGGAAGAATATCATATCACTCGCTTTGTCTTTAGTTCTAGCGCAACAGTGTATGGAAAGCCAACGACTGTTCCGATTGCAGAAGAGTTTCCAATAGGGGAAGTCAGTAATCCCTATGGTAGAACTAAATATTTCATTGAAAAGATAATCGCAGACTATTGCAAAGCCAATCCTAATTTTGATGCTTGTATTCTTCGTTACTTTAATCCATTAGGAGCTCATCAATCTGGTTTGATTGGGGAAGAACCAGAAGGGATTCCCAATAACTTAATGCCTTATATTACCCAAGTAGCAATTGGAAAATTAAGTCATTTAAAAATCTATGGAAATGATTATCAAACCCCTGATGGGACAGGAGTACGCGACTATATTCACGTTCTAGACCTCGCTTATGGCCATGTTTTGGCGTTAGAAAAACGAAATACAATTCCTGGTTTAACAATTTACAATTTAGGAACAGGCAAAGGATATAGCGTCTTTGACATCATTCGTACCTTTGAACATGTCAATCATGTGAAGATTCCTTATACCATCAATCCTCGTCGCCCAGGTGATATTGATGAATGTTTTGCAGATACAACAAAAGCAGAAAAAGAATTACATTTTTATACCAAATATACACTAGAAGATATGTGCCGCGATAGTTGGAACTTTCAAAAAAAGAACTTCAAGTTAGTGAAACCACCATATGATGCAAACTAGCGAATTTGTCTTTCGTTTAGAACGATTGAAAAAGAAATTCATGATTTCTTTTGAAGATAGCGCTGAAGTGTTTTTCTCTTCACCAGGAAGAATTGAATTGTTAGGCAATCATACCGATCATAATTATGGAAAAGTGCTTGTTTCAACAATTCAGCTTGCGCTACTAGCGGCGGTAAAGAAAAACAAGAGTAATTTCATCCGCGCTTCCTTCGATGATGATGATGAATTTGTTGTTGTTGATTTAGATGATGTCTACCCGAAAAAAGAAGAATATCATCAAAGTATCGCTCTTATTCGTGGAATCGTGTCGGGAATGAAGAGCAAAGGCTTCTATGTTGGTGGATTTGATGTGAAGATTGACAGTGCCATTCCCCAAGGAGCAGGAATTAGCTCTAGTGCTGCTTTTGAACTTGTCTTTTGTGAAGTAATCAATCAATTGTTTAATCATGGTGAAATAAATAAACTCCAAAAAGCGATGATTGCTCAGAAATCGGAAACAGATTTCTTCGGAAAGCCTTGCGGTTTATTGGATCAAATCGGCATTTCTTTTGGAGGAATCAATCATATAGACTTTTATAATCCCCATAATCCTGTCATTACAAAAGCGGAGATTTCCTTTGGTGATTACAGTTTGGTGCTAATTAACACTCCAGGAAGTCATGCCAATCTAACCCAATACTATAGTGAGATTAAAAGTGATATGCAAAAGGTTGCTAGTTATTTGGGGCACGATTATTTACGCGAAGTGAGTGAAAATGATTTTTATCGAGCCTTACCAGAATTGGTAAAAGAAGTTGGTGGACGTGCGATATTACGAAGCATGCATTTCTTTGAAGAAAATAAGCGTGTTGATAAGGCGTTTACTGCCTTACAAAACCAAGATATTGATATGTTCTTGCGTATCGTCAATGAGTCTGGACAAAGTTCTTATGATTTATTACAAAATTGTTATTATCCAGAGGATAGCGAACAGGGGTTAACACTAGCACTAACATTGACAAAAAAACTCTTACGCCGGGGAGCTGTTAGAGTCCATGGCGGTGGTTTTGCTGGTACTATCTTAGCATTTGTTCATCGAGATGATATCAACGACTATATCAATAAAATGAGCAGTATTTTTAATGCTGTCAATATCTATAAAGTAATTCCTAATGTTACTGGAACCTCAATCATTAACTAGCCCTAGGCTAGTTATTTTTTTAACGGAAGTACTTAACAAAAAAAAATACTTGTGTTATAATATACCTATTCGTGAAAGAGGTGTTATTATGAATTACAAAGATTTTATTGCAAATGTTCCTGATTTTCCCATTGAAGGAATCTTATTTCGAGATATTACGCCATTAATGGCCAATGGGAAAGTTTTCAAAAGCGCTTGTGATGAATTAAAAGAGTTTGCCATTTTATGTGATGCCGAAGTAATTGTCGGTCCGGAGTCAAGAGGATTTATCTTTGGATGTCCCATTGCTTACGAAATGAAGATTGGTTTTATACCTGTCCGTAAACCACATAAATTACCTCGAGAAACGATTAGTATTTCTTATTCTCTAGAATATGGAACCAATACCTTATGTATGCACCAAGATGCAATCAAACCTGGTCAAAAAGTCTTAATTATTGATGATTTACTGGCAACTGGGGGAACCGTTAAAGCAACAATTGAACTTGTTGAGAAGATGGGAGGCATTGTTGTTGGTTTGGGCTTTTTAATCGAATTAGTCGATTTAAAAGGTCGCGATGTCTTAGGCAATTATCCAGTAAAAACGTTAATACAATATGAATAAATAGTAATAAAAAATATAGTAGAGAGGGGAAAGAATATGGATCGACCAGATTATAAAGTGACCTTTGCCGATGTGATGGCAAAGGTTAGTGAATATTTAAAAAATCCAAAAAATCTTGCATTAATCCAAGATGCATATGAATTAGCAAATGAAAAGCATTTAGGCCAATTCCGTAAGTCAAAAGATCCATATATCCAACATCCTCTTGAGGTTGCTTATATGCTAGCTGACCTACATGCTAGTCCAGCAACGATTGCAGCGGGATTGTTACACGATGTGTTAGAAGATACCGATGAAGATCGTACCGATTTGGAAAAACGCTTTGGTAGCGATGTTGTGAAAATCGTTGAAGGTGTTACCAAAATTAGTAAACTAAAGTACATGACAGTAGAAAAAGCATTGGCCAGAACTCACCAAAAAATATTACTAGCAATGGCGAAAGATATTAGAGTTATTTTAGTAAAACTGCTAGATCGTGTTCATAATATGCGTACCCTTGAGTTTCAACCAGAAGATAAGCAACGAAAAATTGCACGGGAAACGCTTGATTTATATGCTCCACTTGCCCATCGCTTGGGTATGTATCGCATCAAAGCAGAATTGGAAGACACAGCGTATAAATACCTAGAACCTGTTGAATATGAACGGATTAATTCTTTAATCACCGAACAAAAGTTAGTACGAGAAGAAGATATCCAAAGAATGAAAGATAAAATGACCAATATTCTTGATGATAATGATATTAAGAAATTTGAAATCAAAGGTCGTATAAAGAATATTTTTAGTGTCAGTAAAAAAATGCGTGAGAAAAATTTGGATTTTGATCAAATTTATGATTTGATGGCCTTAAGAATTTTGGTACCAACCATTGAAGATTGCTACCATGCTTTGGGAATCGTTCATAGCGAGTGGAATCCTTTACCACGACGATTTAAAGATTATATTGCCACCCCAAAACCCAATTTATATCAATCGTTACATACAACAATCGTAGGGTATAGTGGCAAAATTTATGAAATACAAATTCGTACCTATGATATGGATGATATCGCTGAATATGGTATTGCAGCCCACTGGGCTTACAAAGAAGAAAATAAAGGTTATTCTCCAGAAAAAGAACAGGAAGAAGTTGCTGCTAAGTTAAAATGGTATCGTGACTTATTAACTTACGCAGAAATAAGCGAATCTGAAGATAGCGATCCTCTAGAGCAAATCAGAGAAGATATCTTTAGTGCTAATGTCTATGTCTTTACACCAAAAGGCGATGTCTTGGACTTTCCTACAGGAGCAACCCCGCTTGATTTTGCCTATCGTGTTCATACAGAAGTAGGAAATCATACCGTTGGTGCTATCATCAATGGTCGTATTGTTCCCTTGACTTATAAGTTAAAGACCGGTGATGTTGTTGAGATTAAGACTTCTAAGAGTTTTAACGGCCCAACTGAAGCCTGGATGAAGATTGTTAAAACAACTCATGCTCGTCATAAAATTATTTCCATCCTCAACAAACAAAAGCGAGAAGCTCTCATTGAAAAAGGACACGATGATTTTGAAAAAGCAATCAAAGCGGAAAATATTCTTGTTCCAAAATTAGATGATAAGATGGTTGCCAAAGCATTTGAAAAATATGCAGTCAATAATCTGGAAGATTTTTACTTTGAAATTGGTAAAAGCTCATTATCAGCACGAGGAGCTGCTAATAAATTAGCAGGAACAAGTGAAAAAATCGATGATGAAGCGCTTTTAAAATATTATAGCGATACCGAACAAAAACGCGTAAAGCGTCGTGCGAATAATGATTTTGGTATAGTTGTTGATGGACTTGACAAAGCACAAATAAAGCTTGCCAATTGCTGCCATCCAGTCTTTGGCGATAATATTGTTGGCTATGTCAGCAAAGGATATGGAATTGTAGTTCATCGCTTGGAATGTCATAATACCAAAACGACAGATAAAGATCGCTATATTGAAGTCATTTGGGACAATGATAGTGAGAAAAAGAACTTTGATTCTCAAATTATGATTTGTTCTTTTGATCGCCGTAATATTGTTGCCGACATCATTAACGTGATTAACAGTATCAATAATGTTACGATTACAACAATCTCTTCTGCAAAGAATAAAAGCGGTGATTTATTAACTAAGATTCGGCT
>JAQUVC010000042.1 GCA_028693535.1 Bacilli bacterium
GTTAAGTTAACTTATTTAGACATGGCAACTTTATCAAGAATATCCCTTGCTTTGCTAACAAAGCCTAGAAAATGTTCATAATAAGCATCTAAAAATTCATTAATAAATCCCAAGTGATTAGGAAGTTGCGCTAATAAATTATCATCGATATTCTCTATTTTGGTGTTGTATAGCGTTTGTATTGTTTGTAAGAAATCACCACGATATATCTTTTTCTCATCGCCAGTACACTCCTTACATTTCATTCCCCCGCCATAGAAATCAAAAAACATGAATTGTTCTTTTTTTCCACAATTCACACATTTGGAAAATGTTGGTCCCACACCCAATAAAAATAATAGCTTCAAGCGAAAGATAATCTCATAATACTTGTAATAGTTTGTGCTTTCTAATCTTTCTAAAGTGACATCAAGGAAATTATACAATGTGAAAAAATCATCAATATGAACACTTAAATGATACGTCAAATCAAAGATAATTAAAGTACTTGCTAACTTAGCGTAGTTTTCTTTAATCTGATGATAATTATTTATCACTGTTCCTGTTGTGAGAATATCAAAAGAATTTCGTTTGCTTTTGCTAATCTGAAACCCAATTTTTGTTAATGTTTGGGAATAACTATAGTTTTTGCTCTTCAACTTACTCGCTGCTCGAGCCAAACAAGTGTACGTTCCTTGAGGGCTAACGATAGTCAATACTTTTGAATTTTCTTGATATTTGTTCGCTTTAATCACAATTCCTTCTGCTAATTGCATTGTTTCACCTTCTAATTTATTTATTTTCTAAGAAGTAACCCATTCGTCGTAATTGTGTTTTTTTGTTGCGCCAATTTTCTTCTACTTTTACCCATAATTCAAGGTATACTTTTTGCCCAACAACCTTCAACATATCTTTTCTAGCAAAAGTCCCTATTTTTTTAATCATTGACCCTTGACTCCCAATAATTATTTTCTTTTGTGAGGCTCTCTCGACATAAATTGTTGCACTAATATTTAAAAGTTCGGGATTTTCTTCATCGTTTTTCATCTCTTCAACAACAACCGCTACCGAATGTGGTATCTCTTGTTCCGTCAATGCTAAGACTTTCTCACGAATAATCTCCCCTATGACAAATACCTCAGGATGATCGCTAATTTGATCTTCAGGATAATACTTCGGTCCTTCCTCAAGACGCTCGCTGATATTTTCGACTAATAAATCAACATTTTCACCACTCAAAGCGCTAATATAAAACGTTTCACAAAAAGCAAATTTATTTTGAAACTTAACAACATTTTCTAATAAGCGATTTTTATCTTTGATCAAATCAATTTTATTTACAATTAAAAACACAGGTGTCGTTATTTTACTAAAAGTATCTAAAACGAATTCATCACCTTTACCATAATCACTCGTGCCATCAATTAGCAACAAAATTAAATCGACATCCGATAATGTTGATAAAGATTCTTTATTCATATAATTGCCTAACTCATGTTGTGGCTTATGAATGCCTGGTGTATCAATAAAAATGATTTGTTCCTTATTAGTAGTATAAATACCTCTAATTTGATTGCGAGTTGTTTGGGGTTTATTACTAATAATCGATATTTTTTGCCCAAGAACATGATTGATAAACGTTGATTTCCCAACATTTGGCCGACCGATCAGTGCCACAAAACCAGATTTAAATGTTTCATTCATGTAAGTTATCTCCTGAAAAATGATACGGCAGTAAATCAGCAACACTGACTTTCATTATATCTTTGTTTAAATTGGTAAGAATAATCTCAACATCAGCAGGAAGTAATTCTGCCATTACTTGCCGACAAGCTCCACAAGGAGAAACTGGTTTTTTTGTGTTAGCCAATACCAAAAACTTCACAATATCGTCACGGCGATAGCCTTGTGAATAGGTATAAAATAGCGTTGTTCTTTCCGCACAGTTGGTTAAACCATACGAAGCATTTTCAATGTTGCTACCTGCAATAATGTTGCCATCTTTCAGTAAAACAGCAGCACCAACATTAAACTTCGAATAAGGGGTATAAGCATTTTGATATGCTCGATATGCTTCTTGATACATTTGCTCAATTATTTTATCCATTAGGTTCTCCTATAATTCAGTTTTTCTAATATTTTTTCTTGTTCTAAGAACATCTTTTTTTCTGCTTCATCATCTTGGTGATCAAATCCCGATAAATGAAGGATTCCATGAACCAAAAGAAATGCAAATTCTCGCTCTACACTGTGATTATATTGTTGTGCCTGTTCATAGACCTTATCGACACAGATAAAAACATCACCTAAGTAATTCGCATCTTCTTCATCAGTTTCTTCAAAGGAAATGACATCCGTAACTCGATCAATATTTCGATATTGATTATTGATTGCTCTTATTTGTTCGAGATCAACCAAAACCAATGATATTTCTTTTCGTTTAAATAATTCCTTTTCAAAATCTTTGATGATTGTTTGGTAATCAAAAGTAATTTCAAGTAAATAATTAACAAATAAATTTATTTTCATTTTTTTGTCTCATATCTTTCTATTATTTTATAAACCAAAGGATGGCGCATAATGTCTTGTTTAGCAAAGCGAATGATGGCAATATTTTTAATATTTTCTAATAAATCAATCGCTTCAATCAAGCCTGAATAATTTTTATTTGGTAAATCTATTTGCGTAATATCACCAGTAACAATCATTTTCGAATGATATCCTAACCTCGTTAGAAACATTTTCATTTGTAATAGTGTTGCGTTTTGAGCTTCATCTAAAATAATGATAGCTTTTTCTAATGTTCTTCCTCGCATATAAGCAAGTGGAGCAACTTCAATTGTTCCTTTTTCAATCATCTTATCAACGCTTTCTTTGCCCAAGCATTCATATAATCCATCATATAAAGGAATTAAATAAGGATCGATTTTCTCTTTAAAATCTCCTGGTAAAAATCCCAATTTTTCTCCTGCTTCAACAACAGGCCTGACTAAAATAATCTTTTTGGCTTGATTTGAACGGAGTTTATTAATGGCAAATAAAACTGCTAAGAATGTCTTGCCAGTACCGGCAGGGCCAATGGCAAACGTAATATCGTTATCTTCCAAGGACTTGATATATATTTTTTGATTTAAAGTGCGCGGGTAAATTGCTCTACCATTATTGGTTGTAAATAAAATTGTTTTATCAAGATATAATTTAGCTAAGATAACAGGGCTGATTCTTCCCATATTATTAAGAATAACCATGACATCAGGTAAGGAAAGCTCCGTAGATTTCTCAAAAATTCGCTCTAAAATAGTAAATATACTTTCAATCTCGCTTTGATATTCAAGCTTATCATTAGCAATCAATACTTCTCCCTGACGGACAATGATATCAAACCCATATTTTTCTTCAATGGCTTTCAAAAAAGAGTTCTCAGGACCAAGTATGCTTGCTTCATTTTCTAAGTTGAATATTTTATAGACAGATTGATAATTATTCATATTTTTTTATATAAGATATTCTTATATGTTCCTTTCCTTATATTTAATACCATTATACCATAAATAAAAATATTTGTTAATACAGCAGAAGAAAAAAAGCCTTGCGGCTATTATTTATTCCATAAGTCTTCTTGATTATTTATCTTTTTGTTTTGTTCATAAATTATCATATCATCAAGAGAATACTTGTTTTTCTTATTTGTTTGTTTCATTGTTTTTTGCTTTTTGGCTATCATGATATAAACAAAAATCTGAATAATGGTAACTGCGATTACTCCTAATATATACCAAATCATAATGAAGTTCCTTCCTTTAATATAGTCTTTATCACATATTTATTATAACATAAAATTGTTATTTTGTAAGGAAAAATAAAAAAGCCTTCCGGCTTTTAATTTGAACGACGATATTGTGTTTTTTTCATCGCTCTTTTTTTCATTTTTCTAATATCGCTTGGTTTCAAAAAATGTTCTCTTTTACGCGCTTCCTGAAGGGTACCGCTTCGAGACACGTCACGTTTAAAGCGTTTCAGTGTATCTTCAATTGTTTCGTTTTCTCTAACTATGGTCTTTGGCATTTTTGTCCCTCCCTTCGCACTCATAATTACCTTAGTATTATACTATATTTTTCAAATTAAATCAAGGGAAAGTTGTAAATATTTTTGTATTTTCTGCAAATTTTCATTGATTTTCTAGAATTGTTTTTTGTATATATACTTTAAATTGATTCAATGCTAGTGCTCGATGTGATATTTTATTTTTTTCTGCAAGTGACATTTCCGCGAAAGTTTGATTCAATTGAGGGACAAAAAACAAAGGGTCATAACCAAATCCCGCAGTGCCTTTTAACGATTCTGTAATGATTCCCGTGATTGTTCCCGTGAAATAATGTTTTTCACCTTGATCATCAATAAAACAAATCACTGTTATAAAGAATGCTTGGCGATTGTGAATATTAGTCATTTTTTTGAGCAACAATTTATTATTGTCTTCATAGCTTCCTGTAGCAGCATACCGCGCTGAATAAATACCTGGTTCTCCATTTAGGGCATCTACTACTAAACCTGAATCATCAGCAATCACTGGTATTTGATACTTTTGATAATAATACTGCGCTTTTAACGCAGCATTTTCTGAAAATGTTGCTCCTGTTTCCGCTACTTCATCGTTGTCATTAAAATCATTTAAGGTTAGTATTTCCACCTCAGGTAACATTTTAGTGATTTCAGTGATTTTATGAACGTTATGAGTTGCAACCAATAGTTTCATTCTTTCTCCTTGTAAATTACACCAAAGCTACTTTTTTGCTTAACAGCAATTCGATGATTTCATCACTGGCATACTCCATGGCATAAGAATAAATAGTAATATGCTTATCATCAATATAATTAACATCTGCTTTGTAATCAATTAATAGTTTAACCATTTCAACATTATTTCTTAAAATTGCTCGATATAAATAACTACGTCCATAAAATACTTCATTGACATTGGCCTTATGGTCTAGTAAAAACTTAATGATATCATAATTCTCACAATAAATAGCAATCAACAATGCTGATTGATTAAACTCATCGATATTATCAATACGCGAACCTTTTTTGTATAGTAATTTTACAATACGAAGATTACCGAAGATAATCGCATAATACATCAACGATTTTCCATAATAATCAAAAAGATTAACGTTAGTTGAGTTGACCTCTTGCAATACACATTCATAGTCCCCACTACAAACAGCACGATGAAGAGTATATTTCAAGAACTTTTCTTTATACTCTTGACTACGAGAATAATTAATTAGATATTCATAGTTTTCTAATTTATTAGCACTATTAGCAACATCAATTGGAGTTAAGCCTACATCATTTTTTGCTTGAATATCAAAACCAGCATTTACCAACGCTTTGACTCCTGACAAAGAGCAATATCTTGCAGCGATATGCAAAGGCGTCTCACCAAAAATATTTTTTGAATCACTTATCATCATATGGCGTAAAATAAAAGTAATTAACTCATCATTTCCCACTTTACAAGCGTGATGTAAGACATTGTTTTTACGATCATCAACTTCGACTAAGCTAGCACCATTATTTAATAGCGTTCTAATAATGACTCGTTTTCCCGATTTCACACCGTGATGAATTGGTTTCATACCATTTTGATCGGCAATATTTAATTTAGCACCATGGTCTAATAGGCTGTTAAGAATTTCTTCTTTCCCATTGGCAGCAGCTATGTGTAGGGGAGCTACTCCTTTTTTGTTCTTAGCATTGACACGTGCTTGTTCAAACAGTAGTCTTTCAACAACTTCTGCATTTCTAAATTGAACTGCTAAGTGTAGAGGTGTATCATCGTATCTATTTTGTGCATTCACATTTACTTTTAGTTTTAATAGTAAATCAACTACTTCATAATAATTGTTTCTTGCCGCCTTGTGTATTAAATTTTCTTGTTTATTATCGGTAATGTTGATATCAAAGCCATCTTCATAGTATTTAATAATGTAGGTGCAATCATTGCGCATAACTGCATCAAAAATATCTTTTGATTGGTTATCGCCAACATCTTTATATAAACGATAAATTGTCTCCATCATTTCACCCCTTATTTACCTTACTATTTAAATCTTTGCTCATTGAAAAGGAAATTTTTGTAATTCCTTCAGTATACATGTTGCTACCATCTACTGGACTAAAATAGGCATATGGTTTTGTTTTGCTTTTTTTAAATGTTCCCAAATTGGTAATTGATACGCTTTCTTGATTAATCAATGATAAAATTAGTTCTTCAATGAACGCATCCGTTACTTCAGCAACATTTTTCTTGGTAAGATTCAATTTTTGACTTATTTTTGCTACGTATTCTTGTTTTTTCATCAAATCTTCTCCTCTTATCAATAATCAAATAACGACTTAAGTATAACATCTAAAAATTGGTAAAACAACATGAAAATATGATTTTTTTTACTGCTTTTTTTCTGCAAATTTACATGAAAAAAACAGTAATGATAATATTTATAAAATAATTTCGAAAAATAAAAATAACCTTCAAAATGGAAGGTTATTCTTTTTTTCGTAAGGTAAATTTAATTGGTGAACCACTAAATTCAAATGATTCGCGTAATTTATTTTCTAAATAGCGTAAATAGGAAAAGTGCATATGTTTTTCATCATTCACAAATAGTACAAATGAGGGTGGCATCACATCGTCTTGAGTAGCATAACTCAAACGTAGGCGATTGCCATTGAAAAGTGGTGGTTGATTTAACAACACCGCATCAAGTAAAACATCATTTAAAACACTTGTTTGAACACGGCGATTAAAGTTTTCATAAACTTTTTCAATTTCTTCTAACAAAATATGGACACGTTCTTTCTTAAATGCTGACAAAAAGATAATCGGGGCAAACTCAATAAAAGGCATTTGCACTTTAATTTTATCTGTTAAGCGCTTCATTGTCTTATCATCTTTCACAACAATATCCCATTTATTAACAACAATTATTATCGCACGATTTGCTTCGCGAGCATATCCAGCAATTCGTTTATCTTGTTCATTTAACTCATCAGTTCCATCAAGCATCAATACGGCAATATCTGATCGTTCAATCGCTGATAAGGCCCTTAGCACGCTGTATTTCTCAGCATTCTCGTATATTTTACCTTGTTTTCTAATACCTGCTGTATCAATTACAACGAATTTTTGTCCGTTTCTAGTGAATACCGTATCAATCGCATCACGAGTGGTTCCTGGTATCGTACTAACAATAGTTCGTTCTTCGCCAACGATTGTATTCGATAAGGTTGATTTACCAACATTTGGTTGACCAATCAAGCAAAATCTTATCGTGCCTTCTCCATATGAATCTTTTCTTTCTTCAGGCAATAATTCAACAATTCGATCTAATAAATCTCCTATGCCAATACCATGTAAAGAGCTAATCGGAAAAATTTCTGAGATTCCTAGGCTATAAAAATCATAAGTTAATCCCACTAATTCACTATTATCCACTTTATTCGCAGCGACAATAACTGGTTTATTACTGCGATGAAGAATGTTCATCACATCTTCATCTTCTATGGTAACGGATGCACGTGCATCAACTACCATGACTATTACATCAGCTTCATCGATTGCTAAATTAGCTTGAGCTCTTATTTCTTTAGAAAAGGGCTCATCTTTTAAGATGATCCCTCCTGTGTCAATAAGCCTAAATTCTTGATTTAGCCATGAAGCTTTACCATAAATACGATCTCTAGTAATACCACTAGCATCGTCGGTGATAGATACTCGATCGCCAATAATTCTATTAAATAAACTAGATTTACCAACGTTGGGTCTCCCTACTATAGCAACAACTCCACGCATACTTTGGCCTACTTTTTCTTAGATTGTTTTAGGTAATCACCGAAGGTGTTACTCATTTTATCTTGAAGATCCATGGTTGACTTGAATGTTTCTCTTTCAATTCTTTCTTCAGCGTCTCTCATGCTTAGAACTAATTTATTCTTTTCTGGATCTAATACCCTAATCTTTGCTTTAATTTCTTGATCTATTTCTACACTATTCGGATCGATACTTCTAATTGTAGATTTTGGTAAATATCCTTCAACACCATCAATGGTAACGATAAATCCTTCTGGTAAGGCTTTGGTCACTTTTGCATCAACAACATCACCAGCTTTTACTGATAATGATTGCCATGGATTTACGACAAGCTGTTTTTTAGAAAGGATAATACGTTTCTTTGTTGCATCAATTTCAATGATTTTAACTTCGAGCTCTTCATCAACTTTAACACTGTCTTCCAGTTTTACATCACGGTCCCAAGAAAATTCACTTTTTGGTAAGAAACCAGAAATTTCTGGAGTTAATGCCATAACAACACCAGAGTTGTTAATTTCTAATACTTTTCCTGTTGTTAATTCACCAACAGCTTTTCCATTTATATATTCTTCCCAATAATTAGGAATCAATGCTTTTCGTGATAATCCAATGTGTTCTTTTTCAAGTTTAATTACTTTTACTTTAACAGAGTCACCGACATTAAGAACTTTTTCAACTTTGAAAACGCGACTATGATCGATTTCTGAAATATGTAGTAATCCTTCGACATTTTTACTGATTTCAACAAATGCACCATATCGTTCAATGTTTTTAACAACACCGTCGTATATTTGACCCACTTCTAATGTTTCCATAAACGTTTTTTTGTCTGCGCGGGCATTAATTCTATCAGCTAATATCTGTGATACTATAATACGAATTCTGCCATAATCTACTCTAATTGGAGCAACAGAAATCTCTTTTCCTACCAATGTAGCTAATTCATCTTCTGCAACTGCAGCTTGTGAAGTAGGTAATAAGCAAGAAAAATCTTCATATTTCATCAATAAACCAACTTGAATTTGCTTCAAAACTTTCGCTGTAAAGACGGTATCTCGCTTTAATTCAGCTCCAAATTTTTCTAATTCTTTGCGCTTATTTAATAGAATAGTAGAGAATATGAACTTACCACCATCAGGAAAGATCTTTTTGATAGCTACTTCAACCTTATCGCCTTCACAGAATAAATCAATTAAATCCTCATCTTCTTTAATACCAGCAGTATCACGCTTAAATAAGAATCCTTCTTGACCATCTTCAAGAGTAATTAAAACTCTTTCTTCTTTTGCTTTAATTACTTTGCTTCCTGCTTTATTTTCAGGTTGTTCAGGAATCACTTCAACAACAGTACCACTAACAATTTGTAATTCTTTGTATTTTACTGCTTTTGCTGTTTCTTCCTCACTAGTTTCTTCAACTTCTGTAGTCTCAGATGCTTCAGAATCCTCTGATTCTAAAGTTTCTTCTTCATCTTCCACTTTTTCTTCAGCTACTACTTCTGGAGTTTCCACTTTTTCTTCAGTTACTACTTCTGTTATAACTTCTTCTTCGGGAGTTACTTGTTCTTCTACTAATTCTTCTTTTTGTTCTTTTGTTTGTTCTTGTAATTCAACGTTTTCGTTTTTAAGTTCCTTTTCCATCTTGTAACCTCTTTCAAATACTAAACTTATGATCTTCTTGACCACACATTCAACGGATAAATTTGATGAATCTATTTCTATAGCGTCATCGGCTTTCTTTAGGGGGCTTATTAGGCGTGTGCTATCTTTGTAATCGCGATCGATTATTTCTTTGATTGTTGTTTCTAAATCGCCAGTTTCTTGATGTTGTTCCAGTCGTTCTTTCATTCGCCGTTTTGCTCTTTCTTCCACATTCGCATTTAAATAAATCTTTAAATTAGCCTGAGGAAGAACCACAGTTCCAATATCTCTACCATCCATGATAACATTTTTGTTAGCGACAAAGAATTGTTGTAAAGTCACCATTTTTTTTCTTACATATCCATACTTGGACACCAAAGAAACATGGTTGGTAACCTCAAGCGAGCGAATCGCTTTTGAAACATCTTGATCATCAAGATAAATTTTTTGGCTTTCAAAATCAATTTTTGTGGTTTCGAGAAAATGAAATTCCTCTTCATTCTCTAAATTAATTTTTAATTTTAAAGCTTTCAAAGTAACAGCTCGATACATAGCTCCAGTATCAATGTGCTCAAAGCCAAGTTCTTTTGCTACAGCCTGAGCAATTGTGCTTTTACCAGAACCCGCAGGACCATCAATAGCAATTTGCCAATTCATAACGCACCTCTAAATACACTCTACTATTATATCATAACAAATGTGAAACTTCAAATACTATTTAACATTTTTTACTTGCTGACT
>JAQUVC010000001.1:0-39229 GCA_028693535.1 Bacilli bacterium
GAAATAAATGGTTCATGCGCATGCGCATACAATCATGATTCTTGCAGCTAGCATCAATCATTTTTATTTCATCTTCGGTAATGGATATCGTATTATAAAAATCTTCTTGAAAGAGATACTGATAACTCACGCTTTGACCATCAACAGTAACGACTACAATTCCTTCTATACCCTTCACTGCGACAATCGTCTCTGATGAAGTGAGAGGCGCTTGGTAAATAACATCGTTTTGGTATAGGATTTGAACATCTACATCTTTTCCTATGGTTTTTCTTGCAATATAGAGAACATAAAAAGATATCGATACAATTGTTACGAGAATAATAATTAGATAATCAAGTTTTTTCATAGTGACCTCTATTAACATATTATTTTATCATTTTTCTCATTGATATGCAAATGATTTCACCTATTGATCCTATCTGAACTCATAATATAACAAATAAAAAAAGCCCTAGAATGGACTTTTTAATCAAAATAAACTACAGGCTATACAAAATAATAAGCCCACAGCACAAATTAAAATATAGAAACGAATTCTTTTTTCTTCTGCGGTCTTTAATTGATTCATCACAGCCTCCTTAATCTTGTTATACTTATATAACAATTAAGGGGGCTTTTTTTATTGGCTTTTTTTATTCATTTCTCAATGCATCGACTGGTGACTGATAAGCAGCAATAATCGCTGGAATCATCCCCGCAATCATCGTAAGGATAATGCTACCAATTAATAGCAACGCTAAATACTCAGGTTTTGTTTGTACAATATCGAAAGTTGTAAGTCCTGTTGTTAAACTCGTGTTTTGTGTAATGATATTTTTTACTAAACTATCAATCGGTTTTTCTAATACATATACACCAACGATTCCTAAAATTCCCGCAATAAACCCAATAATGGCTGTTTCTGCATTGAAAACACGAGAAATATCTTTTTTTCTTGCCCCAAGGCTTCGTAGGATGCCAATTTCTTTGGTACGTTCAATAACAGAAATATACGTGATGACTGCTATCATAATCGAAGATACAACCAACGAGATGGAAGCAAAAATAATCAAAACTTTTGTTAATACCGTCACGAATGTTGAAAACTCATTTGTGATTCTACTGGTATAATCAGAAATGCTAATCCGTACATGACTGTCAGGATTGGTATAATCATTGATGTATTTGGTAATGTTTCCTCGGTCAGAAAATTTAGATGTATAAATATAAAGCCTATTAATTTTCTTCATCCCATTGAGGCTAATCAAATTAGATTCATATTGATATGTTTTTGTTTGTGTTGAACTAATACCGATGCTATCTTGATAGGGTTGTCCCGTAAAAACATTTAAGTCTGTTCCATGTTGCTTTTGTTCTTGGACAATCTTTGATTGAACAGAGCGTTCATATACCAATTCTGTTAATGCTTTTGTATATAATAATCCCGATGAATAAAGTTTTGTGGTTGCTTGCGGTTCAATTCGTAAGATTCCCACAATGTTTAGTGTTGTTTGTGCATTGTTATATAAATCCGCATAGTATGATTTCCCCTTAGAATAGTAACGATCATCCATTTTTACATAGTAATCATCATTATCAATCAATTTAAATTCTTTCCCAATAAAATCAGCAAATGTTAGTGATTCAGCATCTTCATAACTCATTCCTAGATAATAAAGCAACATTGCACTAATGCAGTTATAGCTATCAACCACCAAGGCAATTTCATTGGCATTTTGAGGAATACTTCCTTCTAACACGGTATATTGTTCATCGACAAAGTCTGTATTTTCCGTCATTTCATAAAAATAAGAATCTGTAACTTTTTGATAGGCTGCACCATCTTGATATAATAAATTCAAGCTGACTGATGTTCCATAGTTTATCAATGTATACCAATCGCTCGGCATTTCACTTAAATATTCAAAAAAATCATCTTCGATGGCATTATAATGTTCATATTGTGTCATGCCACGAACAACAGTAATGATGTCTTCTTCAGGGAATTCTTTCAATTTACTATATATTGAAACTTCAGGTGAAGTTAAAACAGAACTAGTAACGTTAATTGGGTAATCACCAAGTGCTACTCGTTGTACGTCATCAATGTAGGCTGTCATCCCATTAGAAACGGATAACACTAATCCAATGGCAACAATTCCAATACAACCAGCAATCATAGTTAATAGAGTTCGAGTAATTTTTGATTTTAAATTTAAAAATGACAACGATAAGGCTGTTACGATGGGCATGGATGTTTTTGTTTTCTTTCCTTCTTCAATCCTTTTTTCTTCCTTATCAAAAGGATTGCTATCACTGATAACAGACCCATCTTTTAAATTTATGATTCTTGTGGCATACTGTCTTGCAAATTCTTCATTATGAGTGACCATAACAACCAAACGTTCTAATGATATTTCTTTTAAAATATCTAAAATTTGTTGGGATGTTACAGAATCAAGTGCTCCTGTTGGTTCATCTGCTAAGATAATCTCAGGGTCATTAACTAAAGCACGAGCAATGGCAACTCTTTGCATCTGTCCACCACTTAGTTGATTTGGCCTCTTCTCTTTTTGGTCGGTCAATCCAACTCTCTCAAGCACTTCAGAGACTCTACTTTTTATTTTTGTTTTTGATATTCCTGATAATGTTAGCGCTAATTCAACATTCTTCCATACTGTGAGATGTTGAATTAAATTAAAACTCTGGAAAACAAAACCAACCTTATCATTACGATAACTATCCCAGTCAGAATCTTTGTAGGTTTGTGTGTGTTGTTTTTCAATTAAAAAATCACCTCTTGTAGCCTTGTCAAGACCACCGATAATATTTAACAACGTCGTTTTTCCACACCCACTCGGCCCTAAAATACTGACAAATTCTTGCTTGCGAAATCCAATACTAATATTGTTTAAAGCTCTTATCGATATATTTCCTACTTTATAATCTTTTGTGATATTCTTTAAATATAACATACTTGCCTCCAAACAATAATGAATGATAATCCATTTAGTCTACTTTAACTTTTTTAATTATATCTTAAAATTACATATCTGTCGACAATTATCTTAAAATAACCATTTAACAATGGAAGCCCATAAATAAAAGGCTATTTGATATCTACCAATAGCCTTGTTTTTGTTTTATACGAATTCGATGATTGCCATAGGCGCAGAGTCTCCGCGTCTAGGTCCTGTTTTTAAGACTCTTGTATAGCCACCTTTTCTGTCTTGATATTTTTTAGCAATTTCAGCAAATAGCTTTTGAACAGCATATTCTTTTTCATTTGCCATTTCAAATCTAACCAATTCAGCAGCTTGGCATCTAGCAGCTAAAGTTCCTTTTTTCCCAAGAGTTACCATTTTATCGGCTAATCTTTTTAGTTCTTTAGCTTTATGAAGAGTTGTTTCAATACGTTCATTAATAATTAAATCCGTAACCAAATCTCTCAGTAATGCTTTACGTTGAGCTGAGTTACGACCTAATCTTCGATAACCTAATGACATTATTTTAGTCCTCCCTTTGGTTTTTTTTGACTAGAAAATATCATCATCTGATGAATTGTCATCATCATCTTTATCAATATCTTCGTTGTCTAGATAACTAGTATCTGTATCGTATGTGCGACGTAAGTCCAATCCAATTTCTCGAAGCTTTTGTACCACTTCTTTTAATGATTTTCGACCTAAATTTCTTACTCTCATCATTTCTTCTTCATTTTTTTGAGTAAGTTCGCCAACGGTATTAATACCAGCGCGTTTTAAGCAATTGTAAGAACGAACAGATAAATCAAGTTCTTCGATTTTCTTTTCAAATTTTTTGTTTGAAACTTTTTCTTCACGTTCATACATATATTGTTCTTGTATTACAATTTCATTTAAATGTGATACGACCTCAAAATGCTCTTGCAAGAACTTTGATGCAAGCGAGATTGCATCCGCAGGTTTTATTGATTTGTTTGTCCAAACTTCCATTGTAAGTTTGTCGAAATCAACATCTTCATCAACCCTTGTTTTATCGGCAGTATATCTTACTTTTGTAACTGGAGTATAAATTGCATCTATTGCTATTCTCGTTGTAATTAAATTTCCGCTTCTATCTTTACAAAAAACTTTGTTTTCCTCAGCGCAAACATAACCAATTCCTCTTCTAGCATAGAAACGAGCTTTAAATTTTCCACCCTTTTCTAGTGTTGCAATAACTTGATCTGGATTTACAATTTTTATTTCACTACTATGCTCCAAATCCCCCGCTTTGATAACTCTTTCACCTTCAGCATCAATATTTAATTCATATAGTTCTTGACCTTCTTGTGGCATTGATTTAAATAGTTTGTCCTCATCTATTGAAATGATAACATTTTTTAAATTAAGAATGATTTCTGTTACATCTTCCAATACACCATTTAGTGCCATGAACTCATGTGCAACCCCTTCAACATCCATAGCTACAATTGCCACCCCTGGCATAGATGATAGCAACACACGACGAAGTGCATTACCTAAAGTAATCCCATATCCTCTTTCTAATGGAGAAATTATGAATTTACCGTAATTTTCTGAATCACTAGATTCAACAGTAGTTTGAGGTTTAATAAATTCGAATTTTCTCATTCGGTCCTCCTTTTATTTTTGTTCAGTAGTATATCTCTATCCTCTAGGTTGTTTTGGAGGACGACAACCATTGTGTGGAATTGGAGTAACATCTTTAATCGATGTGATTTCAAGACCAGCAACTTGTAATGATCTAATAGCCGCCTCGCGTCCTGGACCTGGGCCTTTAACAGAAACTTCAACTTTGATCATACCACTATCTAAAGCGGCTTTAGCACAGGCTTCAGAAGCTTGTGATGCTGCAAAAGGAGTCGATTTTTTACTACCTTTAAAGCCAAGTGCTCCTGCACTACTCCAAGCAATCGCATTTCCTGCAGTATCCGTTATTGTAATAATTGTGTTATTAAAAGTAGAATGAATATGTGCCACTCCGTTAGGAATATTCTTTTTAACTCTACGTTTACGAATTTTACGAGCCATTATTCAATTCCTCCTATTTCTTCTTATTCGCTACAGTTTTAACTTTACCTTTACGAGTACGAGCATTACATCTTGTGTTTTGTCCTCTTACTGGTAATCCTTTACGATGACGGATTCCTCTGTAGCATCCAATTTCCATCAATCTTTTAATATTCATAGCAACTTCACGACGTAAATCACCCTCTACTTTTAATGTGGCTATTTCTCGTCTAATGGTTGCTAGTTCTTCTTCACTTAAATCTTTAACGCGTTTGTTTTCATCAACGCCTGCTTTTTGTAATATTTCAATTGCTGTTGGTTTTCCTATTCCATAAATGTATGTTAGCGAAATCACAACTCGCTTATCACGTGGAATATCAACACCAGAAATACGTGCCATATATTTGCACCTCCTAATTATCCTTGTTTTTGTTTGTGTTTTGGATTTTTACAAATAACCATAACTTTACCGTTACGTTTTATTACTTTACATTGATCACACATTGGTTTTACTGATGGTCTAACCTTCATTTTTAAATTCCTCCTTAAATAGTTTCATAAGAAACTGGGTTTGAATTGCTAGCATTACTTATTTGTGTCGATAAGTAATACGTCCACGTGTTAAGTCATATGGTGATAATTCAACAGTTACTCTATCACCTGGTAAAATGAATATGAAATTCATACGGATTTTACCAGAAACGTGGGCTACTATTTGATGTCCATTATCTAATTTAACTCGAAAAATCGAATTAGGTAGGGACTCAATAACTGTTCCTTTAAGTTCTATCACATCATTCTTTGACATTGGCAAAGCCTCCTTCAATCGTTAATATCTCATATCCTTGTTCTGTTATAACAATGGTATGTTCAAAATGAGCACTATCACTGCCATCAATGGTTACTGTTGTCCAGTCGTCACTTAGTATTTTAACATCTGCACGACCAGTATTAACCATTGGCTCAATAGCAAGGGTCATTCCGACTCTTAATACCGGACCATGACCAGCAGGTCCGTAATTAGGTATCATTGGATCTTCATGCAAATCACGTCCAACACCATGTCCAGTAAAATCTTTCACAACAGAATAACCATTGCTTAAAACATACTGTTCAATTGCATGAGAAATATCGGATAAACGGTTTAAGGGTTTGGCTAATTCTAAGCCTTTATACAAAGATTCTTCTGTGATCTTTAAAAGTCTTTGTCGGGCTTCACTTATTTCGCCAACACCATGAGTCATAGCACTATCGCCATGATAGCCTTTATAATTGGCTCCAATATCAATGGCAATAATATCACCTTTTTTACATTTTATTTTTTTATTAGGGATACCGTGGATAACAACATCATTTATTGAAGCGCAAATAGATCCAGGGAAACCGCCATATCCTTTGAAGGATGGAGTTGCTCCTGCACTTCTAATTACATCTTCAGCAATCTTATCAAGTTGATCGGTCGATACACCAGGCGCAATTGCTTCCTTAACAGCTCTATGAGCTCTAGCCACAATTCTTCCAGCTTCTTTCATCAACTCTATTTCTCGATTACTTTTTAGTAAAATCATTCATTGCCTCCAAGAAGGATTGTAACCTTCGCAAATATCTCTTCAATATTTCCGTGACCACTAACATTTTTTACCAAACCTTGTTTAAAATAATATTCTAACACTGGCTCAGTTAATTGGTGATACACATGTAGCCTGTTTTTAATTGTTTCTTCCGTGTCATCAACTCTTTGAATTAATTTTCCCCCACAAACATCGCAAACACCCATTACTTTGGGTTTTTTATTTGTCATGTGGTAGCTTTCTTTACAAACAGAGCAAGTACGACGGCCAACAATTCTATCAATCAAAATTTCATCATCAATATCAACATTTAAAACAGCATCTAATTTAATCTCAAGTCTATTCAACATTCCATCAAGAGCTTGCGCTTGAGCTATTGTTCGAGGAAAGCCATCTAAAAGAAAACCATTTTTACAATCTTCATTTAGAAGTCTTTCTCTCACCAATTCAATAGTCACACTATCGGGCACTAAATCACCTTTATCAATATATTTTTTTGCTTCCTTCCCTATTTGAGTTTGTTTTGAGATTGCTTCTCGAAACATATCACCAGTAGAGATATGAGGAATTGCAAAATATTCTTTAATTAAGGCTGCTTGGGTTCCTTTTCCAGCCCCTGGAGCTCCCATTATTAGTAAACGCATATTTTTTCTCCTAGTCAATGAAGCCTCGATATTGCTTCTCTTGACTTTGAGTTTTCAGTTGTTTTACAGTTTCAATGGCAACACCGACAACGATAATTAAACTTGTTCCACCAACTTGAACTGAAGATGGCAAATCGAATATCTTCGCAGCAATAATTGGAACTGCAGCTACGATTGATAAGTATGTTGCACCAACCATAGTAATCTTGAATAATACTCTTGAGAAATAAGATGCTGTTTCATCACCAGGTCTAATACCTGGGATATAGGCGTTTTGCTTTTGTAAGTTTTCTGCCATCTTTTCTGGGTTTATTTGTAAGAACGCATAGAAGAATGAGAAAACAAATATTAATATAATATATAGTACAAAACCAATTGGTTCACTTGCGCTAAAAATATTCGTAATCCATGTTTTTGCTGTTGCATTTGTTAAGAAATTTGAGATTGTTGTTGGCAAGCTCATTAATGTTGAAGCAAAAATAACGGGGATAACGCTTGCTGAGTTTAATTTAATTGGGACATTAGAATCGCTTTTACCTCTAAACGAAGCTGTCGCAGGTCGATTCGCATATTGAATAGGAATCTTTCTTTGTGCTGTTTCAATAAAGATAACACCGATAATAATTAATACCATTAGTAATATTACACCAAAGAAGATGAAGATATTACCAATTTCTTCGCCACCAGAAATAATATATTTTTGAATTAAATCATTAATCATATCAGGGAAGCTAGCAATAATACCTGCAACGATAATCATTGATGTACCATTTCCAATTCCTTTTTGTGTGATTCTTTCAGCAATCCATAATACAAATGCTGTACCAGCTGTCATTACGATTGATAAGTAAATATATGTCATTGGTGTGATTGGCGTTCCTGGACCAAACAAAGCATTATTGTAAGATACAGAGATACCAATGGTTAATGTCATAGCTTGAACAAATGCTAAACCAAGTGAAAGATATCTTGTCAATTGGTTTAATTTTTCTTTTCCTACTTGTCCTTCTTCCGACCACTCTTTTAATATAGGAACAATATCCATCTGCAACAATTGAATAACAATTGAAGCGGTGATATAAGGACCAATACCCAAAGCAACGATTGAGAAGTTTGACAATGCTCCACCACTAAATACATCTAAGAAACCAAACATTGATTCTCCTGAGGAGAACAATTGTTTTACATATTCAATTTCAACAAATGGTATTTGGATAAAATATCCAAAACGATAAATAAATAGAAATAGTGCAGTAAATAATAAGCTAATCCATATTTTTTTATTTTTGATTGCCATATTAGATTACCTCTATTTTTCCACCAGCTTCAACAATTCCCTTTTCTGCTGATTTAGAAAATTTATGAGCACATATGATTAGATTTTTTTCTAACTTACCATTTCCTAAAACCTTAATATTTTTTACATTTTTACTAACTAGCCCTACTTTTACGAGCATTTCAGGAGTAACTTTACTTCCTTCTTTAAAACAATCACAGTTAAGATCCGCTATGTTAACAACTGCATATTCTTTTCTATTCATGTTTGTGAATCCTCGCTTTGGCAATCTCTTGAATAATGGTGTTTGTCCACCTTCAAATCCTGGACGAACTCCACCACCGCTACGAGAATTTTGTCCTTTGCTTCCACGACCACTTGTTTTACCGTGACCGCTACCTGTTCCACGACCAACGCGTTTTCTACTATGTCTTGCGCCATCTACAGGCTTTAAATCATGTAATTCCATGTGAGCCTCCTAACCTTCTAACACTTCTAATAAATGACTAACAGTTGCGATCATTCCGCGAACTGCTTCGTTATCTGGTTTAGTAACAACTTGATTAACTTTCGATAAACCCAATGCTTTCAAAGTTTTTGCCTGATTAGGTTTACGACCGAATGAACTTTTTACTAATTTAATAGTAATATTCTTTTCTTTTTTTGCCATTTGTTTCTACCCCAAAATTTCCTCAGGCTTTTTACCCCTAATTTCAGCAACTTCTTCAACTGTTCTTAGAGATTCAAGTCCTTGCATAGTTGCTCTTACTATGTTAATAGGAGTACTTGAGCCTATTGATTTTGATAAAATATCAGATATTCCTGCCAACTCAACTACCGCACGTACTGGTCCACCAGCGATAACGCCAGTTCCATCAGGTGCAGGTTTTAAGAAAACACGACCTGCTCCATACACACCTGTAACAGAGTGAGGTATTGTTGTATTAACAACGGGAACATGAATTAAATTTCTTTTTGCATCTTCAACTGCTTTTTTAATTGCATCAGGGATTTCAATAGCTTTGCCTGTACCTAAGCCAACACGGCCTTTGTGGTCACCTACTACTACTAATGCGCTAAAACGATATCTTCTACCGCCCTTAACTACCTTAGTAACGTGGTTAATGCTAACTACGCGTTCTTCGAATTCTTTAACGACTTCTTCAACAACTCTCTTACTTCTTCTATTTTCTTTTTCTTGTTTCATCGTCAACCTCCTAGAACTTCAATCCTGCTAATCTAGCAGCTTCAGCCAATGCCTTCACTCTTCCATGATATAAATATCCACCACGGTCAAATACAACATTTTCGATTTTTTTATCTAACGCTCTTTTTGCTATTAAAGTACCTACTTGCGCAGCTGCTTCAGTATTTGAGCCTTTTTCTAACTTTAATTCTTTATCTATACTTGATGCACTAACTAAAGTTACACCTTCTACATCATCGATTACTTGAGCATAAATATGTGCATTTGATCTGAACACATTTAAACGAGGTAAGGTAGATGTTCCACTTATATTCTTGCGAATTCTTAAATGACGAATACTGCGTGTTTCATTACGCGATTTTTTTGTGATCACTACTCATACGCTCCTTTCTATTTAGCTTTCTTTCCTTCTTTACGACGAACAATTTCGCCTTTATAACGAATACCTTTTCCTAAATAAGGTTCAGGTTTTCTTACAGCTCTAACTTCAGCAGCAAATTGGCCGACAACTTGTTTGTCTATGCCCTTGATTACCACTTCAGTTTGTGTAGGAACTTCTATAGTAAGTCCTTCAGGAATTGGCATTTCTACCAAATGTGAATAACCAGCAGCAACAACCAAAACATTTCCCTTCAAAGAAGCACGATAACCTGTTCCTTGAATTTCAAGTCCTCTTACGAAACCATTGGTAACACCTTCAATCATATTGTGTAAAAGTGCTCTTGTTGTTCCATGAAGAGTTCTATGTTCTTGTGAATCACTTGGTCTAGTTACTTTGATATCGCTGCCTGCAATTTCAATTGTCATTTTAGGACATAATTGTTGGCTTATTTCACCTTTTGGACCTTTTACTACTACAAAATTTCCTGGATTTACTTCAACTGATACACCATCAGTTAATTTTATAATTTTATTTCCGACTCTAGACATAATAAAACCTCCTACCAAACATAAGCTACAACTTCGCCGCCAAAATTCTTTTGACGTGCTTCTTTATCAGTCATAACTCCATTTGATGTTGATACGATAGCGATTCCTAAGCCGTTTAAAACTTTCGGCATTTCACTAGCTTTAGCATAAACTCTTAAACCAGGTTTCGATATTCGAGTTAAGCCTTTTATTACTCTTTCTTTTTTATCTGTATATTTAAGCGTTACTTTTAAAGTATTTATTGTCGTTCCTTTTTCATCTTTAGAAATAAGTTCTACATCTTTAATGTAACCTTCATTTTTAATAACACTTAAAACTTCTTGTTTCATTTTTGATGCTGGCATCTCTACATATTCATGCTTCATTTGATTGGCATTACGAATACGTGTAAGCATATCAGCAATTGGATCTGTCATTACCATTGATAGTCTCCTTTCTACCAGCTAGATTTAGTTACGCCAGGGATTTGTCCCTTATTGGCTAACTCTCTAAAGCAGATACGGCATAATTTGAATTTACGGTATACAGCATGTGGTCTTCCACAACGCTCACAACGTGTATATTCTCTAACTTTGAACTTTTGCGTTCTTTTATTTCTAATTTTTAATGATGTTTTAGCCATAGTTCTACTCCTCTACTTCCTAAAAGGCATTCCCAATAGGCTTAGTAATTCACGGCCTTCTTCATCAGTCTTTGCTGTTGTAACAATGACGATGTCCATACCACGAATTTTTAATACTTTGTCATAATTAATTTCCGGAAAAATTAATTGTTCCTTAATACCTATTGTATAATTACCACGGCCATCGAAAGAATCTTTACTTAGGCCTCTAAAGTCTCTTACTCGAGGAAGAGCTACTGATACTAACTTATCAAAAAATTCGTACATTCTTTCCCCTCTTAGCGTGACTTTACAACCGATTGCTACACCTTCACGTAATTTGAAAGCGGCAATCGATTTCTTAGCTTTTGTAATTATTGGTTTTTGACCTGTTACTTGTGTTAAGTCTTCAACTGCTGCATCCAATGCTTTTGCGTTTACAATAGCATCACCAACACCCATATTTACTACAATTTTTTCTAATCTAGGGGCTTGCATAAGAGAAGTATAAGAGAACTTTTTAATCAAAGCGTCTTTTACGGTTTCATTGTATTTTTCTTTTACTCGATTCATATTCTTTCTCCTTACTTATCTAGCAAGTTGCCAGTTTTTTTAGCGAAACGAACTTTTTTGCCATTTTCTTCTTTATAGCCTACTCTAGTCGCTTGTGCAGCCTTTGTATCATAAACCATAACATTTGAAATCGCAATTGGAGCTTCTTTTTTTATAATTCCGCCATCTGGGTTTGCATTTGATGGTCTAGTATGACGTGAAATAATATTAACACCTTCAACTACGATGCGGTTTCCACTTACTAATACCTTCAAAACCTTTCCGATTTTTCCTTTATTATCACCGCTAATTACTTTAACGGTATCACCTTTTTTAACAAACATACATTCCTCCTTATAAAACCTCAGGAGCTAAGGAAATTATTTTCATAAAGTCCTTATCACGTAATTCACGAGCAACAGGCCCAAAAATACGTGTTCCTTTAGGAGTTTTATCATCACGAATAATAACTGCGGCATTGTCATCAAATCTAATATAACTACCATCAGTTCTTCTTAAGGCGCTCTTTGTTCTCACAATTACAGCTTTTATGATTTCGCCTTTTTTTATTGCTCCACCTGGAGTTGCACTCTTAACAGTGGCAACAATAATATCACCAACACCTGCATAGCGGCGTCTTGTTCCACCCAAAACTTTAATCGTTAGGATTTCTTTCGCACCTGAATTGTCGGCTACTTTTAATCTCGACTCTTGTTGTATCATTATTTTCGCCTCCTATAATTGGACAGCACGTTCAACTATTGCAACCAAGCGGAATTTTTTTGTTTTTGATAATGGTCTTGTTTCCATAATCGTAACAATGTCACCCATCTTAGCATCATTAGTTTCATCGTGAGCCGTAAACTTCTTACTGTATTCTACACGCTTTCCATATAGAGGATGCTTGCGGTATGTAGTAATCAAAACTTTAATTGTTTTGTCTTCTTTAGTTGATACAACTTTACCAGTGTATTCTTTTCTACTATTTCTTTCCATAGGTCTCCTCCTTACTTAGCTCCGTTGGCACGTTCCGTTAGGATTGTTTTCATACGCGCAATTTGCTTTTTTGTTTTACCAAGTTGTGCTGTATTCTCCAATTTTCCAACTGCCGCTTGAAAGCGTAAATTAAATAATTCTTGTTTCATCTCTTTGATTTTTTCTTCAATAGTGGCGTCATCTAATTTGCGTAATTTCTCTACTTCTGACTCTCTAACAACTGGAGCAACAACTTTTTGTTCTTTCTTAGCCATTATTCTCACCACTTTCTCGTGTAATTACTTTTGTTGGGATAGGTAACTTATGAGCTGCTAATCTTAACGCTTCACGAGCGATTTCTTCGCTAACGCCACCTATTTCAAACATAACAGTTCCTCTTTTAACTACTGCAACATAGCTATCAGGAGCACCTTTACCGCCACCCATACGAACTTCAAGAGGCTTATGAGTTTGCGCCATATGAGGGAATATTCTAATCCAAACAGAACCTTCACGTTTCATGAAACGAGTCATGGCAATACGTGCTGCTTCTATTTGTTGTGATGTAATCCAAGTTCCTAATTGAGCTTGTAATCCATATTCACCAAAATTAATTTCTTTTGCACCTTTCGCCTTACCTTCATAACTTACACGATGAGGACGACGATACTTCGTTCTTTTAGGCATCAACATAATTAATTTGCCTCCTTCTTAGTTTTCTTAGCTGGTAAAACTTCTCCTTTACAAATCCAAACTTTAACACCTAATTTACCATATGTGGTGTTTGCTTCAGCAATTGCATAGTCAATGTCAGCTCTTAATGTATGTAGAGGAACAGTTCCTTCGCTATACCCTTCACGACGAGCCATTTCGGCACCACCTAAGCGTCCTGAAATTGATGTCTTAATACCCTTAGCACCAGCTTTCATACTTCTTTGGATAGCCATTTTTTGAACACGTCTAAAAGATGCTCTGTTCTCTAATTGTTCTGCCATATTTCTCGCAACTAATGTTGCATCTAAGTCTGGGTTTTTAATCTCAACAACACTTAAAAATATTGCCTTACCAGTCATTTTTTGTAATTTTTCAACGATTTGCGCTTTGATAGCTCCATCACGACCAATAACTACACCCGGTTTCGCAGTGTGAATAGTTAACATGATTTTAGTCTTTGTTCGTTCGATTTCGATTTTTGATACATATGCTTTTTTGTAGAACTCTTGAATTGTTTCACGAATCTTAAAATCTTCATGTAACAATGTTGGAACTTCTAATTTACTTGCATACCATTTAGATTCCCAATCACGAATAATACCGACTCTTAATCCAATCGGATTAACTTTTTGTCCCATGTGTTCCTCCTATTCTCTTTCCGCAACAATGATAGTAATATTGCTTGTTCTTTTTAAAAGTGAACTACCACTACCTTTTGCCCGAGTAATCATACGTTTAATAGTAACTCCATCATTAACGTATCCTTCTTTTATATAAAGTAATTTTTGATCCATTTTTTTATTATTAACAGCATTTGCTGTTGCTGATTTCAACACTTTTTCAATTGCAACAGTAACACCTTTAGGTGTTAACTTTAAAATTGCAACGGCTTCACTAACATTTTTCCCTCTGATTAAATCCATAACTAGACGAGCTTTACGAGGAGTAACGCGAACAGTTTTGGCAATAGCCTTAGCTTCTAATTTTACTACTTCTTCCATATGCTATCCTCCTACTTCTTCACTGTGGCCTTTTTATCTTTACCGTGTCCACGATAAGTTCTTGTTGGTGCAAATTCACCCAACTTATGTCCTACCATATCTTCAGTAACGTATACTGGAACATGATTCTTACCATTGTAAACAGCAATTGTACGACCGATAAAGTCAGGAAAAATTGTTGAACGACGTGACCATGTTTGAATAACTTTTTTTGAACTTTCTCCTTGGTCAACAATTTTCTTTAATAAATGTTGATCGCAAAAAGGTCCTTTTTTAATTGAGCGTGCCATTGTTATTTCTCCTTTCTAACCATTACGGCGACGTACTATTAAGTCGCTAGATTTTTTCTTAGTATTACGAGTCTTAAGACCGAGCGCAATTTTACCCCAAGGAGTAAGTGGAGCCTTACGTCCAACTGGAGTACGGCCTTCACCACCACCATGAGGGTGATCATTAGGATTCATTGCTGAACCTCTTACTGTTGGTCTAATTCCTAAATAACGTGTTCTTCCTGCTTTTCCAATATTAACGTTCATATGATCAGCATTACCAACTTCCCCAATAGTAGCACGGCATACTGATAATATTTTTCTAACTTCACCACTAGTTAATCTAACTAGGATATATTTGTCTTCACGACCCAAGATTTGAGCGCTTGAACCAGCAGAACGAACCAATTGTCCGCCCTTGCCAGGATGTAATTCGATATTATGGACAACGGTACCTACAGGTATTTTACCTAAAGGTATCGCATTACCAACAATAATATCTGCATTTTCACCAGACAAAATCTTTTGTCCAACTTTTAATCCCTTGGGAGCAATAATATATCGTTTTTCACCATCAACATAGTTAATTAAAGCGATGTTGGCAGATCTATTTGGATCATATTCTATTGTTGCAACGGTACCAACGATATCATCTTTATTTCGCTTGAAATCGATAATACGATATTTTTGCTTGTGTCCGCCACCTTGATGACGTACTGTTATTTTACCCATATTATTACGACCACCATTTTTCTTTAATGGGGCTAATAAACTTTTTTCAGGAGTAGATGTTGTAATTTCATCAAACACCAACACTGACATGCCACGACGGCCAGGAGTGGTTGGATTGTATTTTTTAATAGCCATTATCTGCTACCTCCTATATTAAACTTCGAATACGTCTAATGTTTGACCTTCTGCCAATGTCACGATTGCTTTACGGACAGCAGGGCGGAAACCTTCATATTTTCCTACACGACGTTCTTTTTTTCTAACGTTAATCATGTTAACTTTAATAACATTAACCTTAAATATCTCTTCAACTGCTTTTTTAACTTCTACTTTATTAACCCCTTGCATTACTTCAAATGTATACTTTCTTTCTTCAACAAGTTTAGTAGACTTTTCAGTAATTAACGGCTTAACAATAATATCATAAGGATTTTTCATTATTTTAGATCCTCCTCATATTTTTTTGCTGCATCTTGAGTCATAATGTACATATTAGCATTGATTAAATCATAAACACTTAAATGCGCTTTTGTTTGTACATATACGCCAGGGATGTTATTTCCAGCTTTAAATAAATTGTAATTATCTTCATTGGTAATTACTAATACTTTTCCTTCAGCTTTTAAGTTTGATAGAACAGATACTAACGTTTTTGTTTTGAAATCTTCTAACATAAATTGATCAACAACAACAATTTTATTGTTGTTCAAACGATCTGATAATAAAGATTTAACAGCAATTTTAACAACTTTTCTATTTACTTTCACACTATAACTTCTTGGCTTTGGGCCAAAAACAATTCCACCACCGCGCCATTGAGGAGCTCTAATCGATCCTTGTCGTGCACGTCCTGTACCTTTTTGTCGCCAAGGTTTTCTTCCACCACCACTAACTTCACTACGTCCTTTAGTTTGGTGTGTTCCTTGACGCATAGCAGCTCTTTCAGCGTTTACCACATCATAAACAACTTGCATATTTGGCTCTACAGCAAACACTTCTTTGCTTAACTTTAATTTTCCAACTTCTGCACCTGATTGGTTTAATACAACTATACTAGGCATCTTTATTTCTCCTTTCCTAAGCTAACGCTTCGGGGTTAATGGCAGCAGATGTTTTTTTGACTGCATTTGTTACCATAACAAATGAGTTCTTTGCTCCTGGGACATTACCTCTAATTAGCATTACATTTTTTTCTAAATCAATTTTTACGACTTCTAAGTTTTGAACAGTCACTTGTTCTCCACCCATTCTACCAGCTAGTTTTTTTCCTTTTTTAATTCTAGCGGCATCGATTGCACCCATTGAACCTGATCCACGATGATATCCCGATCCATGAGCCATAGGGCCACGATGGAAATTCCAACGTTTGATAACTCCTTGATAACCCTTCCCCTTACTGGTTCCAGTTACATCAACGATTTCACCCTCTGCAAATATATTTGCTTTTACCTCTTGACCTACTTCAAAGACAGCCATTTGTTCCCCAGCGATTTCTTTGATGAAGCGCTTAGGGTGGGCTTGTGCCTTTGCAGCATGTCCTTTTTCAGGATTATTAATGCGACTTTCTTTTTTGTCGGCAAATCCTATTTGTACAGCTTGATACCCATCAGTGTCAGCTGTCTTTTTTTGCAACACAACGTTACCAGCAACTTCAATAACAGTTACAGGAATAAGTTCACCTTGTGCTGAAAAAACTTGTGTCATACCAATTTTTTTACCTAAGATTCCTTTGGCCATGAGTTTTCCTCCTTTACTCATTATTTTAGAATAATGTCAACACCAGCAGGTATTTCTAGATGAATTAATGCATCCATTGTTTTTGGTGTTGTTTCCACAATGTCAATCAGACGCTTGTGTGTTCTTCTTTCGAATTGTTCACGACTATCCTTGTGTTTGTGTGGTGAACGAATTACTGTAAAGACTTCTTTTTCTGTTGGAAGTGGAATCGGTCCCGATACTTTTGCACCAGTCTTTTTCGCTGTTTCAACAATTTTTTTTGCAGACTCATCAATAAGTCTGTGATCATAAGAAATTAATTTTATTCTTAACGCCGTTTTTGCCATGTTTTTTTCCTCCTTTTCGCATCCATTTCAAATGTAGCTTCGACTCCATACGAATTCCCTAATAACAAGGACTTTGGCAACGCGTCCGTGTGTATCAGCAACCTCGCATATCAACATCTCTTTCTAACCTTATGTATTATACTAGAAGTGGCACTTAATGTCAACTTTTTTTTACTTTTATTTTTGAAACGCCCTGATTGTTTTTAGGTACCAAAAAACCCCCAGTTATTAAAACTAGGGGTTTTGTTTCATTGTTTCAACTTTACATTATCATAGACATCTTGAACATCGTCAATTTCATCCATCATTTCCTTAAATCGTTCATATTTTTTAATATCGCTCTCATCAATAAGTTCCACAAATGTCTGCGGTATCCATGTCGTTTCATCTTCTTCAAACTCTATACCACTAAATTTTTCTTGCAACGCATTCTTTATTTTCGCGTATTCTGTTTGTGGTGCATAGATGGTAATAAATTCTTCATCTGTTTCAACATCATTAACATCACAATCAGCTTCAATCAAAGCATCTAATACTTCTTCATCACCATAGCCTTTGAATGTAAAGATTGCTAAATTATCAAACATATGTGCGACACAGCCTGATACTCCTAATTTAAATCCACATCTACCAAAAGCAGTTTTTACTGAAGTATATGTTCTATTAACATTATCTGTCAAACAATCAACAATGACCATGCAGTTGCTTGGTCCAAATCCTTCATAGCGAATAAAATTATATGCTTCTGATGAACCACCTTTAGCCTTTTCAATTGCTCTTTTGATTACATCAACTGGTACATTATTTTTTTTCGCTCTTTCTATTTCTTTTTTTAGGTTTTGATTTAAGTCAGGATCAGGGACGCCAGATTTTGCTGCCACATAGACAGCAGTTCCATATTTAGCGTTGTTTTTACTTTTAATAGCAGCCGTTTTTGCCATTGACGCGGCTCTAACTTCATGTGCTCTTCCCATAAATTATTCTCCTGTTCTGTTTTTATTACTTTTTTATTATAACACTTCAAACACAATAATGAAAGTTATTTCTCAATATTTAATCAAGTTCCTGCAAATATTGATCTAACTTTTTCAATCCTCAAGATATCTTTGTAAGTATCTTGGATTTATTCTGTCTATTTCTAAAAGGATAAAAACATCAATACTTTTAAAGAAAGTATCGATATAGGCTCCCTCACCAATGGTAGCCCATAGATTAATATATCCTTTGACCAAAGGCGGCATTTCTTTTTTTACTTGCCTATAGTCGATATCTATTTCTGTTAATTGTTGTAAAGAACACCGCGACTTTTCTCGCGCAAACGTTCGTGTTTCTGGTGGTGATAAGTGATTATAATACAAACTAGAGAGGCTATGTTGATATATCGATGGATCTGTTCCATGGAAAGAAGCCGTTCCAAATAGAAATTTAACTTTTAAGGTTAAGGCATATCGAATCACTGCTTTCCATAATAAACCTATGACTAAGCCACTACGATATTCCTCTTTAACTACTGCTCGACCAATTTCTAAGATGTCACAATTTTTGTTTTTAAGATTATCCATGTTGAATTCTTTTTCCGTTAGAAAAATACCGACTTTTTCTGCGTGTTCTTTTCTGATTAACCGGTATGTCCCCACAACTTCATTCGTATTCATATCAATGGCAACAATATAATCACAAAAATCATCATATTCATCTTTATCAAAGCCTTCTATTTCTTGTTTGTCTTTGTCATAATCAAGAATTAAACTTTTATATCGCAACCTATAAATTTGCCTTTTTTCTTCTGCCGTTTCAGCCATCTTAATTTTTATGTTATTAACGGCAAATTCACGTAATTTCATAACTTTCTCCTAATTATTTTCACAAAAAGTATCTTACCATATTCTTTAGAAACTTTCAAGGAGATATTTTATTTGCCGAATATTCGTTTCACCCTTTTTAATTTTGTAGGTATCTCGAGTCCATAAGGACATTTATCTACACAAAGACGACAGTTAATACACTCACTCGCAAAATGATTCATCTTTTCATAACGATCTTGGGCCCAACTAGCAAGTCCATAACGATCAAAATATCCTTCCAATACAAAACAACTAGGAATATCTATTCCTTGAGGACAAGGCATACAATATCCACAGCGACGACAAAAATCATTATCTAGTGCTCTTCTAACATGTTTAATGTATTCTATTTCGTTCTCGCTTAATTCACCTTTTACAACACTAGCATTTTCTTTGACTTCCGAAACGCTAGCCATACCTGGAATAACCACACTAATAAAGTCCGTATTCAAAATGAATTTAAGCGCTGTTTTCCCTTGTTCAATTGCTCCACCAGCTAAGGGTTTCATTACTATCACGCCAATGTTTTTTCTAATTGCTCGCTTAAATAGATTTTCTGCTTTTGTTTCAATCACATTATAGGGAAATTGTATTGTATGAAATGGACAAGTATCAATAATTTTTTCTAAAAAGTCAAGGCTGTGCGAAGTGATGCCAATATACCCGATTTTTCCCATCGCTTTCGCTTCTACTAACGCTTTATAGGCACCGCTGTTCCCCATCACTTCAGCGTATTCTTGTTCTGTTTTCACGTTGTGAAGTTGATAAATATCAATGTAATCGGTTTGTAATTGTTCAAGGCTTGTTTCAATATCTTTTTTCATATCTTCATAACTACGCGACATCGATTTCGTGCAAAGAATAAAGTTTTCTCTTCTTCCTTGTAAAGCCCTGCCAAAATACGCTTCAGAACAAGTGTATCCTCTTGCCGTATCAATGAAGTTTATTCCCTTATTGATAAGTTCATCAACTATATGAATGGCCTCTTCTTGAGTTGTTCTTTGGATTGGAATCCCTCCCAAACCAATTTCACTCACCATCAATTCTGTTTTCCCAAGTTTTCTTTTATCCACAGTCTTCACACCCTAGCATTTTTTTATAAACCACACTATAATTGATTTTTCCGCTTCTTCTTTGGGAAGCGTAAAGTTCATAACTTTTAACTTCACTACAAATATTCGTATTTATCTCTATATCCTCTTTTACTTCTCTTATCAAGGTAATATGAGGGTAAAAAGATCTTTTTTCAACCTTATATCCTTGTTTTGCTAATGCAAACAACAATTTTTCTTGTAACTCTATTAGCTCTTTTGTTTGTTCGATTTCCAATATAATCATATCTTTAAAACGAAGTACCTTTTTTACGCAAATAGAAAACTTTTGATGATTTATGGCATCCATCACACTTTTTATTGGCGCATAATCTGTGACTTCACCCAAAAATAGTAACGTTAAATGAACGTTATTAATCTCTGTATAATTACCTGTGATTCCTTGTAGTTGCACGGCTTTCATAATTTTTTGAATGAATAATAATGCTTTTTTGTCGGGTTTTATACCAATAAACACTCTCATACTGCTTCCCTTTCTACAGCAATCAAATAAGTTAGACATAAAGAATCCTTGCCTATTCCCATAGTGATGATATCCATTTTTTTACTTGTAACCATTGTTTATGAAAAAAATATTTATTTTATTCGTTTGTATTCAGCATAAACTCCCTAGGAATATCTAATTCAAAGGAAACTGCTTGCTTTGTTTGTGGATGTATAAATTTCAGCGCCTGTGAGAATAGCATTAATTTCCCTTTTGTTTTACCATAAATCTTATCGCCAATGATTGGATGATGCAAATGACTAAAATGAACTCTTATTTGATGGGTTCTTCCGGTAATAATTTCTGCTGCAACCAAACTCTTTTGTTTATTGCTTTGTATTGTTTGATATGTGGTAACGGCGTTCTTCCCACTAGAAGCAACACGATAGCAATTATTAATATGACGATTTCTACCAATATTTAAATCGATGATTCCATGTAAAGGGTTGAATATTCCTTCAACAACTGCAACATATTTTTTTGTTATTTGTCTGTTTTCCATCTGAAAACTCAAATGAGCAAGTGCCAAAGGATTCTTAGCAAATAGCACCAACCCCGTTGTTTCCAAATCAAGACGATGAATGCAATAAGCAGGCAAAAAGTTTTTTTTCTTTTGTAAGTAAAAATGGACAGCATTTGTTAGTGTTTCTCCTACTAACCCATCGCTATGAATTAAAATCCCTGCTGGTTTATTAACCAAAAGAATGTCATCATCTTCATAAACGATATCTATATCAAAATCCCAAAACGATACTGCATCTTCAGCAATTTCATCAAACGTAATTGCTATTTTATCTTGAGGATAAACCATCATCTTTGCTGTTGCTACTACACCATTAACCAACACTGAAGAAGAGGTTAGCAATTTATATATCTTTGCTTTTGCTAATTGATATTCAGCAAAAAAATCTACAATTGTTTGCTCTTTATCATTTATCATTCGTTTTATCATTCAACAACTCCAAAATCTCTTTTTCTTCAAGGGTGATAATCTTACATCCTTTATTCTTATATAATTGAACTTGTGCTAATTTTGTTTTAGGGCAATTTTCTAAGCAAATAAAGTAATCAACGCTACGATTAATGCTGCGAGCAATACAAGCTCCCGAAATAAGTAGCTTTTCAACAAATGCTTTTTTCGTGGTTGTTTTCGGCTTGCCCCCAAAAGCAATCACCTTATCCACAACAGCCATAACTTTAACAATATCTTCTGTACGCGCTTTTTTATATTCTTTGGTGGATGGCCAGTATTTATGTTCATTGTATCCTCCAAATACTAACCCTAATGCTTGATAAAGTTCTCCTTCGCTTGCCACATTCTTAACTCTTTTAGCACGCTCTATAATTTTCGTACAAACAAAGGCATCACTTAAGGCATTATGATGATGATGGATTAATTCTAAATAATCCGATAGGGTATTTAAACGGCAATTGGGTAATTCGTTTTTCCAAATTCGTTGAGCAATTTTCAATGTGCATCCTGTTTTTATATTAGGAACATCAAGGTTATATTTTTCTATAAGCGAACGTAAAACAGAAACATCAAAATCAGCGTTATGAGCAAACACCAAGGTGTTGAAGAAAAAATGTTTAATTTCTGGCCACAATTCAGCAAATGTTTTTTCTTTTACAACCATATCAGCAGTAATGCCATGAATTGCAGTATTAAACTCTAAAAATTCTTCTTGTGGATTAATTAAATATTCTTTTTCATATATGATTTTATCATTTGTCACAGCGACAATACCAATGCTGCAGGCACTTGATAATTCTGCATTAGCCGTTTCAAAATCAATTGCTACATAATCCATACTTTCCCCTCTTTGTTTCAATTATAACATATCTTATTAAAAAACCGAATCTACCGATTCGATTTTTATTTATTCTTATTCAACAACGTAGACAACGCCACGCCAGAAGCCTTCAAACACATCTAGCGGAAATTCATAATAAACGAACAATCCTGCCCCAAATCTGGAATTAATATTAGGATCATTACAAATTACATATGTTTTCCCATTCACTTCTTTATACCCACGAACAACAATCAAATGTCCTCCTGTTGTGTATAATCCCGTGTTGCCTTTGATACTAGCGCCGACTGGACCGACTGTAGCCAAATGCATTTTCAGTTCACTCCAAGAATACATTCTTTGTACATAGGCATCTAAACCGAATGCACCAATTGTCACTGTGTTATAAACCCAGTTGCCATATGTCGGATTGTTATGTCCTCGATCAGCTACCAAACCAGCAATATAGCGATGTTCATATTGAGGATCCTTATCGGTAAAATGAAATCCTTTATACTTCAGGAGCATTGTTGATGTCGTTGCACTGCAAATGGAACCACCAATCTCAGGGACTTCATTTTGATTTAATTTTGGTACATCATAATCGATTTCTGTTGGTAGATTGGCTGTGCTAGTAGCATATACATAGTTTTCAAGATTCAACGTAACCGCCACTAACGACAATGCTGGAGAATCTACCCCTACGGATGTTCTTCTTAGTGTAATTTTATATTGGAAAGCTTTGCCTTTATAGGGTGAATTTAGTAATATTTCATCCGTGTTCATTCGCACTCGGGTATCGGTTTGATTATAGTATAAATTGTTTCTCCCCAATCCCCATTCGCCATATGTGAAATATTTACTCCATACACTATCTGCTTTTACCTTTATTTGTAATTCGCATGTTGCTGTTGTACTTGATATTGCAGCCCAAGAAGCAACCAATTCAGTATAACTTTTGGTATTATAAATAAGCGATTCATAAGAGCCTTCTAGCGCTCCTGCCATCAATACCAATTTACCATTTTTTATCTCAACATTCGTCATGTTTGCTTCAAGGTAATCCTTGGCTCTATCTACTAAGACATGATTACTTAATTTTCTTTCTGTTTCAACCATAATTTTTGTTTTCACCTCAAATACCAAATCTAATTTTTCTTCACCTAAAGCAAGGCTTAAGGTCATCATGATTATTTCCTCTTTACTTGTGAGAGTAACGATTCCATCATTAGCAATAATTTCATTATTGGATGATTTCCAGATGCCACTAACTCCATAATCAAAGTTTGTTGGCAATGAAAGATCTCCTTCAACCAAACTTGGAAGCGAAATTTTCTCCGCAACAAGTTCTAGCTTTTTTTGATTAGGATATGTCTTTACCAGTATGTGAAACTCTTTGCTATCAATAAACTCATCATTCTTTCCAAAGATTAATGTGGCTGTTAATGTAACATACGTATCTTCAGGAACATAATAGTAGGTCCCCTTCGTATCCAAAATATTTTTATCAGATGTAGACCAAACAATCCTTACACCATTCATGAGTGTTGGTAGTACAATGTCTTCTACGACCTCTAATGGAATCGTCAATTGCCTTACAACTTCTGTAAATACTTCTTCCGCATAAGCCTCAATGAGAATTGATCCCATATTTTTTTCAACTGAAATATCACCAATACTACCCGTTACGACTATGCTAACCACAACATCATCAAAATTTCGAGTAATTACACCTTCGTTTGTTATTGCTGTATTATCTGTTTGCCAAGCAAGAATAATTTCTTTATCCAAATAAACATCTTTTTTTAAAAAAACTAGATTTTCTTTTGTCGTTTTTGGTAAAACAATTGTTTCTAGATAATCCCTAATAACCTGTTCTATTTGTTCTTCTGTTTCTATTGGAGTAACTGGCTCCTCTGGTGTTTCTGGCGTCTCATCATCGTGAGGAAGAACCTCTTCTTCAATAGGTTTACAAGAAATCAAAAAAAACATTATTAACATCATGACAACCAGTACGTATTTTTTCATAAAATCCCTCGCTAGAATTGTATCATTTACTGCTCAAAAAGGCAAAACTTTTATATTTTTAATTACACTTACATTAAATTAGGAAACCGAGCTTGGGTAAGCTCGGTTTAGGAAGGGGATGTTGTGAATAAATAAATTTATTCACCGCTTTATGTAGGGGATAAGTACAACTCTTTCGAATTGCGAATGTATTATAACAAAGAAATCTTCATAATGCAAGTAAATTAAAGGATTATTTTACTTTTTGATGACAAAGTCCACCCTTTTGTTGTATAATCTAGTTGGTGAATATTATGAACATAAAAACAATTGATAAAAACATGATTGATAGTGAAAAAAACGATTTTTCAATAAAATGGTATGATAATTGCCACAAGGATTTCAACGTTCATGGCTTATATTGGTTTGCTGTCAATCATTCTTTTTGTCGATTACGCGAAACTGTGCAAATTAGTGAAAACGTGGATCAATTGGCTTACCACCCTACCGGCGCTTTCTTCTCCTTTATGACGGATAGTACCGCCATTTCATTACGAATCAAGTTGTCTTCTGCTGCTTATATGTCCCATATGAGCGCTTGTGGCCAATGTGGACTAGATTTATATTTTAAAAACGGGAATGATTTCGTCTTCTTGGCAACAACGAAAATCAATAAAGCTGAATATGAAATAACCCTTGTTGATGGCTTGCCACCAAAGATGCATCACTATCGCTTGTACTTACCAACCTATACGAAATTAATCGATGTTGCTATTGGGGTTAACAGCCACGCCAATTTTAAAAAATGGGGAGAGTTTTATTCTGAAGCCGTTGTTTGCTATGGAACATCGATAACGCAAGGGGGGTGTGTAACACGTCCAGGAATGAGTTATCCAAACATCCTAGGAAGAAAAATTGATTATGAAATCTATAACCTCGGTTTTTCAGGAAGTGCCAAATTAGAAAAAAGTATTGCTGAAGAGATTGCTACCATAAAAGAAATGAAATACTTGATTATTGAAGCAGAGGCAAATTGTGAGAAAGCAAATCTTTTAGAAGAAAGATTGCCTGTCTTTATTAACACCATTAATGCTACCAATGATCACGTTACTATATATGTTATTTCTCATTATCCTCGCCCTGATTCGCTTTTGAAAAGCGATGTAAAGAAAATGATAAAAAACCATGCAAATATCCAAAGAAATATTTGTTCACAATACCAAAATGTTGAATTTGTCGATGGAAAAAAACTATTAAAAAAATTTGCATATGAAGAAACTGTTGATGGAACGCATTTAACCGATTTAGGCTTTTATGCCGTTGCAAACTTTTTTTCAAAAAAACTTAAAAAAAAGAATGATTAGTTTGTTTTATAAGTGAGCAAACGGAAAGGTAATTTATGAATGCTCGTGAATTAGAAAATTATATTGATTTATACATTGCCGGTCAAGAAGACGCATTCGATGTTATCTATTACGAAACACAGAAAACAGTGTATTTATCAATATATAATATTATAAAAGATCAAAGTCTAATTGAAGATATTATGCAAGATACCTACCTAAAAGCCATTAATTCCCTTGAGTATTATCGTAGAGGAACAAATTTTCAAGCTTGGATTTCTACAATCGCAAGAAATCAAGCAATCAACGTTTATAATAAACGTAAAAAAGAATCTTTGATTGATCCTGTAGACAATATTGCTTTTTTTGAAAGCCCAATTGAAAACAATAGTCTGTTAGAAAAAGCATTAAAAGTTCTTGATGGTGAGGAAAGAGATATTATCGTTTATCATATTGTTTTGAATTTTAAATTCAAAGATATTGCCGATATTCTTGAAATTCCTTTAAGCACTGTCTTCTTTATCTATAAAAGGGCTCTTTCAAAGATCAAAAAAGAGGTGTAATCCGATGAAAATAAAAAAATTTAAACAGGAAGTACAAGCAGAAACTTTTGATATTCCTAATGTCTTAGAAAAAATCAAACCCGCCGCTTATGCTCGCAAAATTCCTCATGTTGAATCTGTAAAACCAGCCTTCAGATGGAAACCTATCGTAGCAACCTTTGCAACTATCGTCCTTGTTGCCGTTATGTTTTTTTCTTACTCTCACAATTTTAAAGATACTGATTTATTAGATCCTGCAGAAAACGAAAGTGTAAACTCTCCAGAGGAGACTCCAAGCGATATGGACCCCGATACCAAAGGCTTAACCAAAGAAACTTATTATGAAGGTCTATATAATGAAGCAATGGGCGTAGACATAGAAGCAACCTATAGTTCCTACTTAACAGAAGAGCAAAGAAGTGTATACCTAGACCCCACTGCATATTTTGCTTTTTATGATATTGTCATCGAACGTAATATAAAAGACTATACCAGTGCTTACAATCAATTAGTATTGTGGGGCAAAAATAATAGCTATGATGAATTGTACTTTAATGAACGCGAGAGCGATATCTATTATATCTTTAATACGTTAGTCCAATAAAAAACCTCTAGAAACATAATCTAGAGGCTTTTTTTATTTTGTATAAATGAGTTGAGATTCCACTTGTTCCACGCTAATATCTAACACTTTTAAATATGTTGCTAAATCATAGGTTTGATATCTGAACGTAAATTCGTAATTTAATTGTTCTTTATACAGGATTCTTGCAACACTATACATTGTTCCTAGTTCTGCCGATAATGGTATATAGATATCTTGAATAACCTGTCTTTGCTCATCGGACAAAAGTTCAGTATCTTCATCAGATAAATACAATTGGATTTCACTTAAATTAGGAATGATTCGCTCTTGATTTTCTCCAATTCTATGTAAGTCAAAACTTTTCACATTGATATAAATATAATAGCCATCATTGTTGGCAATATATGTTGGATTTGTAGAAGTTCCGTATAATGTTGGTTCTTCTGAAGTCGGATTAGTATCCCAAATTTCTTTTGCTACTGTATCAATTTCAATTCCATGTGTTCCCGTACTAAAATCACCTAAATCTATACTATAAAGTTTCAATCCTGCTGATTTATACTTTGACATGTTGATACCAGAAAAAGTAGAGTTTTCTGGGCTTTGGTTTTCACCCAACAAATAGGGAGCAACACTATATGCATAGATCAATGAATCAATGTTTTCTTTATAATTGGCAACATCTACTTCGATAAATTGCATTAGTTCTTTATAAAATTCTTGTGCTAATGCTTTTTGTTCTGCTGTCCATGTTGCAGGATTTGTTCCATTTCCATCCGCACCTTTATAGGTTATGATCATACCCCAAGCAGTAACTTTGAAATATTGCTCAGCAATGGATTGCATTTTATTTTGAAAATACTTCCACAAACTTCCATCTTCCGTTACGCCAGTTAATTCACTAATGCTATTAATATAGGTGTTCATTAAGTCACGACGTAAGTACAATAACGCTAAGTCTTTTTCTGTTTGAACCCCATAAACTTCATTGATAAAATTTTCCCATCCATATCCTGAGGGGTATCCGTACATTGTATAGTCTCCTCTTAGAAAGTTTGCTTTTTCTGTGATAACATCATTGACTACCAATTCCCACGCATCCGGATCAAGAATACGATCAGCTTCGTTTTTCACATTAGTACGCAAATCATAAACATTATTATATTTGGGATCAAATAAAAAGTTATGATAATTAACCATTTCTATTGTTACATATGGACCATAGGAATAATCCATATCTAAGAACATTTGCTCCTTTGTATACATGCCAGTCAAAGATGACCCGCTTTGTTTACTGGTAATATCCATAACTGCTACATATGTATCATGATTAGTCGCCGCTTCTGTGACTTTCTTTTCAAATGTGTTGTTATATTGATATCTAATGTTCCCATCATAAATGACCAAGTTATTTAACCAACGAATAAAAGCCATATATTGATTAACATCATCCTCTGTCAAATCTCTTGCTATCATTTCATAAACAATACGATCTTTAATCGTTTCGTACACCACTGGCGCTTCTTTTTTTATGTTTAAAATTAAATAATTTGTTTCATTCAAAATTTGAACTTTTGGTGTATACCAATTTGCATTCACAGCATCATCTTCACCAAGAGAAGATAAACTATTCATATACGTATACAAAGCACTATTAGATGCTTTCACATTATCACCTAAATGATATAATAGACTATCTTGATCCTCCATCGAGAATACATATTCACCATTAACAAGTGAATAGTCTTTTCCTTCTGTAATTTGAACCACTGTTTGAGCATCGCTCTTTTTAACCATTGTTTCATTATACAATTCTATCATGATTCGGATGATTTCGGTCGCTGTTGCTTCATTTCCAGTTGCAATGTTTACCCATTTACTATAGTCTTCTGGATTATCCACATCTTTAGAATGAATACTATAGCCTAGTTCTCTTAATGTGTTTTCGGCTTCTAAATAACTATTAAAAGGAATAATAATTCCCCAGAAATTTGTTAAGTAATTTTCATTATAAAATGTTTTCTTTTGTCCTTCTGTATAGGGGTCTGCTTCCCGTAAAATTTGATAATAATCGGCTACGCAACGATATTTCGCTAATTTCAAATGATGATATTCTTTCAGATCCTCAAAAGTACGGAACCCATGAGCATAGGTTTCTTCAAGATAATTTTCTTGGAGAATGGTCATAATTTGTTCGCTTGTGTATCCAGAAGTGTTGCCACCAAAATAACTATCTATCATGTCATTAATAATTGCTTCATCTGTGATTAAGTTCCAATAAGGAGTGTCATCCATTTCTAGGAATTCTTCTTGGGTTGTTGACATTTTCTTATATAAATCGCGTTTGCTAAAATTTTGAACTATTGTTGTATCTGCCCAATCAAGAACAGTACTAAAACCAATTTCATTTCTTAGATTTATATACATTTCATCAACGGTAATGTTATAGGAATACTCTCCTTGCTTAACTGTAAGGTATGTTTCTTTTCCCTCAGCAAGTATTTGTTCTGGGTCATCTTCAATCTCAGGCACTTTTTTACAACCATCACACCCAAAAATACAGGATACTCCCAAAATTAAAGCTATTAGTAGTAACGTTTTTTTCATTATTCTTCTCCTTGTTTGGAATATGTAATCTTCTTTATTTTAACTACATTTCCTTCTTATTCCCTGTAAAACGACAACCATTGACCAAGTATCTTGGGAACAATATGTTATCAATTCTTTTCTCAATTCTTCGATTTTTTCTTGATCTAAATATTTAAATTGAGAATAAGCAACGATTGCTTCACCGCCATTGCCTATTACTAAATTTTTATATGATAAATCAGAAAACAAGGGTAATACTTTTTTTATTGAGTAACTTCCATGCAAACCATTATGATAATAATTTACTCTTTTGCTTTCTTCTTCTGTAAAACCTAAACTTTGATATAATTGTGAATTCCCTTTGACGATATCTAGTAAATCAAAAACATGATCATTGATCTTCATGAGTTTTTGACGATATTGAGGAAAAATTTCACTTAGTTCTTTAATTCTGGTGCATTCATACGCTTTATTATAAACTAAAACACAGCCTCCACTACTCAAATCAATTAGTCGTATCATTTCTTGAATCAATTCTTCACGACAATCGCTAAAATCGTTTGCAAGGAATGAATAGCAATCTTTTGTATAGTCGCAAATCCCTGGTTTTCTTTCAATATGAAGAGAGAACTGAAATAAGGATTGCATATATGGAGTTTCACCATAAAACCTCGGTAATGGACCAGGAAAACCCTCAAAGTCAAGATGATAGATTGGATATCGTATTTCGTCTAAACCAAGACAAACTTTTCGATCATCAAAATATTCCTGATTATGGTCAAAACAATCGCGCTGTATCCGCTTATTTTCATCTTTTAACCATTCATAGGGAACATCGTCCAAATTATAATACCCCAAACTAATCATTTTTTCAAGAGAATATTTATTTTTATCTTCATCAACAAATTCTTTTCTTCCCAAAGTTTCGAGGATAGATCCGTCTTTTTTTAGGTTTTTCCAACAAACCGGAAAATAATAACATTCATCAGGCTTTTTGACACGACAATCAACGACTATTTTAAGTGGTTCTAATTGATTCTTTTCCATATAATCAACAAGTAACACCCTCTTTTTTTCAATTTCTGGTAAATATTGCTCTGTTATTTCTGTTAAATCAACAAAACATATTAAATTTTGCCCATTCACTTGATGATAATTGGGTTCATTATCAATATATTGACCATCAAAAACATATTGATTGTTTAACACAGCAAGATAATATTTATATTTTTTGTCTCTATTTTTATGTTCACTATGCTCGATTATGAATCGTTCAATTGCAATATCATAAACATATTTCCCAATCCCATGATAGCGATCAAATAACTTTTCGTAGGCAGCTAATAACTTTTCACTTTTCTCAAAATTTTTTCTTGTTTTTAAGATGCCATCATCATCAACAAATAAACTTACAAATTCTTTTTTTTCTGTATACCCTAGTTTTCTAAATTTTGCTGTTGTGGTTGCTTTTACCTCAATAACCATTGCTTCGGTCTCTGTTTCCGCATACCCATCTAAATAACTATAATACGTATGCCCTTTTTCATCAGTAAAAGAAAATTGTTTTTGCATTTTTGTTGCTTCTTGATAAATAAACTCAACATCAAATGTTTTTGTTGCTTGCTTTAATGCTTCTTTTTCAACATCTTTATAAAATTCCAACAAGGCTTCTGTTTTCTCATCAACCTTCAATAGTTCTTCTCCTGATTCAATATCAAACATAGAACTTAAAATATCAATAATATCCTCTTCATCATATCCTTCAATCTCGTTATCTAATTTTTTCGTGTAAACCTGATCTAATGGATAGTAGCGATGACATTTCGTATATTTTTTAAATTGTGTTTTTGATATTCTCATACGGATTTCCCCTAATCATGCAAGTTATTGTACCATTTTTAGAGTAAAAAAACAAGAGCTTGCTCGAGACTACTCATTTAGTTTATCTTCTTTTTCTTAATTTTAACTTAAAAAAGTTAGATGCTTATTTTCATCTAACTTATTTAAGCTTTATTTTAATAAGTTTTAAAAGTTCCTCAACCATTAAAACAAAGACAATGAGGATAATTGTCCAAGCAAATACGTGATCCATTTCTAAAAAGTTTTTTTCTTGAAGCATCATATATCCAATTGTGTGATTTGGCTGAGCAATAAACTCTGACATGACCATTACTTTTAGACCTAAGCCAATTGTTGCCACCAAAGTACTTAAGATCTGGGGAGTAATAATTGGTATGTAAATATCTTTTGCAACCTTATAATTCAATTTACTCAACATTCTTACTTCATCGATGATTCCTTGATCAATATTTTCAAAGCTAACTAAAATTCCCTCATACATAATTGGTAGAATCACCAAGCTTGTAATAATATAGGGACTCTTAGTATTACCAAAAATGATTAGTAAAATAATGATAATTGCTGCAACAGGAATGGTGCGCATAAGCGCCATAATGGGCTTTAAAAACTCTTTTACAACTTTTATTGATGTGGCCACAATACTTAAAAAAAGTGCAATACCAAACGAAATACCTACAGTGATAATGAGCCTTGATAATGTGTTAAAAATAACCACATATGTTTGCTTTGTTCGCAACATCGAACCCAACGCTTGGAAAACCTCCGATATTTTGGGAATGACAATACTATTATCAACGATATGAGCAGTAAGCAACCATAGAAGAAAAATAAAAACAATTCCACTAAGTAACCAAACATTAGTTTTAGTAATAAATTTCTTCATCCACAACCAATCCACCTAAGATCTTATTGTTGTATTTGTTTAGCAAATGGCAATAAGCAACGACAATTTCTTGATGTTCTTTTGCTAGTAAAAATTCAATATTACTTCTTGGTATGCTTCTTTTTAACACATCGGCACCGGTTTTTGAAAAAAAGTCATGTGCATTGATTATTCTATCTACATAGCTATCTGTTTTTTGATTGAGTTCATCAACATTTTTTTCCACCTTTTTCATAAAAACTTCAATATCCTCTAAATAGGAAGAATTTGGATTTACAAATATTGCTGCTTGAGGAATCACCTCATGTTCTTCACCTAAAACATCTTGTAAGTTTATGATATTTAAAGATAATCCATATTTCAGTTCTAATGTCGTTATGGTTGGTTCTGCAGATAGGATATACTTAGGTGCTTCTGCACAACTACTATCGTTACAAACAAAGAAAGGAACAATATCGTTAACTCCTGCTTGATAGGTAATATTCGCTTGATATTTATTGTCTTCTAATGCCGCTTTTAGGATAATATCGGGCGTGTTGTTTTGACCAAATGCCATAATTTCTTGGTTGTTTAGATTTGCTATGCTATCTAAAGACGTCTCTTCCCGACTGATGATGTATGTATTTCCTAACGTTATTATGGCATACATTTTGTATGATGAAGCCTCATTCATAAATAATTTCATTCCTAATGTTAAGGGAGCAATAACAATATCATGCGATTGGGAAATGAAAGCTGTTGTTAATAAATCTGCTCCGCTAACAACAGTGTAATCAACATTCTCTTCTTCAAGCAATCCTCCAACAGCAATCAGTGGTGTTCCACTGGGTAAAATAACTGTTATTTCATTCTTTATTTTTGAATCACATCCTATCAAAAAAATACTACCAAAAATAATAAGAAATACAACTAAACTTTTTTTGATTTTATTCATCTTATTCACCATTCTTTCTTATATCTATTGACTTTATTATACTATTATATTAAAATTAATTTCGTAACATATGTTACAGATTGGAGCAATATGAACGTTTACAGCCACCCATTATTACGAGGTCACACTGTTGATTGCGATCCTTATATTACCACTAGGTCCTATAAAAAAGATGAAATCATCCATATTGAAGGCGAAATTTGTAACGAACTTTCTTTGGTTATACAAGGTGATATTTCTATATATACCTATACATATTATGAAAATGAATATGCAATTGCTCATCTAGAAAAAGATGGTATCTTTGGCCAATTTTTAATTTTTGCTGATGATCCCGTTTATTTGGGAAACGTTGTTAGCTTAAGTAACGCTACTATTATCATCATCAAACGTGTAAATCTCCTTGAGTTACTAACCAAAGACAAACAAGTTCTTACAAATTTTTTAAGGATTTCTTCTAACTCTGTTTTAAATATCCAAAATCGTGTTAAAATCCTTTCACAAAAATCAATAAAAGAATCAATTATGTTTTATTTCGAAGAGATTATCAAAAAAACAAAAACAAACGTTATTTTTGTGAAGAGTAAAGAACGTCTTGCTGAATATCTAAACATTCCTCGCCCTTCTCTTTCCCGTGCTTTAATCGAACTTAAAGCCTTGGGAATCATTGAAATCAACGGAAAATATATAACTATAAAAGAATAAAAGCCGAGTTTTTACTCGGCTTTGTTTTATTCTTTTGAATATTTTTCTCTTTTAACATAATGTGTATGTAGCAATTTATGAGATACATGTCCACATGGTTCCTTCAAAAAGTCTTCATATAATCTAACAACTTCTGGATTTTTATGAGATTCACGTAATTTCGATGTGTCATCGATTCCATAGATAGCTTTTGCTCGTTCTTTACGAACATCAATTCTATCTTGAACTTTAGCGCTAATAACTGGTTGTCCGCCACCATTTACACATCCACCTGTACAACCCATTACTTCAATAAATGCATATTTCTTTTCACCCTTGTTAATTCTTTCGAACATTTCTGGCACATTAACCGTTCCATGAACAACAGCAAAATTCAAATCTAAACCATTGATATTTAATGTCGCTTCTTTGATGCCGCTTTCAGTTCCTCTTACCTCACTGATGACAACGTTTTTCATATCTTTCTTTTCAAGTAGCTCTTTCACAGTTCTTAATGCTGCTTCCATAACGCCACCCGTTACACCGAAGATAGCTCCTGCACCAGTATATTTGCCTAATGGGCTTTCAATGCCTGCATCAGAAAGACTATTAAAGTCAATTCCTTGGCGTTTTACCAAACGAGCAAATTCACGTGTTGTTAGAACATAATCAACATCTCTAACTCCATCTACTTCCATTTCTGGACGATGAGCTTCGAATTTTTTCGCGATACACGGCATAATAGAAACTACTTTTATTCTATTCTTATCAACACCAATTTTTTCTGCGTAGTAGTTTTTAATCAAAGCTCCTTGCATTTGTTGTGGTGACTTACAACTTGATAAATGATCTAAATATTGCGGATAATATGTTTCAATGTATCTAATCCATCCCGGTGAGCAAGAAGTTAATAATGGTAATGCAACTTTTTCACCCGCAAGAAATTTATTTAAGCGACCAATTAATTCTGTTCCTTCTTCCATAATCGTAACATCGGCAGCAAAGTTTGTATCTGTTACGTCATCAAATCCTAATTCTTGAAGCGCTTTATACATTTTACCTTCAACGTTTGTTCCGATTGGATATCCAAACTCTTCTCCTAATGCCGCTCTTACAGATGGAGCAGTTTGTGCGATTAGATAATACTCTTTTTTCTCTAGCAAATCAATTACAGTATCAACATCGTCTTTCTCCTTAATAGCACCTACTGGACAAGCTTGAATACATTTGCCACAGAAAATACAACCTGAGTCTTCCATGTTGTGATTTAACGCTGGCCCAACAAAGGCATCAAAACCACGATTGTTGAAATCAAGAACCTTTGTTCCTGATAACTTTGCACAAGCAGAAATACATCTACCACAAAGAATACACTTCGAGCTATCTAAAACAATGGAATCCGTAATATTGAAAATAGGTTCCTTTTTTGCAAAAACATTGTTTTCTCCAATTGTGTTAGGAATATTATACTTTCTTAATAAATGTAACAATTCACAATTGTGTTCTCTAGGACAACGCCAGCATTCAAATCTATGATTCGCAGCGATTAACTCTAAATTGTTTCTAACTGTTTTCTTAACTCTTTCTGTGTTCGTTTTAACTACGATTGAATCTGCTCCACGAGCCAAACAATCCTTAATTTTAACCGTACAAGAATTTTTTAATGTCCTAATTCCTTCTATCTCAACAACACAAATACGGCATGCTGATGTCTCATTAATACCCTTTAAGAAACAAAGACGAGGAATATCAATACCAGCAGCATAAGCAGCGTCCATGACAGTATAATCGCCTGGAACTTCTATAACTTTATTATCTATTGTTACTTTAATTAAATCACTCATATTTATTCCTCCTATGCAGTAATAATAGCGCCTACAGGGCATACTACTTTACATGCTCCACATTTAATACATATACTTGTATCAATTTTGTGCATTTCTTTAATATTACCAGTAATGGCTGCTGCAGGACATCCTCGTTTACATTTGCCACAACCGATACATTTATCCGTTACATAATAATTAATCAAAGCTTTACATACTCCTGCAGGACATCTTTTTTCAACGACGTGAGCAATATACTCCTCTTTGAAATTTTTCAATGTTGATAAAACAGGATTTGGAGCTGTTTGCCCCAACCCACAAAGAGCAGAATCTCGAATAGAATTTGCTAACGTTTCAAGTTCATCTATATCTTCTAATGTTCCTTTACCCTCTGTAATCTTTTCTAAAATTTCCAACATTCTTCTTGTCCCTTCACGACAAGGAGTACATTTACCACAAGACTCATCAACTGTAAACTCTAAGAAGAATCTTGCTACATCAACCATACAGTTGTCTTCATCCATAACAATCATTCCACCACTACCCATCATTGATCCCAATGAAATTAATGTTTCATAATCAATTTTAGCATCAAGGTCACGATATGTTAAGCATCCTCCAGATGGACCTCCTGTTTGTACTGCTTTAAAAGCTTTCCCTTTAGGAATTCCACCACCAATATTATAAATCACATCTCTTAATGTGGTTCCCATTGGAATTTCCAATAAACCTGTGTTATTAATCTTTCCACCTAAAGCAAATACTTTAGTTCCTTTTGATTTCTCTGTTCCAATTGAGTTAAACCAATCAGCACCTTTATTAATAATTTGTGGAACATTAGCATATGTTTCAACGTTATTGATAATTGTCGGTTTTCCCCACAACCCCTTATCTCCTGGGAATGGTGGTTTATTACGAGGCATTCCTCTTTCACCTTCAATAGAAGCCATCAATGCTGTTTCTTCCCCACAAACGAACGCTCCAGCACCCAGTCTTGCTTCTAAATCAAATGAAAATTCACTGCCAAATATATTTTTTCCCAACAAACCATTTTCATAAGCTTGTTTAATTGCATGATTAAGTCTTTCTACTGCTAGTGGATATTCAGCACGAATATAAACATATCCCTGACTCGCGCCAATTGCATAGCCCCCAATAGCCATAGCTTCAATTACAGAATGAGGATCGCCTTCTAAAACGGCTCGATCCATAAATGCACCTGGATCTCCTTCGTCAGCATTACAAATGATGTACATTTGCTCCTTACCTCGATGTTTAGATGCTAATTTCCACTTTAGGCCTGTTGGAAATCCAGCTCCTCCGCGTCCTCGCAATCCTGATTTCGAAATTAAATCGATAACTTCGTCAGGTGTCATTTCAGTTAGAACTTTTCCCAAAGCCATATAACCATCACGAGCGATATATTCATTAATATCAAACGGATTAATAATACCACAATTTCTCAAAGCGATTCTTTCTTGCTTTGCATAGAAAGTCATTTCTTGGAATTTTTTTATTTTTGCTTCATCTTCTGGAGTCATTTCTGTATATGCTTTACGGGCAACAATTCTTCCTTTTAAAAGATGTTCTTTACAAATTTCTTCTACATCCTCCACCTTAACGTGTGAATAAAAAGTCATATCTGGATATACAACAACGACAGGTCCTTTCTCACAAAGACCGAAACATCCGCTCATAAAAACGGAAACTTCGTTTTGAAGTCCCACCTCTTTAATTTTTTCAACAAATTCGTTTTTGATGAGTTCAGACTTTGAAGACATACATCCTGTACCACCACAAACGACCACTTGCGCTCTAATTGCCATATTTCCCTCCTACTTCAAGAACTTAGTTATTAGTAAGTCTTCAACAACTTTACCACCAATAACATGTTCTGTAATTATTCTTTGTGCATCTTTTTCTTTTACTCTACAATAAGTAGTTCTTTCACCAACAGTATTATATACCTCAACAATTGGTTCTAAAGCACATTGGCCCATACAGCCTACTTGGGTAACTGTAACATTTAATAAGTTTCTTTTCGAAACTTCTTCGACCAATGCATTAAGAACAGGTCTTGCTCCAGCTGTAATCCCACATGTTGCCATACCTACAACTACTCGGTATCCATCCTTTTGCTCCCGCATACTCATTTTTTGTGCAGCAGCTTCTCTAATTTTCTTTAAGTCATCTAAAGATTTCATAGTTCCTCCTCTTTAATAAACTGCAAACCTTCTTTTATATAGCCTTTTATCCACATCATAATATCGATTTGTTTGAAAGAAACTCCATCAAGAATTTGCTTTATTTCTTTTGTGTTCAGTGTAAATTTTTTATTATTAACCGAATGATTATAGGTGATATCCACTTCTTCATCGTTTATCATTAATGTATAAATCGTATCAACAATATTCCCCATTGGGGGTCTATCCATGTTGCTATATTTTAGTGTTCCTATTAATCTCGTTCCTTTTTTTTCTTGTGATTCAATTTGGAAACTTCCCAAACAAGTCTCACATAATTCTTTAAATATTGGAATTCCCAGGCCAACACGTCTTGTCAATCTACTTGTAAAGAATGGATCAGTAACCTTTGCTAGCATTGCCTCATTCATTCCTTTACCATCATCGATAATTTCGATGGCTAGTAAATCGTTCTTTATATCCTCTGTAATGTTAATGATAATATTTTTACTATCTGCTTTAATGGAATTTTGAACAATATCTAATATGTATAACGATAATTCATTCATGCTTTTTCTCCAAGTATTTTCTTAATCCTTGAAATGTTAATTCTTCTAATTCTATGAAATTTATTCTTTCATTTATCATTTCTAAAGAATGCGCATCAGAATTATATAGTTTGGGTATTTTCTCTAAGCTTGTGTTTTCCATTAATGTTTGTTCAATATTTTCTTTGTTATATATCTCAATTCCATCGATATCAAATGGCTGTAAATTTTGATACACATCTAATATCCCACTACCAACACGGTTAATATGAGCAGGAATAACAATTCCTTGAAACTCTCTAACAACCTTTATTAATTGGGAAAATGTGATATCTAAAGGGTAATTAAGAAGATATTCTATTTCCTGTAATGGCATATCATATTCATCATATATCAATTGCTGACCATATTTTTTATTATCATGTGGCTGTTTAGTATTTACCGCTTCTAAGACTTTATCAAATTTCATCGCTTCTTCTAGG
>JAQUVC010000001.1:39329-46862 GCA_028693535.1 Bacilli bacterium
AGTGAAGCTGTTGAGAACCCTTCTGACATTGCTGCATCAATATTTTTAATACCTGGACCAGTGTCAGAAAAAACTATTTTTAATTGTTTTTGATTATAATCTATTACACATTTACCACCATAAGAATGAATTACAACATTTATTTCTGCTTCATATGTTGCTATCGAGACTCTTCTAACAATCATCTTTGATATATTGTCATCCGTTAAAAGCCTTTTAACAAAGCTAGAGATATAACCTGCTTGCTCTAAATTCATTGGTAATATTTCAAATGTATATGTCATTATATTTCACTGATGCCTTTGATTCCAGCTTCATACATTTTCCCATTTGAAGAAAACATTGTGTATGAAGTTCCTAACATAATAATATCATTTTCTTCAGCCGCTTGAATAACTTGATCTGTTGGTTTTTTGTCTCTGACAAGCAAAATAACTTTCACATCTAACATTTCGGCTGTTCTAACCCCTTGAATGGTTACCAATCCTGTTGACAAAATTCCCTTTTCACAAAACTCCAAAGGTACATTTCTTAACATCATTAGCGCATCACTCATTAAGTCACAACTGAAAGCAAACACAACTTCCTTTTCAGAATTATATGTTTTTGTTGTATAAACAGTAGCATCTAATATATCAACAAGCTTACTTAATTTCATCTTACTTTTCCATTTTTTTTAATGCTTCTCGAGCCATGGTAGGGTTTGAACTACCATAAACATGACCATCAACTGTAAACACTGGGGCTAAACCACATGCACCGATGCAGCGCGTTGCTTCAAGCGTAAACATACCATCTTCGCTTGTTTCGCCTGGTTTAATACGCAATACTTCAGACATTGCATCCAAAATTGCTTGTGAACCACGTACGTAGCAAGCCGTACCTAAACATACACTGATAATATGTTTTCCTTTTGGCTCGATTGAGAAATGGGAATAGAATGTAACTACTCCATTGATTTTCGCAATGCTTTCTCCCAACTCTTCAGCAATAATTTTTTGTACTTGCAAAGGAATACAGCCGCATATTCTTTGAGCATCATGTAAAGTCGGCATTAATGGGCCTGGTTTTTTCTTGTGCTCTGCAATTCTTTCTTTTAGCTCTTTAACCTGTTCCTCTTTTAAAACAAATTTAACTGCCATAATTTTTCACTCCTTTTTTCGCTATTATATATTTTAACACTTTTCACTTTAAAAATAAACATCTTTTTAAACTTTTAATCTACTATACAAGTGCCATTACTATTGATGAAAACGTATATATTTTTGTCACATTATCATAAGTGACCGCAACTTGATAACTGACATGATGCTGCTCTCCTGTTTTTAAAATCACTTCACCACGATTGTTTAAAGTTGTTGGTGTTAGACTTGTCCATGAAAAAGTGACACCCGCTAGGTTAACTTTTGCAAAGTACTCTAATTCCACTAAGAATAAAAACTCATTCCAACGATTTGCATGGCGCATTGCCATTGGGCAATCCTTTCCTGAAAAATCATTATGTTGTTTGATACGATCAAAACCAAGTTCATAATGAAGAAGTAATTCCGCAACTAATTTCGCTGTATTTCTCATCGTATTATTATATTCTGAACCTTCATCAACACATGTTTCAATCCCAACACCATTTCTATTACCGCCGGTAATACTCGTTTTTTGATATGTTGTATTAAAATATGTTGTTCCATATTCACGCGAGCCATCACCAGCATGATATGCTACTTCATCCAAAGGAAGATTTTGTATTGTACTATCTTCATCAACCGTAAAGTGCCATGACACAGAGCTAGACTCGGAATCATTATTCAAATTATTAATATATTTCCAATGCATTTCCGCATCAGCACCATTATTGTTATTTCCTGTATCATGAACAACAATATATTGTGTACTATTTCGGATAATACCTGTCCGTTGTTTTCCATAGGTGTATGGTAGTATTCTCATATCAATAACTGCATTGTTATGGTCAAAAAATGGTAAATATCCATAATTGATAACATTTAACGTACGATTCCCATAGGTTTGATAATACTGTGTTTTAATCTCTTTATAATGTATTGAATTCAAGAATGTTTCGATTGCTTCCCATTTGTTTGTATAGGTAAAGCCCGCTACCTCATAACTATAAACAACTTCTAATGTATACGTTCCTACAGTAATTGCTGCGATTAAAGAAATATTTGTTCCAGAAATTGGTTGTGTAAACTTTCCTGTTGAATCAACAATATTACTAAAACTAGATGACCACTTTATAGATGCTTGCATTGGACTATACACTGTTGGTAAATCCAAATCGCTATCAATTTTCGTAAATCCTAAAAATGTTTCATCTAACCACTTCTTAGCTTCGCTACATTTATCTCGTGCTGCTAGTTCTAAAACAACAACATCAAAAGAGTATCTTTCCGTTTCTCCTTCATATGTGATAAAGCAAGTAAGACTAACCGTAGCGTCTCCAACGAGAGGTCGTATTACTTCCCCATTATTAGAAATCACTTGTTCATTTCCAGATGACCATGTAAAGGTCGCATTATACTTTGGATAATCCGTAGGAAATCGGAAATTATATATTATTGGTGACCCTATTTGTTTTTTTACCCATTCTTTGATTGCGTCCATTACAGTTCCACTTCCCTTAGCCACCATTTCAACAAACACATCTTCTTTTTCCCCATTAAAAGAAATTGTGCATAGAAATTCTATTTTTTGATCAAGAATAGGTGCCACATAATGACCATTATCATCCATAATGTCTTCATAAAAACTCAACCAAGTTAGCGTTGCTGGGATGGTTGGATGCTCAGATGGTAATACCATATCTTGATCAACAACTTTGTTAGCATAATTGGCAATTAACCAGTTAGAAACCTCTGTAATTTCTTCGCCAGCGTCTACTTTCATAACAACAACGTCAAAACTCACGTTTTTAATTTCATTCTGGTAATTGATTTCACAACTCAATTGAATCGTTACATCTTGCCCATATGGTTTATTCAATACCCCACTAACGCTTAGAATTTCTGCGTTTGATGATTCCCAAGTAATCAAACAGTTATAATTAGGATGGGTTGTTGGTAAACTCAAATGGTTGATATCGATCGTAGCAAAATACATCGTTATCCATTCGCTAATTACCGTCATTTCATTTATTTTACCTTTTATGATTAACATTACTTCATGCTTTTTTATTTCACTATCAATGGTTATTTCACACTCTAAAACAACCTCAATATCTGTTTCTAATGCGTTTACTTTGCCTTCACTAGAAAATACAGCTGCATTTTGACTGATCCAAGTTAATGTTGCTTCTTGATAGCTAGCTGGTAAAGTAATTGTTTCTGTAATCTCTTTATTTTTATATTGTTCATCTATCCAGTTAGCGACTTCTTGAAAAGTCAATTTTTCTTCCTCGTTTGGTTCTGGTTTACACCCAACTAGAAAAATAAAAGCGAATAAACAAACCATTGTTAAACTAAGTTTTTTCATATACTCTCCTTTATTTTTTTTCTAATAATAATGATGTAAAAGAATATGATTTCTTTGTATGATTGTATTCAACTTCAACTTGATAACTAATTTTTGTTGCTGGCCCTGGATGATCGATAATTTTCCCTTGATTATCCATGATTTCTGGCGTTAAACTTTGCCAATGAAACACAACATCTTGTAACTCTTTTTGAGCAAACAGTTCTAAATCAACCAAATACAAAAATTCTTCCCATCGCTTTGCTTCTCTAATAACTTGTGGGCAATTTTTCCCTGAAAAATCATAATGCTGTTTCACGTCTTTACTTGTTAAATGATATGTAATCAATAACATGGCGGTTAATTTTGCCAATCGACGCATGACCATGTTGAAATCGACACCTTGATAAACACAAGATTCAATACCGATGCTGTTTAGGTTGCCACCGCCAATGCATTCTTTATTATATACTTTATTAAAATATGTTTCTTCCCATGTGTGAGAACCATCACCAGCATGCCAACCAACCTCATCTAAACCAAGATGTTGATAGGTCTCTTTGTCATCAAGAGAAAAATGCCACGAAGCAACTCTATCCGTTGTCTGAATATACTCGGCTAGTCCTTTCGCTGTTGCAGAAGGATGTGCCATTCCTGTGTTGTGAATCGTAATGTACTTTGTTGTTTTACGCTTCGTGTTTGGTTTCAATTTACTATCACTAGGTAATAGGCTTTCTTGAATTACCATATCTAAATGATCATAAAAAGGTAAATATCCATTATTTTCACTTGGAACTTGTTCGTAACCTTCTTCATAACCATATAAAAAATAAATTTGGTTTTTGATTTCTTTTAAGTTGATTTTGTCTAGAAAGTTTTCAATCTTTTGCCATTTTTCCATTTTGTATTCTCCTTAACTTCAATCCTTGTAAATTATAACATAAAACATTTAAATAACCAAGGAAGTTTTCAAAAAATAAAAAGGAAACGTATTCTTTTTATGACGTTTCCTTCGTTTTTATTATTTTACTCTTGCTAGCAGAGTAGAAGCATAGGTAAAACTTCTTTTTTCACCAGCAAAATTAACCTCTACTTGATAATTGATCGCAGTTTCAACACCTGGATGATTAATCACTTTCCCCTCATCATCCAATATTTCAGGCATTAAACTTTTCCAAGTAAATTCCACTCCTTGAAGTTCTGTTTGCGCAAAATATTCTAGTTGGATTAAATATAATAATTCACTCCATCGATCTGCATGCCTTATTACTTGAGGACAATCCTTTCCGGAAAAGTCATAATGTTGTTTTATATCCGTTAAATCAAGGTGGTATCGTATCAATAAATGAGCAACTAATTTCGCTAATCGACGCATGACCATGTTAAAATCAACACCTTCATAAACACATGATTCAATTCCGATTCCATAATTGTTACCATTGCTTTCTCCAGCATGCCAACCAATCTCACCTAGCTTTAATTGTTGATATGTTTCTTTATCATCGATAGAAAAATGCCACGATGCGACTCTGTCCGTTGAATGAATATACTCATCAAGCCCCTTTGCCGTTGCAGTTGGATGCGCCATACCGGTGTTGTGAATGACAATATATCTCGTTGCACTCCGCATCCTGTTCGGTTTAAGAGGACTGCTATCAGGTAATATTGATTGAATAATCTCCATTTCTTGTTCATCGTAAAAAGGTAGATAACCAATGTTTTCACTCGGGACATTTTCGTACCCTACTTCATACCCATATAGCGAAAATCTTTGTGTTTTAATTTGTGGTGTGTTTATTCTGTTCAAAAAATCTTCAATTTTGCTCCAAGTATTCTCATGTTCTTTCCCAAAAACATTGAATATATAATGAAAGCTTGAAGAGCTAGCACCAATCCCTATTGCTACACTAAATGCTATCTTTGTGTCATATAGTGGACGGATGTATTCTAGATTTTTGTTTACTATACTTTCATTTTGAGATGTCCAAATTATTCTTGCATGATATACCTCATCTGTGGTCACAAATTGAGTATTTTCGTCAATATAACTAATGGTATATTGATCATCTAGCCATGCCTTAACAATGGCAATTTTTTCTTTGTCTGTTCTTCCTAAAATGTAGACATATTTGGTATACAACTTCACCTCACCAGCAATTTCTATTTCACAACTCAATAATGCTCCTTTATTCAGGTCAGTATTTCTCGTTACTATTCCTGTGGATGTGATTACCCCTTCATCAGAACTCATCCAAGAAAGCTTAGCTCCTGTTTGTGAATATAGAGTAGGAAGAGTAATGTTTGTGAGAATATTTTGCGGGATTTGTTCGTCTAGCCATACCATTGTCTCATCAAACTCGTCACCATATCCTTGAAGGATGACAGAAATCATAACATCATCTGTCTCTTCTCCAATATCAATAATGAATAGAATTTCAACCTCCAAATCAAATAGTGGTGCAGTTAATTCTCCTTGATCTGTCAGATGCTTGCGATTAAAGGAAATTACTTCAATTTTTGCTATTCCACTATCATCCGTTGTTGGAAACACGATGTTTGAGGTTATAATGTATTGATCATATTGATCAATTAACCACGTTTTAACCGCTTCCATTGTCACTACTTCTGGATTTTCTTCGCTAGGCTTTTCTTCTAGTGGATCTTCATCAACAGGATCTATGACCTTGTTGCATCCATATAATGGGATGGTAAAAAACAACAATGCAAATAGTAATAATCTTTTTTTCATAAATTTTTCCTCAGATTAATTTTACCATGTTTCAATTGATTTGAAAACAAAAAAAGGAAGATTTCTCTCCCTAAAATAAATGATTCATATATCCTGTAAATGGGTATTTTCTTTTTTCGTTATGATATTCAACTTCTACTTCATAATCAACTTGTCCATTATCTATATGTTGAACAATCTTGCCTGTATCATCCATAACCTCTGGTGTTAAACTCTTCCAAGTAAATGTAACATCTGAAAATCGGGTTTTCCCTAAATGTTCAATTGTTACTAAATGTAAGAATTCTTGCCATCGATTCGCATGTCTCATTGTCATTGGACAATCTTTTCCCGAAAAATCATTATGTTGTTTTACAGCATTAATGTCTAAATCGAACTCTATCATCAATTCTGCAACCAATTTGGCTGTATTTCTCATTGTTCTTGTATAATCAGAACCAAAATTAACACACGTTTCGATTCCAACACTGTTTAGATTCCCACCAGTAATACAAGTTCTTTTATACGTTGTATTAAAATAGGTGCTTCCCCATTCTCGATAGCCATCACCAGCATGATGTGCAACTTCATTTGTTGGTAAATGTTGAAAAACACCCGTTTCATCAACAGTAAAATGCCACGATACTGAGTTTTGATTGTCTTTGTCATTCGCCATACTCATTAGCCAACGACGATGAGCTTGTCCGACAGCGCTTGGCGCTCCACTTGCTGTATCATGAATACAGATGTATTTCGTGCTTTTCTTGATAATTGCTGGTCGATTTTTCTTATATAAATCTGGTAGTATCTCTACATCTCTTGTACTTTCTTTTCCTTCATAAAAAGGAATATATCCTAAATTAACCACTTTCATTTTTTTGTAAGCCTCTTGATAACCAAACATATAATATTTTTGGTTATCAATATGATCTTGATGAATTAATTTTAAAAATTTTTCAATTTCTTGCCAATTTTTCATATTATTTTCCTTTCTATTTCACTTCTATTAATTCGTATTTTCGTTCTCCAAGGCCTATTTTTTCTCCATGAATGAGTCCTGCTTCCCATTTTGTGTCAGGATGAAGCATTTTAAACTTATCGTGATGATGTTTTTTTTCATCTAGTGAGCTTTTTTCCACAATTGGTGCTGCATTGACCAAATCAACACTCGCTTGATCCAAAGCAACAGGGTCAAAAGAAGCCAAGATTCCTATGTTAGGAACTACTGCAATATCATTATAGTTTGCACAATCGCAATCTGGCGATACATCCATCACAAAGTTGATATGAAAATTCGGTTTGTTTTTCACAACAGCAACTGAATATTCCGCAATTTT